>JBDUBP010000256.1:0-5956 GCA_040004075.1 Acidobacteriota bacterium | reverse complement strand
GTGCGATCGTTGCCCGGCCGCTTCGGAGGGCCGCCCCTCACCCCACCCCTCTTCCCGGCGCGCGGGGAGAGGGAGGGTCACTGTGGCCTCCCCACCCGCGATGGCGAATACGCTCGCCCCGAGAGAAGTCTCCCGACCGGAGGGAGGGAGGAGGCTCTCGGGGCGGGAGCGTCAGCGAACGCAGCGAGCGGAAGCGACGGACGGATATACGCTCCCCCTATGCGTTTCAAACGAGCCCGGCGTCCGCGCAAGCCAAAAGTGTATCGAATCCCGGTCGAGACCTACGTCATCGTCCTCGGGATCGCCTTCGCTCTCTCCGTCGCGATGTCGATGCTGTCCCGCCCGAAGGAGGTTCATTACCTCCTGCCGCACCGTTTCTCGGTCGAAGACGAGGCCTTCCTCCCCTCCGCGCACGCGCTCGCCGATCCCTCGATTCTGTCGGGGAACCGCGTTCGCGTGCTCGTCAACGGAGAACAGATCTTCCCGGCGATGCTCGACGCGATCCGTCACGCCAAGAAAACGATCAACCTCGAGTCGTACATCTACTGGTCGGGATCGGTGGCCGTCCAGTTCCGCGAAGCTCTCCTGGACCGCGCGCGACACGGCGTTCAGGTCCGGCTCATCCTCGACTCCGTGGGCTCGAAGTCGAAGCTGAAGGACGCGGACATCACCGCCTTGCGGCAGGCGGGCTGCTTCCTCGAGCTTTATCACCCGCTCCGCCCGTGGAACCTGAACTCGATCGACAACCGCACGCACCGCCGCATCCTTGTGGTGGATGGAAGGATCGGATTCACCGGCGGCGCCGGCATCGCGGACGAGTGGCTCGGCAACGCGGATGCCAAGGAACACTGGCGGGACACGCACGTGCAGGTCGAAGGCCCCGTGGTGGCGGAGCTTCAGGCCGCCTTTCTCGAGAACTGGGCGGAGGTTCGAGGGGAAGCTCTTCTCGGCGAGGACTTCTATCCCCGGCTCGACCCCGTCGGGGAAAGCCGCGCCCAGGTCATCCATTCCACATCCCGCGCGCCGAGCTCCGCCACGAAGCTTCTCTACGCGGTCTCGATCGCCTCGGCACAGAAGCGGCTTTTTCTCTCGAACTCCTACTTTCTTCCCGATAGCCAGACGAGCGCCGCCCTCGTCCAGGCGGCCCGGCGCGGCGTCGAGGTGCGGGTGATCGTGCCCGGCGAGGTCAACGACGTCCCGGCCACAAAGGCGGGAGGACGCTCCTCATTCGGAGACCTGCTGCGGGGCGGCGTCAAGATCTTCGAATACCAGCCGACGATGTTTCATCCAAAGACGATGGTGGTCGACGGACTGTTCTCGACCATCGGATCAACGAACTTCGATAACCGATCTTTTCGCAAGAATGACGAGATCAACCTGACCGTCGCCGATCCCCGTGTAGGCCATCGAATGGAGGAGCTGTTCGAGGACGATCTGAAGCATTCCCGCCAGTACACCTACCAGGACTACCTGAGAAGGTCGATGAAGGACCGGATCTTCGAGTGGGCGGTGCTCCCGTTCCGCTCGGAGCTCTAAGGGCTCTGACACTTCGTACAAACGACGTTACAAATGGTGATTGATCGGTGACAACGATCGTCACCCGGAATACGGGTCCGGACCGGACGCATCTGCCGAATCATCGACTTAGCTGCAGGAAGGGGCTGGCCGCCGCCTTGCAATACTGTTCGGCGAGGAAACAAAATCCTCACCTCCTCCTTTCGCCCCCCGGCGGCCCCACCCCGTCCGGGGGACTTTTTTTCTCCCTGAAAGCCCGGCCTGCTTCTTGCTGCCCTCCACAATCGCATGAAACGGAAAGAAGTCGAGCAACGCCAGCCGGATAGATCGAACCCGCCACCCGTTGCGCAGGACAGCCGGCCACCCGAACAGCTCGAGTCCACGACCCGCCACATTTTCCTCGTGCAGGACGGCGAGTATCGCTGCACTCGCTGCGGAGCCGCCATGAACGACCGTTCGCTCGATGAGAGCTGCCCCGGGGGAGGTTGAGCGTAAAGCGTTGAGCGTCTGATTCGGACCTTCCCGTATCTTCGATTCCCGTTTCCCGATCCCGGCCCAGACTCCCGGCCGCCTCACGCCTCCCGCCTCCCGCCTCCCGCCTGCCCTTGCCGGAAGTCGCTGATACCGTCCCCGCATGCGCGTCCTCGCGGGAGACATCGGCGGCACGAAGACCGCCGTGGCCATCGTCGAGGTCGGCGCGCGGCGGGTCTCGCTCGAACGGTCAAAGAAGTACGCGAGCGGGGACCACGGTTCGCTCGAAGAGATCCTCGAGAACTTCCTCGCGCGCGAGAGACGCCTTCCCCGCTTTGCGGGCTTCGGCGTCGCCGGCCCGGTCGTCAGCGGGGCGTCCCGAATCACCAAGCTGCCATGGCTGATCGACGAGAAACGGCTTTCACGAACCCTCCGAATCCCGCACGTCACCCTCGCGAACGATTTCGTGGCGGCGGCCCTCGGGATTCCGTATCTGACGCGGCGGCAGTTCGCCAGCGTCGCGGCCGGCGAAGCGGAGCGCGGCGGAGCGATGGCGCTGATCGGCGCGGGCACGGGCCTCGGCCAGGCGGCCCTGTGGACCTCCGCCGGACGGATCGAGGCCCTTCCGTCCCAGGGAGGCCACGCGGACTTCGGGCCCCGAAACCCCCGGGAGGACCGCCTGGTGGTTTTCGTGCGCCGCCGGTTCGGCCGGGTCAGCCGCGACCGGCTGCTCTCGGGTGAGGGCCTCGCGCACATCTACGATTTTCTGAAAGAGGACGGCGTTGCGTCAGAGTCCGCCGCCGTCGCGCGCGCTTTCGAAAGGGAGGACCGCGCCTCCGTCATCGGCCGCCTCGGGCTCTCGGGGGGAGACCGTCTTTGCGCCGAGGCTCTCGCGACGTTCGTTTCGATCTACGGGTCGGAGGCGGGAAATCTGGCGCTCCAGTACCGTTCGACGGGCGGGCTCTACGTTGCCGGAGGCATCGCGACCCGGATTCTTCCCGCCTTGCTCGGCGGCTCGTTTCTGGAGGCCTTCCGGAACAAGCCGCCGATGGAGGAGCTTCTGGCCCGCGTTCCGATCCGGATCGTGCGCGAGCCGAGGCTCGGGCTGTTCGGCGCCGCCGCGGCTGCCTACAGGACGGCGATGGAGACGACGCGCCCGTCTTCGAAGATCACACGCCGCGCCGCCCGGCGGTAGTCCCAGCGGACGAGCCTCCGTCCTTCTTCCTTGAATTCGACGTTCGAGTCGGGCTGCCCGAGGAGCCCGCGGACCTCCGAGTAGCTCATCCCCTCCTTGACCATGCCGACGGCCACGTCCTGATCCCCGGAGACCGCCGGAGCGGCCTCCGCGACGACGCGCTTGTGCTCGGACTCCTGGACGACCGCGTTGGTCTTCAGCAGAGGATTGGTCAGCCGATCGATGAGGCCCGATACCGTCGGCTTGTCCCGGACGATCCAGAGAACCGCGAGCACGACGACGACGAGAAGAATGAGCCGCTTCACGACGACGCCGTTCGGTCTATCGCGTGAGCTCCGAAAGAATGCGCTCGACGCGCGCCTCGAGCTCCGCGATGGTGCGAATGCACGCCGCTTCCTGGCCGGGAACGGCCTGCCAGAGGATCGTTTCCGGCGAAAAGACGGCGTCTTCGAGCGACGGCTCGCCGTCCGCGCGGCCGAGCGTGCGCTCTTCCCGCAGCATGGAGCGCCGCGCGTGAAGCAGGGCCTCGAGAGCCTGCGCGCCGGGCTGGATCCGGAACCGCAGCAGGAGCGGGGATTCCGGGTCCGCGGACAGAGCGCTCGTACCCGTGGACTCCGGACGCTCCGTCGAAGACTCCGAGAGCTCGATCCATTTTTGAGCGGTCATCGGGAAATGAGAGTGCGAGGGCCGTGCCGGGAAGAGCCCCCCCCTCAAGTGCCTCCGGAGCAGAGTCTTGGGATTCGGGCGGGGCGGAGAGGAAGAAAGAAGCGGCGAAAACCGTCACTTTCGGTGACGGAAGTCTTACTGTCCGAGGGAGCGCAGAGCTTCGCGCGCCCGGTTTGCCCGCTCGACGAGCTCTTCGACCTTCTGCCGGCACCAGGCGACCTGCGAGGTGAGGACGAACCACCGGATGTCGGAGGACGTCACGTTCGGGTCTTCCATCGATGGCTCGTCCCACTCGACGCCTCGGGTGCGTTCCTCCCGGATCATCGCGCGGCGGGCGTATCGAATGGCTTCCAGGTCGGCGGGCGAACCGAGCTTGAGGTCGAACCGCAGCGTAATCCGGCGGGAAAGATCGATCCGAAGCGCAACGGCGTCGCCCTCGACCTGACCGAAGGACGCTGCCGCCTGGTTCTCGACGACTCGGATCGGTTTCATGGAACGGGCAGACATTATAGACCCGTTTCGCTGCCGGAGACCAGCCGGGCGTCCCGGGGCCCCGGAATAGAATCCCCGCTTTATCGGGAAAGGACGTCATGAACGAGAAGGTTCCCATCACGGTCGCTGCGGGGGACGGGATCGGCCCCGAGATCATGGCGGCCACCCTGCACATCCTGGAAGCCGCGGGCGCGAGGCTCGACATCGAAACCATCGAGATCGGCGAAAAGGTGTATCTCTCTGGAAACAGTGCGGGAATCGCGCCTTCCGCCTGGGAATCCCTGCGCCGGACGAAGGTGTTCCTCAAGGCTCCCATCACCACGCCCCAGGGCGGGGGGTTCAAGAGCCTGAACGTCACGACGCGCAAGACCCTGGGCCTGTACGCCAACATCCGGCCCTGCGTGGCCTATCACCCGTTCGTCGACACCCTTCACCCCGGGATGGACGTCGTGATCGTGCGCGAGAACGAGGAAGACCTGTACGCCGGGATCGAATACCGGCTGTCCCCCGACGTCACGCAGTGCCTGAAGCTGATCACCCGGCGAGGCACGGAAAGGATCGTGCGGTACGCCTTCGAGTATGCCCGGGCGCACGCGCGCAAACGGGTGACCTGCTTCACCAAGGACAACATCATGAAGATCACCGACGGTCTCTTCCATCGCGTGTACGACGAGATCGGCACCGAATACCCGGACATCGGGAAGGAGCACTGGATCGTGGACATCGGCGCGGCGAAGCTCGCCGACACGCCGGAGGCCTTCGACGTCATCGTGATGCCCAATCTGTACGGCGACATCCTCTCCGACGTGGCGGCCCAGATCGCGGGCTCGGTGGGGCTCGCGGGCTCCGCCAACTTCGGCGCGCGGTGCGCCATGTTCGAGGCGATCCACGGTTCGGCGCCCCGGCGCGCGGGACAGAACCTCGCGAATCCCTCGGGTCTCCTCTTAGGCGCGGTGATGATGCTGGTGCACATCGGACAGCCCGACGTCGCCGAGCGCGTCCACAACGGCTGGTTGAAGACCCTCGAGGACGGCGTGCACACGTACGACGTCTACACGGAAGGCGTGAGCCGCGAGAAGGTCGGGACGCGGGAGTTCGCGGAGGCCGTCGTGAAACGGCTCGGGCACCAGCCGGAAAAGTTGAAACCGGTCCGTTACGGGCCCACGCCTCCCCGCGGAGCGGAGCTTCAGAACGCGCCGCCGCCGCAGGTGGGGCGAAAGGACGTGGTCGGCGTGGACGTGTTCGTCGACTGGCCGACGGGAACTCCGGACGAGCTCGGCCTGAAGCTTCAGGCCGCCGTGGGCGGGGGATTGAAGCCGACGATGATCACCAGCCGCGGTCTCAAGGTCTGGCCCGACGGCTTCCCCGAGACCTTCACGTCAGACAATTTCCGATGCCGCTTCATGGCCGAGACGGGGTCCGCCTCGCTCTCGCCGCGCGACATCATCGCCTTGCTCGAGCGCGTCACCGCTGCCGGGCTGGTGTTCGGCAAGATCGAGACCCTCGCCGTTTACGACGGAGAGAAGGGATACACGCTCGGGCAGGGAGAGTAGGAGAGGCGGGGGCCGGGAAACGGGAAACGGGAAACGGGAAACGGGAAACGGGAAACGGGAAACG
>JBDUBP010000028.1:0-20112 GCA_040004075.1 Acidobacteriota bacterium | reverse complement strand
CCCATCTCGTGCACGGCGATGTTGAAGCCCTTGTAGTTCATCCCGTCCTTCTCGACTCGCGTGCGCAGGTGCGCCGAGTCGCCCCGCCGCGAGGCACCCATCGCGTGCCCGGAGCCCCGGGCGGCGTCCACCGCGATGTGCGTGGCGAGCCAGCGGGACTTCTCTCCGGAAAAACCGAGATGCTCGAGAAGGCTGGGTATGTCCTTCTGGTAGGCCTCGGCCGTCGGGTAGCGCTTGCGGACCATCTCGTCGAGCTCCGCCTCCGGATACGGGCTCTTCGCGCGAAATCCGGCGTACCAGACGTCGAAGGGCTCGAGAGGGCGCTGCAGCCGCGCGCTGATCAGGCGGGCGACGCTGGGGACCAGCGGAGACGACAGGACCTGCTCGAGCATCGCGCGGAAGCGCGGCTCGGGGATCTCCCGGTCTTCGTCGAACCGGCGGGCCATGAGGGTCGGCGCCGTCGGGGAATACGGGTCCGCCCGGCGAGCCGCGCGAAAGATCGCGAGCAGGCGCGCGTAGCGCGTGTCGGGCTCCGCCGCGGAGGATGCCGCGCGTCCCGGCGGAAGCGGACGATCCGAGTCCTTGACGGCGGCGGGCTTGACGTCGTTCGTGAACGGGTTCCAGTCGACGCCCGGATTGTCGACCGCCGCCGCGGGGATCGTCTGCGTGACGATGCGCTCCATCACCTTCTGGATGGTCCGCTGCCGGGCGAGGGCGTCCTTCGGAGAGGCATAATCCGATTTGATCTGGTCGCGAAGGTTCCAGTGGGAGAGCAGGCGCATGCCGGCGGGGAAGAGGCGGACACCGCGCGCGTCGACGATGTGATGCATCCAGATGTTGTATTCGGCGATGTAGCGCGCGGCCTCGGACGCCGCCGACGAGAGCGCGAGGTTGACCTCCGCCGGGATGCGTTTTCCGAAGCGCTGGGCCAGCCGCGCCTCGGCCCACTCGCGGCGGGACCATGTTTCGCCGGACGAGAGCCGCTCCTGCAGCGTCGTCAGCGGAAAGTTCAGGAGAACGGTGAACGCGAGCTTGTTCGCGAAGAGGTCGTCGCTGACGTGCGCCGAAGGGTCGTAACCGGCGAGAGTCTCGTCGAACGGATAGATGGTTCCGAGGTCGAGATCCGACTGGCGCCGGAAGTCGCGCCCGATCTCGAGCATGTGCCCGTCGAGGGTCTCCATCGCCAGCTCGAGGCGCGAGAAGAGGGCATCTCGGGCCGGGGCGTCGCCCGCGTAATTCGCCCGCACGAAGTCGGCGAAGGCCGCGTCGTTCCCGTCGGAGGGTCGCCAGAAGTCGCCGGCCTGGCGGAGGCCGCGCCGGATCCGGTCGCGTTCTGCCGCGCCGTATTTCGCGGTGAGCTCCGTCTCCAGCTTCGGGATCGATTCCATCGGCGCCTTTCGATCGACAGGCGCCGTTCCGCTCTGCGCCTTCAAGCCCAGGGTCACGAGGAACACGGCCACCGCGAGGGCGATGCGGAGCGCCTTCCGATAGCCGAACATGTTGTTCCTCCGGTGCTCGAATTCTACCGTGTCAGAATCCGGGATCCGCGATGGATGAACGCGGCGGCTCTCCCCGTCAGATCCCCCTTTTCGGCCTCGAGCCCGCGGGGAGAGCTCCGGGCGCCTCAGAACGACGCCTCGAGCGCGAGCGGACGGAGGCGCGGGCTCTGGCGGCGCGGCTCCCGAAGAACGTCCGGTTCGGCACCAGCTCGTGGAGCTTTCCGGGATGGGAAGGGATCGTCTATCCGGTGCGAGCGACCGCCTCCCGGCTGGCCCGCGAGGGGCTGGTCGACTATGCGCGGCATCCTCTTCTGACTACGGTCGGGATCGACCGAAGTTTCTATGCCCCGATCCCTCGCGAAGACCTCCGGCGCTATGCGCAGCAGCTGCCGGACGGGTTCCTCTGCTGCGCCAAGGCCCCCGCCGCCGTGACCGGGGCCTCGGTCCTCGGCGCGCGCGAGCCGAATCCCGACTTCCTGAACGCCCGGCGGTTAGAGGAGGAAATGCTGCTGCCGTTCCGGGAAGAGTTCGCCGGCCACGCGGGCCCGTTCCTCCTGCAGTTTCCGCCCGCTCCGCGCGAAACGCGTCTGACGCCGGCCGCTTTCGCCTCCGCGCTCGACCGGTTTCTGGAAGAGCTGCCGCGCGAATCCGTCTACGGCGTCGAGCTGCGCGATCCGGCGCTCCTGACCCCGGAGTACCGGCGCGTGCTTCTCCGGCATGGCGCGGCGCACGTCTACAACGCCGCGACGGGGATGCCGATGCCGGGAGAGCAGGCGCGCGAGGTGCCGCCGGAAGCGCCGGTCGTCGTCGTCCGGCTCCTTCTCCGGCCGGGAACCGGTTACGACGAGCGCCGGGAAGAGTTCCTGCCGTTCAACCGCATCGTCGACGAGAACCCGGAGATGCGGAAGGACACGCTCGATCTCATCCGCGCGGCGGAGGGCAGGCCGGTCTACGTCCTGGTGAACAACAAGGCGGAGGGGTGCGCCCCCGCGACGATCCGCGCGCTGGCGGAAGAGCTCGCCACGATCACACCTTCGTGACGGAGCTCTTCTTCAGGGAACGGACCAGGGAGTCAAACGCCGGCTGCGCGGCGGAGATCGCCGCCGCCGGTCCGGTGCACTTGAAGAAGACCAGCCCCTCGGGCCCCTCTACGATCGCACCCACGAGGCGATAGCCCGGCTTCTTCCCCTGCGACTGCATCATTGGACCGCCGGGCGAGAGGTACGTCCCGGAGGTCTGGGCGCGGTGGACGCGCATCCCGTCGACCGTCTCGACCGCGGTGGTGGGAGGGGGTGCGCCCTCGAACTGAGTGCCCCACCGCTCGATGTTCTCGGCGGCCGTTCCGCCCTGCCGCTGCCCGAAATAAAAGACGCCGCACTCTCCGGGCTCGCCGCCGGCCTTCGCTGGAATCGAGTACGTCGCGACCCGCATCTGACGGGGCGGCTGGGCGGTCCAGCCGGCCGGGACGACCCACCGCACGCCGCCCCCCGAGCCGTCGAGAGCCGCCGCCAGGAGGGGAGCAAGCACGAGGAGAGCGGCCGAGACGAAAGTCTTTCGAGAGCTCATTCCTTCTCCTTCCGAGCGGCCGATGTTATCCGGTCGAGTGCCCTCACTCGAACCCTCACTCGAATCTTCCCGCGCGCGAGAAGAGGGGGGAAAGGCTCGCCGGGGGGCCCGGAACTTGCACCCTGCGCCCCTCATGAGCGACGAGGCGAAGCGGATCACCCGGCTCGACCGGGAAGCGGAGGAAGAGCGCGCCGAGGTCGCCAGCGACCTGGCGGCGGTGCGCGCCCGGGTCGAGATCTGGAAGGGGCGCGGCGGGATCTGGCTCCAGATCGCCGCCGTGGCCGCTGCGGCGGCGGGGGTCGGACTGGCGGTCTCCGCGGCCGTGCGGCGGATCCGGAGAAATCGGGTGGAATCTTCCGCGGCTCGATGGGGCCGTTCGATCCGCAAGGCCGACCGCCGGCTGGACAAATTGCGCCCGCGGCCGATTCCCATCACGCTCCTCTTCGCCCTGCTGCGGTCGCCGATCGCCCGGCGCGCGCTCGCGTCGGGAGGTCAGAAACTTCTTGCGCGCGGGCGGCGCGCCGCCGACGAGGCCCGGTCGGATTCGGATTCGGATTCGAAGAGCCGCGCCGGTGAGGACGAGAAGTCTCCCTCGCCCGCGCCGGGCGCCTCCGCCGGGCGGCTCGATCGCGCCGCCGGAAAACCCGACTCTTTTTCCCGAAAGGCGCCGGCGGGCTCCGCGGAGAGGTCGGACAAGTCGGACAAGACCGGGCACGAAAAGAAGGCTCCCCCCGCCTCCGAGGAAGAAGGAGAGCAGAAGGCGAAGTCTACGCTGAAGGCTCTCAAGCACGCCTCCTGGGGGGATCGGTTCAAATTCGTCTGGGAGCTCTTTCGCGACGCCTTCAAGGATTTCCAGAAACACGAGGCTCTGACGCGCGGAGCCGCGCTCGCGTATTCGACGATGCTGTCGTTGGCGCCCCTGCTGCTCATCGTCGTCGCGGTCGCGGGCCTCGCCTTCGGTAAAGACGAGGTTCGAGGTCGGTTGATGGCGCAGATCAGTCAGCTCGTCGGTCCGCAGGCGGCGGCCACGGTCGGATCCCTCATGCAGCAGGCGAGCAAACCCTCGACGGGCATCGTCGCGACGATCCTGGGGCTCGCGACGCTCCTCGTGGGCGCCGGCGGCGTTTTCGGCTACCTCCAGCAGATGCTGAACAAGATCTGGGACGTTCCCGAGAAGCAGACGGGAGGCATCTGGAACATGATCCGGTCGCGATTTCTGTCCCTCGCGATGGTCCTCGGAACCGGATTTCTCCTGCTCGTGTCCCTCGTGATCTCCGCGGCTCTCTCCGCGGTGGGCAAGAAGGCGGGGGAGGAGGTCACGTTTCTCTTCGGCGCGCTGCACTCGATCATTTCGTGGGCCGTCGTGGCGCTGCTGTTCGCGCTGATCTTCAAATTCCTGCCGGACACGAAGATCGCCTGGCGGGACGTCTGGATCGGGGCCGGAATCACCTCGCTGCTCTTCGTGCTCGGCCAGTTCCTGATCGGCCTCTACCTCGGCCAGATCTCGGGACCCTACGGCGGCGCGGGATCGCTCGTGGTCGTCCTGCTCTGGACCTATTACTCGGGACTGATCCTGTTCTACGGCGCCGAAGTCACGCAGGTCTTCGCCAACAGGTACGGCTCACGAAAGTAGCGCCTCGCTCAACTGACAGCTACCTTTGAAAGGCGTACGAGACCTTCAGGAAGAACTGCCGGTCCTGCCGCTCGAAGGTGTTGGACTCGGAGAGCGTGCGGTTGTCGCCGTACCCGATGAAAAGGACGGACTGCCAGTTGAGTTTGTAGGCGAACAGGGCGGACCCGGTCAGCGATCCCTCCTTCGCGTCGACGGCCGATCGATAGAGGGAGACGTCGCGGTTGGTCCGGACGTATTGCGCAATGGCTCGGAAGTAGGAGCGGGCCGTGAACGTGTAGGTGGCCTTCAGCCGCGCGATCTCCGCGGTGAACAGGCGTTCGCGCGACCCGCCGCCGTCGGGGGTCACGTCCAGCCAGCGCAGCGCCCCGTTGGCGGCGAGCGCCAGGTGGTCCGAGGGACGGACCGTCGCCGCCAGGACCAGGTTCGCGCCGCGGCCGACGCGCGAGTTGGCGAAATCCACCTGCTCGCCGACGAATCCAGAAAGAGCGATCCCCGAGATCGCGCCCGACGGGGCGAACTGGATGTTGAAGAGCAGCTGGCGCCGCGGAATGTCCTTCGTCCCGCTTCTCACCCGATCGAACGCGAGGCGAAAGCGGGACGACGAGTTCCAGCGGCCGTCCAGCTCGATTCCGCCCGAGACGTCGCGGAAGATGAGGTTGTGCTCCGTGTCGGCGGAGTACTCCGCCTGGACGAATCGGCGGAAGCGGTTGAAGATCCCTTTCGGACGGGTGGTGTAGCCGCTTTCCAGATAGTTGCGCCGGTAGCCGACCTGCGGGACGAAGCCGTCTTCCGCGCGGAAGCCGTCGCCGAAATCCTGATACTCGGTGAACCAGTCGAACTTCGGGTCCGTGTGCTGATACCAGACGTCGGCGCCGTGCGAATCCAGCCTCCGGCCCGTCCACTCCGGCGTCAGTTCCGGCCGGTCCGGCGTCTTCGTGTTGCTCAGCAGAAACTGCCCGGTGACCGTCTCGTGATCGTTCGGCCGCCATTGGAAATCGGGGCCGTAGACGCGGTTGTAGGCGCCGCCTGAGATCTCGCGGTCCGTGGCGAGGAAGCTCACGAACGACTTGCCGATGTTGTGCCGCGCCCGGCCGATCCCGACGAACGACCGGAAGTCCTGGTCGGCGAAGTCGGATCCGTTGGGCCCCGGCAGGATGACGCTCCCACCGCCCCGGTCTTCGGCGACCAGCACGGTGTACCCGGTCTCGCCCATCTTTCCCGTCGCCCGCGCGCCCCAACGCGGCGAGGTGATGCTGCGCGTGTACACGGCGGGAATCGGCGTCGAGAAGAGGTTGATCTCCTCCAGGAAGAAGGGCCGCTTCTCCGGGAAGTTCAGCGCGAAGCGCTCGTTCACTCCGATCTGCGCGACGTCGGACTCCACCTGCGAGAAATCGGGATTGATCGTCGCGTCGATGGCCGTGTTCTCGTTGGGATTCCACTTCGCGTCCACGCCGCCGTCGCCGCGGGCCGGCTTGTTGAGAAGGGGCGAGCCGGGATCTGCCCGCGGGACCCCCTCCTCCTTGAAGGTCGCGTACGGCGCGACGACGAGATGGCCCCCGGAGGGCAGCCCCGACAGGCCGGTCAGAGGCGCGCAGTGGCAGAGGAAACAGCTCGATCCCCTCGGCAGGCGCGACGTGAAGAACTGGTAGCGGAATTCCCGCGGATAGTTGCGGTAGAGCATGATCGCCCACGTCTGCGGGTCTCCTTTGGGATACCGCAGCGACGAGAAGGGCACCCGCATCTCGAGGACCCAACCGGCCGGCGTGATCTTCGCCGCCGAATCCCAGTAGAGGTCGGGCGAGCTGTCCTCCCCCGAGAAGTCGTCGCTGACCGCGTCGTACTGGATCCCGCGGGGATTGACGAGAAGGAGGAGGCCGCTGCGTCCGTCGTTGCGCGGATTGATGATGATCCCGCCGTAGTCGAGCGAGCCGCCGATCTGATCCCGGTCAGCAAAGGGAGCGCGGATCTTCGAGGGATCGGGGTCCGCGAATTCGAAGGCCGCGTAGAAAAATCGGTCGTCATACGTCAGGTACCCGACGTTCTTGACCTTGGGAGGGAGATTGTCGCCGGGGTTCGTCTCGAACCAGGTCTCGATGCGGGCGGCGTTCTTCCAGCCGGGATCGGAGAGGTCGGCGTCGATCGTGATCGGCCCGTCCGTCCGCGTGATGTGGATCGGCTCGCCTTCCTGAGCGTGGAGAGCCGTCGTCGCCAGCCAGAGGGCGAGGAGGTACAGAAGAATCAGCAGAACGAGCTTCCGGCTCGCGGTCCGGGTCCCCACTACCGTTGTTAGACGTCCGGAAACCGTCAAGGTTAGGGAAGGTACGAAATTCGTAGGAAGTTTTGTTGCCGTTTTGAAAAATCGCGGAGCGCAAAGGAAGACTGAAAACCTCTCCCCCGGCCGGGGGAGAGGAAAGGAGAGGAGTCCGGCCTCGATGCTTCCACCTCCACCGGAAGAAGAGTCTCAACTCTCTTCCCGGCGCGCGGGGGACGCCGTACGGCAGGGTCTCTCCGCGGGATCGCCTTCCGTTATGAGTGCCGCCCCTCACCCCAGCCCTCTCCCCGGCGCGCGGGGAGAGGGGGAAAAGGAGGAGAGAGACACGACTTACCTCATCGCCTCCATCGGCGAGAGGCGCGCCGCTCTCACGGCCGGATACATGCCGAAAGTCATGGCGAGGAGGAGCGCGACGGCCCAGGCGACGATCAGGCCGACGGGATTGACCACGAGGCCGTAGGGGAAGCTCGCCGAGAGGGCCTTGCAGACGCCGGCGCCGAAGAAGGTCCCGAGCGTCGCTCCGATGGCGGCGAGCACGCAGGCCTCGAGAAGGAACTGGATCAGGATCTCGGAGTCCGACGCCCCCATCGCCTTGCGCAGCCCGATTTCGAATCGCCGGTCCGAGAACGAGATCATCATCACGGACAGCACACCAACGCCGCCGACGAGCAGCACCGTCGCGGCGAGGCTCATCAGGACGACCTTCCAGCCGAAGATCTGGTTCAAGAACTGCTGATAGGAGCGCGCGAGCTCGGCCTCGAGGTCCTTCACTTCGGTGTCCTCGATTCCGTGGTGCGCCTGGCGCGCGCGCCCGACCATCACGGTCGAGAGCTCACCCAGGTCTCTCTTGTTCTTGAGCTTCACGGAGAGCTGAGACAGCTTGTGCTCGGAGTCGATCCGATCCATGTAGGTCTCGAGAGGGACCGAGATGCCGTTGGCGTCCTGCCAGTTCTCGTCGGAAAAAATCTGGCCCTTCGCCTGTACGCCCACCACGCGAAACGGGATCCCTTCGACTAAGACGTCCCGGCCCACCGGATCGGAGCCGCCGAAGAGCTTCGAGGCGAGGGTCGCGCCGACGACGGCGACAGTCGAGCGCCGCCGCTGATCGTCCTCCGTCAGTCCGCGGCCGAGCCCGATCGGCCGGTTCATCCACTTGCCGTAGTCGAACGCGACGCCGTTGACGAAGATCCTCTCTGTGCCGCCGGAGATCCGCGTGGCCGAGCGCTTGCTCGCGCGCGGGATGAACGCCAGCACCTTTTCGTTGGGCGCGGTCAGCCGCGGCAGGTCTTCGTAGCGGAGACCCGGGCTCATCGCGAAGCGCTTCTGGTCCTCGGTCGTCTCCGGAGACTTCGGGACCACCATCAGCGTCCCGTCCCAGCTCATGCCCGAAAAGCCGGTCGAGATCTTGTCCATGATCCCGTCCATCACCGACGTCATGACGACGAGGGCGAAGACGCCGAGCATGAGAAGCGTCAACGTGAGGATCGAGCGGAGCTTGTGGGCCCAGAGCTCGATCAGGCCGCCGCGGACCACCTCGCCGTAGAGGGCGAGGTGCGCGGGGATCGAAAGGCCGGCCGCGCGAGGCGCGCCCCCCGGAGTCGGGATCGCGACCGCGCCGGCGTGGAGCGCCCGCTCGCTACTCATAGCGCAGCGCCTCCATGGGCGACAGCCGGCTCGCCTTGAACGCGGGAAAAAGCGCGAAGACGAACCCGAAGACGGCCGCCAGCCCATAGGCGGCGACGAAGCTCTTCGCGTCCACGTGGAGCGGAACGCCGATCGAGTACGTGATGATCTTCGAAAACCCCACGCCCATGAGGAGCCCGACGAGAGAGCCCGTCCCGGTGAGCAGCAGGGCCTCCGTCATGAAGTCCTTGAAGACTTCGCGGCCGGACGCGCCGATCGCCATCTTGACCCCCACCTCGCGGAGGCGCTCCTTGAGCGTCGCCATCTGGATGTTGACGTTGACCATGCCCCCGCCGATCATCGACAGCACGCCGGAGAGCATGAAGATGATGTTGTAGGCGTCGCTCTGGCTCTGCTCCTTCTTCACCCGCGCCGCGACGTCGTCCAGGCGGAAGTCATCCTGCTGGCGGTGGTTCGCCTTGAGCATCGAGCCGAGGCTCTTCGAGAACATCGCCATCGCGTCGAAATCGCGGATCCGGAACGTCACCCGGTCCGCGCGCCGGTACTGGTCTCCCTCGAAGCGCCGCGTCACGAGGCTCGTCGGCACCGCGATGATCCGGTTGCGGCGGCGGAACATGTTGCGGTTGGATTTTCGGAAGTGGAACACGCGCTCGCTCAGTATGCCGACGACCGTCACGGGAACGTTTCCGATGCGGATGGTCCGGCCGATCGCGTCGCCGTTGGGAAAGAACACGTCGAGCGGCTCGGTGCCGAGGATCGCGACGGGCGCTCCCGCCGCGTAGTCCTCGGCAGTGAAGTTGCGCCCTCGCGCCACCTCGTAGCCGTCCGTGGCGAGAAAGTCGCCGCCGATACCGCGGATGTCCCGCTCCTGATCCGCGTACGGAGAACGGACGCGCGCCCGGGCGAACTTCTGCACGGCCACGCCGCTGACGGCCTTCGGGTTCAGCGTCCGGCCTTCCTCGGCGTCGGCGTTTCGCAGCCCGAGGTTCGCCATCTGGAGCGCCGTCGGGCTGCCCTCCTTGATGACCGCGGACGGCTGGACGTTCAACTTATCAAGCCCGCCCATCTTGATGTAGAGCTGCTTAGAGCGCTGGCGCATGCTGTCGGTGATCGAGAAGCCGCCGAGCACCGAAGCGACGCCGAGCATCACCCCGAGCGACTGCAGGGTCGATCGCCCGAGGTTCTCGCGCATTTCCGCCCAGGCGTTGCGGACGCGCTCCGTGAGCTTACCGGTGGCCACGAGGAGCTCCTACGCGACCTGCTCGGCCGTCGCGATGAGGCCGTCATGAATCTCGACCTGGCGGCCGGCCATCTTCGCGATAGCGAGATCGTGCGTGACGATGATGATGGTGTTGCCCTGCCCGTGCAGCTCGCTGAAGAGCTCGAGCACTTCATGGCCCGTCTTCGAATCAAGCGCTCCCGTCGGCTCGTCGGCGAGGAGGAGCGCCGGCCGGTTCGCGAGCGCCCGCGCGACCGCGACGCGCTGACGCTGTCCGCCCGAAAGGACCGAGGGGAGACGGTCCGCTTTCTCCGCGATCCCGACCTTTTCGAGGAGCTCGAGCGCGCGCTTCCTGCGCTCCTTGCGCGGGACGCCCGCGTACAGCATCGGGAGCTCGACGTTGCGCCGCACCGACGCCTTCGGCAGCAGGTTGTACTGCTGGAAGACGAAGCCGATCTTCTCGTTGCGCACCTGGGCGAGCTCGATCCCCGAGAGCCCCTCGACGCGACGGCCGTCCAGGGAGTACTGGCCCGAGGTCGGCAGGTCGAGGCACCCGAGAATGGACATCAGCGTCGACTTGCCCGATCCGGAAGGCCCGATCAGGGCGACGAACTCACCGCGCTCGACCTCGAGGTCGATGCCGCGCAGGGCATGAACGGCGACGCCGTTGGTGCCGTAGGTCTTGGTGAGGTTCGATGTCTGGATGATCGGAGGCATGGATTCTTCCCTCGTTCGCGATCGAATTAGCGGCGGCTGAGAGCTGACAGCTTCCGCTAGTCGTTATCGTCGTCCTTTTCGACCTTCTTCTTCGACGGGTCCTCCAGCGCGACCTGCTGGCCCGGCATTAAGCCCGCCAGGACCTCGACGCGCTCGAGGGTCGCGATGCCGGCCGAGACGGAAACGGCGTCGAAGTAGTCCTTCCAGTGGTCCGAGAGCCAGATGAACTTGTTGCGGCCGCTGAGGGCCTCCTTCGCCGCCGCGAGCTGCTGCGGCCTCAACCCGGACTTCAGGCGATAGGCGACGGTCTTGCCATCCTTCTTCTGCAGCGCCTCGAGCGGGATCGAGATGGCGCGGTCGCGCTTCTCCCCGAGGATCTCGACGTTCGCGCTCATTCCCGTCTTGAAAGACTCGCCGAGCTCGTCTATGGCGACCTCGACTTCGAAGACCTTGATCTTCTCGACGAGCCGGGCGGCGGGCGCCACGAAGCGGACCTTGCCCGTGAAGACCTTCTGCGGATACGCGTCGAGCGTGATCCGCACCGGCTGGCCGACGTGGACCTTCGCGATGTCGACCTCGTTCAAGTTGACGCGGATCAGGAGCGACTTCAGGTCCGCGACCGTGAAGAGCACCGTCCCGGCGTTGAACGAGGAGACGCCCGAGGTCACGGTCTCGCCGAGCTCGACGCCTTTCTTGATGACGACGCCGCTCATCGGCGCCGTGACGCGCGCCTTCTGCGACGCCGCGTTGCCGGAGATCGGAATCCCGCGGTCCTCGACGATCTGGTAGCGCATCTTCGCCGCGCGGAGAGCTTCGACCGCCTGGTCGTGCCGGTTCGAGACTTCCTTGAACCCGTCCTTGCCGAGGAGGCCCTGATCGAAGAGCGCCTTCTGCGTCGCGAACTCACGGTCCGCGTCCTTCAACTTGAGGTCCGCGGAAGTCAGCCCGGCCTGCGTATCGGAGAGTGATTGCGCCTGGTTCACGTCGGGCTCGATCTCGGCCAGCATGTCTCCGACCTTGACGACGGCCCCGTCCCGGACCCGCAGGGAGATCACGCGCCCCGAGACGGCGGACTTCACGTCCACTTTGGTCTCGGGATCGACGACGCCGACCTCCCGGACGCTGACCTGGAGGTCCTCGGCCTGGACCTTCCCGAGCCGGAACGGTCCGCTCTGGTTCTTCGGGTCGGGCTTTTCCCGCCCCCGGGCCGCAATGACCCCCGCCGCCGCCAGGACGATGGCGACAACGCCGAGCCAGATGAATCGCTTTTTCTTCTTGGTCATGGCTTCCTCAGACTTGGGTTCGAATTTGCCGGGGGCACGGTCAAATACGCAGCCTTCGGCCGAATGTTCGCTTTTCCGCCCGCGTGGTCTACGTTTTCGAGGCGTCCGCCGTTCCCCGAGGCGGCCCAGGGCACGGCTCGTGCGCCTCCGCCTGGCGCCTCTCGCCCGGCGCCCGGCGCCTCGCGCCTCGTGGCCCCGCCTTCTCTTCGCCCTTCGCCCTTCGCCCTTTCGCCTTTCGCCATGTCCTCCAGCGCGACAAAATGCGCGCGTGACCCCGCGCGCGGAGAGACTTCTCGAGGAACTGCGGCTGTACGCTCCCGCGGACGAGCGCGAGCGGGGCTCGCTCGACCGGATCCGTGAGTTCGTGGCCTCCGCCTCGGACCCCTTCTCCCGGGAGAACCCGCAAGGGCACGTCACGGGCAGCGCCATCGTCGCGCGGCCGGACGGCTCCGCCTTCCTCCTGATCCACCACCGCAAGCTCGCGCGGTGGCTCCAGCCCGGCGGGCACTCGGATCCCGAGGACCGCACGGTTTTCGACACCGCTCTGCGCGAGGCGCGCGAGGAAACCGGCGCCGACTCCCTCGTCCCCGGAAACGCCGGACGCGTGCTCGACGTGGACGTCCACCCGATTCCGGCGCGAGGCTCCGAGCCCGCGCACATCCACTTCGACCTGCGTTATCTCGTCTTCTTTGAAGGAGAGGCCGGCCCCGGGGAGCCGCAGGAAGTGAGCGGGATCGCGTGGTTTTCGCTCGAGGACGCCCTGAGCGCCGGCGTGGACGAGTCGCTCGCGCGGACCCTCCGGAAGACGGCGGCGAACTTGAAGAAAGAGTCCTAGATTTCGCTCGCCTCGCCGCCCGGCCGCTCTTTGCGCGCGAGGGACTACCGCGCGACGGCCGCGCCGGTCTCCCGCGCGGCGAGGAACTCGACGGCTCTGGCGACGACGGCGGGGTCATGCACGATCCGCCGATGGCCGAGCCCCCGGGTCGGGACGATCGACCCGCTCTGCCACGCGGAGGCGATCGCGGCGCCATCGCGGAACGGGACCTCGCCGTCGGACTCGTCGTGAAACACCAGCAGGGGAACGGCGAGCGCCCGGGCTGCGGCGAGGACGTCGAACTCCGCCCATCGCAGTCCGAACTCGCGCACGAGGCGGGCTTCCATCCGCTCGCGCACGCCGGGGGCGATGCCGACAATTTCGGCGAAGCGGCGCGTGTAGCCGGCCGGGTCGGCGGCGGGCGCCAGAAGCACCACTTTCCCGGCGCGGACGCCTCGCCCGACCGCGAGCGTGGCGGCAGCTCCGCCGAGCGAGTGGCCGATGATCCCCGCGAAGGGCCCGTAGACCTGGTGCGCGGCCTCGATCGAGAAGAGGAACTCCGGCAGGGACGACAGCCGTCCGCCGGTCGCACCGTGGCCGGGCGCGTCGAATGCGACGACGGAGAACCCCGCCTCGACGAGGGGATGGACGAACGAGCCGAGCCGGCCGGCCCGGCTGCCCCAGCCGTGCACGAGAAGGATGGAGGGCCCGGCGCCCCACGTCCACGCCGAGACCGGCGCGCCGCGGACCGGGAAGGAAGCGCGGCGTCCTTCATCCAGGATCGCGCTCTCGCCCTCCCACGCCGTGTGTCCGGGAGGCCGCCGGAAGAGGGCGACGGCCGCGCGGGCGGCCAACGGAGGGGCGAGCGCGCCCAGGGTCCGCATTCCGAGCCGCACGGCGGCAAGCTTCCGGCCGCCCGGCCGGTCCGCGCGAGGACTTGGGGGAGCCGCCGGCATCAAGCGCTCCGGCGCGCGCGGGTCGCCGTCAGGAGAGTTTCGAAGCCGGCGCGGGCGCGGGCGGCGGCGCGGGGATCGCGCAGGAGCCGCGCGGCGTGGTGATAGCCGAGCATGACCCCGTAGAGATCGTGCGCGAGTTGATCCGGATCGAGGTTGTCGGCGAAGTGGCCCTCCGAGATCCCGGTCGAGGCGACCCGCGCGATCACGCCGAGCCACTCCTTCTGAAGGGCGACGAGGCGGTCGCGCACCGGACCGGGCCGGTCGTCGAGCTCAACGGCCGCGGTGACGAAGAGGCAGCCGCCCGGAAGCGCCGCCGTCCGGGTCCAGTCGAGCCACCGCTCGAAAAGGGCGCGAAGCCGCGGCTCGCCGCGGGGAGCCGCGAGGGCGGGACGAACGACGATCTCGATGAAGAGCTGCGAGGCGCGGACGAGCACCTGGGCCTGGAGCATTTCCTTCGACTGGAAGTGGGCGAAGAGGCCACTCTTGGACATCCCGAGGTCCTTGGCGAGCCGTCCGATCGAAAGCCCGGCGAGCCCGACCTCGCTCGCCAGCCTCATCGCATGGTCGAGGATCACGTCGCGAGTGTTCTCGCCTTTTCCCATGTCCGCAATAAAAGCACGAACGTTCGTTATTAGTCAAGGAGAATCAGGCGGCGGGCCGCCCTTTCCCGGCGGAGAGGGACCGGACGTGTTCGGAGACATGGGGGATGGGGCGTTCGGAGACATGGTGGACGGGTGTTTCGAGAGATGGTGGACGGGCGTTCGGAGACGCCGTGAAGGGGTGTTTGGACGCGGTCGGAGAGCGTTCGGGGACATGGTGAACAGGCGTTCGGGGACATCGTGGACGGATGTTCGGAGACATGGTGGACGGGTCCGGCCCGACGATTCAGGCGATGACGTGATCGATCGCCCTTCGCGCGCCGCGCCTCGTCCGAGAACCCTCGCCCCCGGCCGGGGAGACGGCAGGGTGAGAGGACGGCTCTGGCGATTTAGAAGCCAGGCAAACGACCAGACGTTCGACCTTGCCCTTCACCCCAACCCTCTCCCCGCGCCCGGGGAGAGGGGGGAACTTCAGATGGCGTAGCCCTTCGTTTCCCGTTTCCCGCTTCCCGTTTCCTAAACCTTCTTCCTCTTCCACCGGCCGCTTCGAAACGCGAGCGACCCCACCACCGCCACCGTCGAGAACGCGATCGCGATTGCCCAGAAGACGCCCTGGGGACCGAAGCCGAAGACCTTTGCGAAGAGGTACGCGAGCGGGATCTCGAAGAGCCAGAAGCAGAAGAGGTTGATGATCGTCGGCGTGAAGGTGTCGCCGGCGCCGTTGAACGCCTGCACCATCACCATGCCGTATGCGTAGAAGACGAAGCCGTATGCGACGGTGCGCAGGCACGCGACCGCGATCGGCACCACGGCGGGATCGGTCGTGAAGAGCTCGATCAATGGCCGGGTCGCCAGGATGAAGACGAGCCCAACGGCCCCCAGAAAGATCATGTTGTAGAAGCCGGCGATCCAGACCGACTTCTCCGCGCGCTCCGGCTTGCCCGCGCCGAGGCTCTGCCCGACCATCGTCGCCGCGGCGTTGGCCATTCCCCAGGAAGGCAGCAGCGCGAAGACGAGCACGCGGATCGCGATCGTGTATCCGGCGAGCGCCGCGCTTCCGAAGGACGACAGGATCCGGACGAGCCCGATCCAGCTCGCCGTTCCGATCGAGACCTGCAGGATCGCGTTGCCGGACAGCCGCAGCATGCGCAGCATCACGCGGGGGTCGATGCGGAGGTGCCGCGTCGCGATGGCGATCCGCCGCCGTCCGCCAAAGAGAGTGAACACCTGGACCAGCACGCCGATCCCCCGCCCGCAGGTCGTCGCCACCGCGGCGCCCTGGACGCCCAGCGCGGGAAAGGGACCAAGCCCGAAGATCAGGCACGGATCGAGGATCAGGTTGATGAGGTTGGCGAGCCAGAGAACGCGCATCGCGATCGCCGCGTCGCCCGCCCCGCGGAAAATCGCATTGATCAGGAAGAGCAGCAGGATGACGACGTTGCCTCCGAGCATCACGCGTGTGAACCCCGAACCGGTCGCGACGATCGAGGGCGAGGCTCCCATCGTCGACAGCAGCCTGGGCGCGAAGATCGCCCCGAAGATGCCGATCGGGACCGCGATGGAGATCCCGAGGGCCACCGCCTGCACCGCCGCGGACGATGCGCCCTCAGGGTCCTTCTCGCCCGTCCGCCGGGCCACCGTCGCCATCGCCGCCATTGAGAGGCCGATCGCGACCGCATAGATGAGCGCCAGCATCGACTCCGTGATTCCGACCGTGGCGATCGCGTCGGGTCCGAGCTTCGACACCCAGAAGACGTCGACGACCGCGAAGACGGACTCGAGCACCATCTCGAGCACCATCGGGATCGCGAGAAGAAGAATCGCGCGTCCGATCGGTCCCGTCGTGTAGTCGCGACGAGATCCCTTCAGCGCCTCGCCGATGGTTGCCCAGAATTTCTCGGGCGGGCCAGCCGCCTCGACGGCGGAAGAAGATTCGACGACATCGCTCATCAGGTGTCTAGAAAGCGCGGGCGATGCTAACTCGAAGAACCTCTTCTCCCTTTCCCCGCGCGCCTGGGAGAGGGCCGGGGTGAGATGGCGGCGCTCACGCGGAAGGCGACCCCGAGAAGGGCCTTGCGTGCGGTGTCCCCGCGCGCCCCGGCCGGGGCCGAGGGTCTTCAGTTTTTCAGTCCGCCGCCGCCTCGCTCACGTTCGTACTTTTCGTCACCCGTACCCCTCCGCCTCGAGCGTCAGCCTGGGCTCCGGTTCCTGCCGAACTCATGCGCGGCGCGCCACGTGCGGACGGCCGCCCATCCGCCCGGGAGCCCCAGGGACGAGCATCACGCGCTGGTCTCGAGGGGAGGGGTATGACCGGCGAGTCGCTTTCTCCTTCTCCTTCTACGTCGAAGCGGGCGAAGCGGAAGTCGGAACCGGTCCCGTTAAGCCATTCTTTTAAAGCCCTTTACGACCTGCCGATCTGGCCCGCCGGCCTTTCTCCGACCCGGTGCGCCTCCGTCCTCTCCATGGATCGGACACGGCTTGTCATCTTGATTTACGCCTTTGTTACGCCTATCTTCCTTTTCCGGCTCTCCGCCGGAGAAAGGCATGGCGGCATGAGCGCCTCGCGAACCGCTCTCGAGCAGCTCCTGGAATCCGGCGGGCTGCAAACGGGCAAACGCGGATCGCTTTTGACCGGCACGTCGGCGCGGCTGACCCGCGCGTCGGAGCTCGCCCCTCCCGCGCGTTCGGCCCAGCCGCTGCCGGGGTCCGCCGCCAACGCCCACGCGCCGATCGAACGGCTTCTCGGAGGACTTCCGAAGGGAAAGTTGGTCGAGCTCGTCGGCCGCCGCTCTTCCGGCCGCCACTCGCTCGGCCTCGCGGCCTTGGCGTCCGCGACGTCCGCGGGAGAGGCGGCCGCGCTCGTCGATCTCGGCGACCATCTCGATCCCGAGGCGGCCGAGCGCGCGGGGGTGAACCTCGCGCGGCTGCTCTGGGTGCGGCCGACGCGATTGAAGTCGGCGCTCGCCTGCGCGGAGATGCTTCTTTCGACGGGGTTCCCGCTCGTCGTCGCGGACCTCGGCCTCTCTCCGCGCGGCGCGCGGTACCTGCCCGACGCCGCCTGGGTGCGCCTCGCCCGCGCCGCCCAGGCGCAGGGCGCGTGCCTGCTCGTCGTGACGCCGTGGCGGATGACGGGGATCGCCGCGGAAGCGGTCCTCGGAACCAACGTCGCGCGGCCGGCGTGGCTGGGATCGGGAAAGTCCCCGCGATTGCTCGACGGGATCTCCTCGCGCGTGACGCTGGATAAATTCGGCCGGGAGACTCCGGGGACCTCCGTGCCGCTCTCGCTTCGAGTCGGCGAGGCGCCGCCGGCGGAGTCCCGCGCGGCGCTGTCCTCCGTCCGGGAGCCGGCGTCTCCGCTCTCCCCCGCGCGATCCTCCTCTTCCCGCGCGCCGGGGGAGAGGGCCGGCGTGAGGGGCGGCACAGGAAGCCCGGACGGCGCCGTCTCCGCCCTCCTCGCCCCGATCCGCGACTCGGCATGAAACACGGGATCGAAGCCCGCGCGCGCATCGCCTGCCTGGACGTCCCGCTCTTTCCGCTCGCGGCGCGTCTTCGCAGCGAGCCGGAGCTGAAGGGCGAGCCGGTCGCGGTCTTCGAGGGCAACGGCAACGCGGCGCGCGTGATCGCGGCGACGCGTCCCGCCCGCCGGGCCGGGATCCGTCAGGGGATGACGCTCCCGCAGTCGCGCGCGATCGTCCCGAAGTTAGTCGCGCGCGGCCGCGACGCGGAAAGCGAGCGCGCGGCGCAGGAGGCGCTTCTGGAGATCGCCGACTCCTTCTCGCCTCGCGTGGAAGACGCGGGAGACGGCGTCGTCTTTCTCGACCTCGCGGGGCTGCCGGGGCTCTCTCCGAAGGAAGAGGTCTCCGCCGAACGGGCCGAGGCGCTTCTCGGGCAGCGGCTGATCGCCGCCGTCGAAGGAGCGGGCCTGCCGGCGCGCGTCGGGATCGCCGGCTCGAAGCTCGCGGCGCGCGTCGCGTCCACGCTTCCCGATTCTCCGAAGGTCGTCCCGGAAGGCGACGAGGCGAAGTTCCTGGCCCCGCTGCCGCTCGACCGGCTCGCTCCCGAGATGGAGATCGGCGCGCGGCTGGCGCAGTGGGGGATCGGATCGATCGGCGAGCTCGCGCAATTGCCCGAGGGAGAAGTCGCCAGCCGCCTGGGCGAGCTCGGCCGCGAGCTCCACGCGACCGCGCGCGGGTTCGACCCGCGGCCGCTCGAGCCGCGCGTGCCTGCGCTTCTGCTGTCTGAGGGGATGGACCTCGAGTGGCCGCTCGTGACGCTCGAGCCCTTCCTCTTCGTCGGGCACGCCGCACTGGAGCGGCTGGTCGCGCGTCTGGAATCCCAGGCGCTCGCATGCACGCGCCTCGAGGTCACGCTGAAGCTCGATCCCGAAGGCGTCGACGCCCGCGGGATCTCGCTGCCGGCGCCGACCCGCGACGTCAAGACGCTCCTGACTCTCCTGCGGCTGGAGCTCGAGGCGCGTCCGCCGGGGGCCGCCGTCGCCGGGTTCTCGTTCTCCGCGCATCCCGACAAGCCGCGCCGCGCGCAGCTCTCTCTCTTCGGGCCGGCCGCGCTGTCGCCCGACCGGCTCGCGACGACGATCGCGCGCCTCGCGTCGCTGCTCGGGGCGGACCGCGTCGGCTCTCCGCGCACGGTCGACGGCCACCGCCCGGAGCGGTACGCGCTCGCCTCCTACTCGCCGCCGCCGCCGCCCGACGTCGCGCGCGCGCCGAGGAAGGGCCGGGGCCTCCTCGCGGTCCGGGCGCTGCGCCCGCCGATCGTTCTCGAGGTCCTGACCGCGGAGCCTCCGCCTCTTCCGGCTCCGATCCGCGCGATCGCGCCGCTCGCGTTGACGGCCGGCGCGGCGGTCCCGGCGGTCTCGGTGCCTGTCGGGGTGAGCCGGAGCGCCGCGACGGCGGGCGCGCGCCCCCACAACCCGTCTCCGCGGCTTCTCTCGATCAAATCCGCGCCCGGCTCCTCCCTGGACATCCACGGCACCGTGCGCGTCGCCGCCGGCCCGTGGTCCGTCGAGGAGGGCTGGTGGTCCGATTCTCCGTCCGAGCGCGACTACTGGGACGTCGAGCTTTCCGACGGCGGCCTCTATCGAATCTTCCGTGACCGGCGGGGCGAGAGCTGGTTCGCGGACGGCCTCTATGACTGAGTGGAACGGTGTCGGTACCAATAAGGAGTCTCGCCATGACCGGGTGGGAAGGACAGGTTCTCGCCATCGCCTTGAAGGAACTGCTCGAAGCGCTTCGAACCCTGGGACGCGGGGGGTTTGGAAGCGACCGGGCTCTGCTCTCGACCGTGATCCGCGATCTGCTGACCGAAAATCCGAACTTGACCCGCGCCGAGGCGACGCTGAAAGCCGTCGAAGCGCTCGGCCGTCGCCCCTCGGCGGACTTCTTCGTCGCGAAGAGCCTTCTCGCCGCCGTGCAGAAGCGGAGGCTCCTCGAAAAGAAATCGGGACCCGCGGGACTCTCCCTGACGGGACCCAGCCGGCCGTCATCGGCGCCGAGACCCCCGCAACGCGTGAATCCCCCTTCCGCCGCTGCCAGGTCGAAACGAAAAGACGCGTCGTGATCCTCTCCACCGTCTCCGCCTCTCGTCCTTCTGCTCCCTCTCCCCGGGCGCGGGAGAGGCCGGGGTGAGAGGGAAAACGCCCGCGACAAGAAGAGAGGAGACATGACGACGATCTCGGCCCATGGCCTTCTCCCGATCCGGCGCCGCGGCCGCCGCGCTTCCTGGACCGCGTGCGGATCGCGATCCGGGCGCGGCACTACAGCCTCCGAACGGAAGAGGCGTACGTCGGCTGGATCCGCCGGTACATCCTTTTCCATGGCAAGCGCCACCCGAAGGAAATGGGGGAGCAGGAGATCAACGCGTTCCTGTCCGACCTCGCGGTGACCCACGGCG
>JBDUBP010000225.1:0-20233 GCA_040004075.1 Acidobacteriota bacterium | reverse complement strand
CCGGAAGAGAGACTTGCGAGTTTCCATGAGAGCGGGCGATTCTACCCGAGACGGGTAGGAGGCGCACCTCTTGGGGAGGATGAAAAGGCGCCGCGTCGTCTCAGAGTCCGAACGGAATCCAGCGAGGATCTTTGCGCGGTTTCTGTTCGGGAGTTCCTGGCATCCGCCCAGATTTCCAACTAAACCGAGATCTCATGAACGACAACGCGCGGCCAACGACTGCGCTGATAAAGCTTCTCTCCATTCTTAGGTCGGCGTCGGTTTATCCGAACGTCGTGACGGCCGGGACGAGCCATCGATCGTCCGTAGAAGTTTGATCGCGTGAATACTCTCGGGAATCATGGTTTCTTCCCTTAACACAGGGATAGCAAGAGTCAGTAGAACTCGGGCTTCGTCGTTTATCGAACGTGCGACCAATTCATCTGCTACCACAACTCTGAAATACGCCAGCAACGATGGAGATCCCGACGACTCTGCGGCACGCAACCCAGCATTGAACCATTCGATTGACTCCACCGACTCCCCGCGGTTCGCCTTGCGATCCCCCATCGTGATGCACGCAGAGGCGGAGGTGAAAACATCACCAACTCCGGTCGCGAGGGCGAGTGCCTCTTGAAGAATCAGGAAGCCCGAATTGCTCGCTCCAGATCCGCAAACCAGGTCTCCTAGGGCCACCATCGTCGCAGCGAGGAGGCTTGGTTCGGAAGCGTCTCGTAGGTCATCCGCCAATTCGGAAAGCGCTTTGAGAGCAGGCTCGGTTACGCCTCTATCTTTAAGAATGACCAGTTCCACCAAGCGAAACGTGAATGCTTCTCGCGCCATACCCCACGCGACGAACCGCTCGAAGAGCCCGCGCCGCCACCGTTCTGACTCCTCATGTTCATGAGAGCCTTGCGCATGGACCGAGAGGCTCAACTTTACTCGCGCCACCAGGGGCTCCCGCGCCGAACACCGTTCGAAATGGCTTAAAGCGGTGGTTAGCCACTGAGAAGTCGTCTTGCGCCTACCGACTAATCGAGATATGGCTCCCGCAAGATGGGCAGCCTCCCCTAGAAAAAATTGCGTTTCGACCTCCGTGGCGCCCGCTACTGGCACGGTGACGATCCGGCGGTATATGGCGATCGCGGCGCACATGACTGCCTTCGCCCGCCGGTTACGGTCCCTCTTCAGTATCGCCAAGGCAATAAAGATGTCCTCTGGCTTAGCGAGAAAACGAAGCTCCAATTTCGGCGTCAGCTCCTGCTCAGAAAGATAGAGGAATGACTCGAGGCACTCGAAGTCAACGGCCTTTTCAGTGACGATGAACTCGACAATTCGAAGCCACTCTTGCGATTCGCGTTCGAGTCCCTGGGCCGCCGCGTTCCTCCAGGCCACGAATGCCAATAGCGCGCAGAGCTCGTTTCTTTCTCCAAAATGATCATCCCGCCAGAGCGAACCAGCGACTAGATCGAATAGCTGTCCGGATCTGGTGGCCGCGCTAATTGACGGAACCTCCATCGCCAAGAGTTCGCGCGTGTCGTAAGCGAGGCGCATTGCGCGATCCGGCGAAACGACCAATCGGTCACCCAGCTCGTGTCCCAGATTGGACGATGGTTTTTTGATCAGGCTGTCGGTGCCCGGCTGCCGAAGACACATCGCGATGAATTCTCGAGGAAAATCGGTTTCAGAGATCATCGGGCATTCCCTCACCAAAACGAGCGCGCAGTATGGACGGGCGGTCAGGAGCGTTCCAGTACGCCATCAGTCGAGAGCGACGGGTTGCCTTTCGGGAGAAGTTGGCCGCCAGATGGTCGACGACTTGGTAAAGCCAGGCTTTCGGGTTTTTCGAACCGTCCAGCTTCTTTAGCCCGAGGATGAAGGCGTCCTGCACGACATCGTGGGCGTCTTCCGTGGATAACCCGTGGCGGCGAATGGCCCGCCTAACCAAAGGTAGGAAGTACTCGAGGTAAAAGCGGTCGAATTCAGGATCGGAAGCGGGCGTAGGGGTAGCCGGTAGGGTCACCCGCGATGCGGGTTCAGGCGAGGGGCCCTGGAGGGGCTTCAAATATTCGAGTCTCTACACCCTATTGTCGCGAGAAGCGTTCAGGGTCGAACCCCGAAGGTCTGGGCCTAACGACGAGAGTGCAGGCGGCTCAAGATCTCAGAAAGCGCTTCGGGGTTCGCCTTTTTCTGGCGTGCCGACTCGCTGAGAAGGCCAATGGCCGCGGAACACTCCGGGACCATATTCTGGCCCTGTATGACTGGCAGGGCTGCAAGGATCTCCCACTCCGCCTGTCGCGGCTGTCCCAAGCGCAACAGCGTATCGGCCAAGTACAAAGAGACGTATGCAGTTCGGGTGTCCATAGAAAGAATGGCGTAATCGGAACGCGCAGCGCGCAGCGCTTCGAAGGCCTCTGCGAACTGGCCCTGACCGGAATAGGCAGCACCAAGGAACATCTTCAAATCAGCGCTGAAAACCGAAGTCTCCGATGGGTCCAGCAAAGCCGCTGCCTGCTGAAAATAAATGACAGCCTGCGGAGTCTCATTCTGAAGCTGGTAAACGTCGCCCATTTCGACCAAAACGCGTGAGAGTAGACTCCGCTCGGAGACCGACCTCAACGTGGCCGCGGCAGCCTCCAGCCTCAACAAAGCGGCGGCGTTTCTGCCCAGTTGTTTGAGAGCAGCTGCCTCGAGAAGCCCGCACTTCGCTTCCTGGGTGGACATTCCCAAGCGGGAAAAGCTTTCGCGGACGGCCCCGACCGAGTCAGAAACCGCGACGTACTCGCCCTTATCGAATGCGAGAGAGAGACGCGCATACGCTACGTTCGTCAGCCCGGGGGCCGGATTGATCGTATGTCTAAAGCTCGAATCTGCTCTCTCCAGCCAAGTAAGAGCTAACTCGCGTTTACCAAGCAGACGGAAGGTGGTGCCCGCGAGGAAAGCGAACTCACCCAAAAAATAATCGCGTTCATCGAACAGCCCGCATCCGCTGGAATCCGAAATGCGCTCAAACGCGGAAACAGACTCGTTCGCCACGAGCTGTGGCGCTACCGCAAGCTGATTGAGGAGCGACCCCGACAGCGCCAGCAAAACATCCGGATTGTAGAAACACTCGTCCGGGATCGGAGTGCTCGCGCAATCAGCGTTCCCGGCCAAATAGCTGGACACCAAAGCGGTCGCTTCGGAGGCGGAGATTGCCGCCGCGCGGGGCCGAAAGGCGAGAACTCTGGCCAAATCAGGCATCGGGATTATGCCGAAACTTGATCAAATCCAGGCTTCGTCCAAAGTCGCGGGCAACGTCAGACGGCTCGCGGCTGAGTAGGTTACTAATTCGCTCGTCGGCGGGACGCTCTCCCGTCCCTATCAAGTACTTTTGATATTCGCGTGCGAACTGGCAGCAGGCCACGAGAAGGAAAGACCGCGATTCTTTGGCAGACTTGCAGCCAGGGCGTCGACAGAAACGCACAAACCAGAGGTACAGGTCTTTTTCCAACTCGCTAGCCTCTCCATCCATCAACCCGTAATGGGTTACTAGGGCTATATGAATCAGACCAAGCGTCTCTTGGAAAACCGCCCGTACGTCGCGTTCAAAGGCGTTCTCGCGTTCTGCAACCGGAGTAGTCTCGTCTGAGATCTCCATGGCCGATGTCCTTTCTGGGAGTGGGGAAAGGTTACGCCGACAGATCGCGATAGTCAACCAGCATTCGCAAAAACGCCAGTTTGCGAATATAACCTTTAAATTCAGCTAGTTGATGGGGTTGGCCCCCCCCGGATAGCGGTTTACCCGGGAATTGTGCCAGTGGCTCTGGTCATTTGGCTCCTCTTTTCGCAAGCGACTCGGGCGATAAACCCGAGCCTAAAAACGCTCGATTCGCGCGCCAAGAAAGACGGCGCGCGACGAATAGACCTGTGGCGGACTACCTGTTCGAGTGAATCCCACCGAGGCTGAAAATGAATCGGTAGTTATTGGACCACAATCGGCGCGGCGGATGTCAAGTATTTCTTACACCTGCCGCCCAGGTCGGCCGCCCTGGCTCCGGCTTCGCGGGGCGTGCGCCCGCGGCGCGTTTTAACCGAACTTGATCAGGGAGCGCAGCAGGCGGTCCTGGAAGCCGTGGTTGCCCGTCTCCCAGACGTTGCGGCCGTTTAGCAGGATGGCGAAGGCGTAAGTCTTTCCAGAGTCGGCGGTTACGTAGCCGGCGAGAGTTGAAACGCCGTTGATCGTCCCGGTTTTCGCGAGGATTCTCCCCCGGACGTCCGCCTCCCTCAGGCGGTGCCGCAGGGTTCCCTCCGAGTCTCCTGACACCGCCAGAGTCGCCTTCCACTCCGCGGCATGAGGGTGGCGGTTCATCGCGCGCAGGAACCTGACCAGATCGCCAGCGGCCACGCGGTTGTACATCGACAGCCCCGAGCCGTCGCGCAGGTCGTAGCGGCTCGGGTCGAGGCCCAGCGCGGCCAGGAACTGCTTCTCGACGGCGATCCCGTTCGCCCAGCTTCCCTGCCCCATTTTCTCCGCGGCGACCGTTTTGAAGACCTGCTCCGCGTAGAAGCCCTGGCTGTGCTTGTTGGTGATGGAGAGCGTGGGCAGAAGGTCGGATTCCGTCTGCGCGACGAGAGCCCAGGCCGCGTCCGGCTTGATCGCCTTCTCGACGACGTTGCCGGTCAGCTGAATCCCGGCGGCGCGCAGCCGCGTTCTCAACGCCGCGCCGAAAAACTCGGGAGCGTTGTCGACCGCGATCGGCGTCGACCACCAGACGGGCCGCGCCGGCACTGTGCCCGAGACCGTCACGTTGTCCGATCCCGCGGACCGGCCGACCGCGACCCGCACCGCCCCGCGGCTCGAGACCGTCCTCGCCGAGGACACGGCATGCAGGACGCCGGTCGGCGGGTCGATCGAGACCGCCGCGGGCTTTCCCGGCCGCCCACCCGGGCGGATGGACACCAGCACAACGTTGTCGTTGAAAGCGAGCGCCGAGATCGGCGCCTGATACCACTTCGCCTCCTGGCCCGTGTGCCAGTCGGGATGGCGCGAGACGGAGTCGAAGAAGGAGGTGTTCAGCACGAGGTCGCCCACGACCTGCCGCACGCCGGCCTGCAGAAGACCCTGCGCCCACCGGTCGAACACCGCGTTGAAGTCGTCGTTGTAAAAACGGCCGGAAATGTTGGGATCGCCCCCGCCGACGACCAGGAGGGACCCGACGAGCGTCCCGTCGCGGATCTCTCCCCGCCGCCAGAAGGATGTCTTGAACTTGTAGTCCGGCCCCAGGTAGTGAATCGCGGCCGCGGTCGTGAAGAGCTTGGTGATCGAGGCGATGGTCTCCGGGATGTCCGGATTCCGTTCAAAGATGGAGGCGCCGCTGTTCACCTCGACCACGGAAATGGAGACGCCGTTCGCGTTCGGACCGACTTTCCGGGCGCACTGGTCGAGCGCCTCCGCGAGCGAACGCGGCTCAGGCAGCCTCGCCTCCGCCGCCGGCCTTCGTTTCCTGGCTCCCGCCCTGTGGCGGCGAGTCTCTGCCGAAGCCGTTTCGGCGATTGTCAGAACGAGGAACAGTATTGTGAGAAGACGCCAGAACGAGGATCGTTGCACTACCGTCAAATTATAATCGGAAACGCGTGAAATTCGACGAGACATCGCGGACTTTTGAGGTTTCCGTTCGCGAGCTCGCGGAGGAAGAGGGCTTCCGCCGCGTCGGATTCGACCGCGGGGACGGGTGGCGGCGACTCGGGCTGGGGACGCAGATGCACACGCGCGTCCTCGCCGCGCGATGCGACGCGCACGCCAGCTATCGCGCGGAGGTGCACCTCCAGGCCCGCATTCCCGTCGATGACTGGACGGCCGTCCTGACGGGGCGGCTGGACGGCTGCATCGAGCGCAGCCCGGGCCACTGGTACATCGAAGAGCTCAAGTCCACCAACCTGTCGGTCGAAGGAATTCGGCCGAGCGGCGCGTCGTTCGAGCGCGACCGCCGCCAGCTCCTGGCATATTGCTCCCTGTGGCGGCGCCTCGGACACCCGAACGTCTCCGGCGCGATCGTCTACGTCGACATCGAGACCGGCGAGGAAGTTTCGATCGCCGTATCGGACGCCTCGGGCGAGTCGGATCGCGGGGTCGAACGCGGGCTGGCGAGGCTTCTCGCGATCTGGCGCGGCCAGGAAGCGGCGCGCCGCAGGAAGGCGACCGCCGCCGGACGCCTCCCGTTTCCGCACAGCGCGCCGCGCGCGGTCCAGCGGCCGCTCATGGACGCCGTCGCGACCGCGATCGCCCAGGGAGAAACGCTTCTCGCCGAGGCTCCGACCGGCTCGGGCAAGACCGCCGCGGCGCTCCACCCGGCCATGGTCGCGGGGTTGAAGTCCGGGCGGCAGGTCGTGTTCCTGACGTCCAAGGGCCTGCAGCAGAAGATGGCGGTCCAGTCCCTGATCGGAATGAACGAGCGGGCGTTCCACACCGTCCAGGTGCGCGCGAAAGAAAAGATGTGCGCCAACGACCGCGTCCTCTGCCACGAGGAGTTCTGCCGGTTCGCCAAGAACTACCCCGAGAAGATGGAGGCGTCGAACATCCTGGGCCGGCTCCAGGACGGCTATTCGCACCACGATCCCGCCACCGTCTTCGAAGAGGCGCGCCGTGAGGAGGTGTGCCCCTTCGAAGTCCAGCTCGAGCTCGCCGCTCGCGCCGACGCCATCGTCGCCGACTACAACTACGTCTTCGAGCCCGGCGTCGCGCTGCGGCACCTGACCGGCGACGGCCTCGCCAACGCGATCCTGCTGGTCGACGAAGCGCACAACCTCCCGGACCGGGCCAGGCAGATCTTCTCGCCGGAGCTGCTCGAAGAGGAGCTTCGCGGGTTGAGAAACCGCCTCTCGCTGCAGCCGGGTGAGATCTTCGCCGACCTTCTTCTCTCTCTCGACGACCTGCTGGCGCTGCTCGAGAACGCCGCCGACGAGCTTCCCGAAGGCGAAGCGATCGCGGAAACGGAACCACCGGCGGACGGCATTCGCGCGCTGCGGGCGGATTGGGAGCCGAAGCTGCTCCGGTATCTCGCCTGGAAGCGCGAATCGAAGCTCGCGCTCGTGGACGACCCGGTCTTGGACGTCCACTTCGCGCTCCAGCGCTTCGCGGCCGTCCTGAATCTCTACGGGCCGGAGTTCACGTGCGTGGTGGAACGCCGCGCCGGGGGTATCCGCCTCGCCCTGATCTGTCTCGACCCGGCGAAGGTGCTCGGCCCCATCTTCTCCGCCGCGTCTTCGACGATCTTCCTGTCCGCGACCCTGTCCCCGCCGGAGGCGTTCCAGCGCGTCCTGGGGCTCGAGTCCGACCGGACGTCCTCCCTCTCCCTCCCGCCGCCGTTCCCGCGCGAAAACCGCAAGCTGATGATCCTTCCAAACGTCCGGACGACGTACTCGGCGCGGGAGAGGAACTACGGCCGCATTGCGAAGCTGATCTCCGAAATGTCCGATGCCCATGCCGGCAACGACCTGGTTCTCTTTCCCTCTTACCGGTTCCTGACGGAGGTCGCGGCGCTCTTGCCGAAGACCCGGGCGCACCTCCTCGTCCAGCGCCCGAACCTGACCGATTTCGAAAAGCAGAACATCTTGGGCTCGCTTGCCGCTCCCCCGCCGCAGGGAATCCTCCTGCTCGCCGTTTCGGGGGGGATGTACGCGGAGGGCGTCGACTACCCGGGCGAGCTCATCTCCGGCGTCTTCGTCGTGTCGCCCGCGCTCCCGCAGGTCTCTTTCGAACGGGAGCTCCTGCGCCGGTATTTCGACGACCGCGAGGACGCGGGATTCGACTACGCGTACGTGCAGCCGGGCATGACCCGCGTGGTCCAGGCCGCCGGACGCCTCATCCGCAGCGAGACCGACCGGGGAGTCATCGCGCTCATCTGCCGTCGCTTTCTCGAAGAGCCCTACGTTTCGCGTCTGCCGCGCGACTGGTACGACGAGAGCCCCGAGGAGCTGATCACGCAGCGTCCCGCGCAGGACATCCGGGAATTCTTCGAGGGTTACGGCGCCGGAAAGCCGGAAGACGCCTGATGGATCCCGACCTCTTCTACCGGAGAAAAAAGGTCCCCCGCGTCACGGTGGATGCCTGGATCCGGGACGAGAAGGGACGGCTGCTCCTGATCCGCCGCGGCCGTCCGCCGTTCACCGGCCGGTGGGGGCTGCCGGGCGGCTTTCTCGACTGGAAGGAGCGCGCGGAAGACTGCTGCGCGCGCGAAGCCCTCGAGGAAACCGGCCTCGAGGTCGCGGTGGGAAAGCTGCTCGGCGTCTATTCCGATGCGGACCGGGATCCCCGCGGACACAACGTGACCATCCTGTACGACGCCGCGCCGCTCGGGGGGAAGGCCAGAGGCGGAGACGACGCGTCGGAAGCCCGCTGGTTTTCGGAGAAGGAGCTCGAGGACGTGGAGTTCGCCTTCGATCACCGACGGATCGTCACGGAACAGTTGGCTCGACGATCTCGTCGGCGGGCACCGCGGACGGGGGGTCCTTCTCGATCCGCTCGACGCGCCGCCTCTCGAGGATGACGAGCTCGCGCGCCTGATCGAACTTCTGCTTGTGACGCTCGATGCGGGCGACCGCATCGTCGAGCGACGTGGTCAGGTGGACGAGGTCGAGGTCTTCCGCGTCGACGAGCTTGCGGGGCACCATGTCGCGCCGCATCCACTCGAGCAGCCCGCTCCACATGTCGCCCACCAGGATCACGGGCCGCTCCGTCATGAATCCGACCTGGAGGAGCTGCCAGACCATCATCAGCTCGAGCGTGCTGCCGATCCCTCCGGGAAAGATCATGAAGGCTTGAGACATCCGCACGAAATGGTGCAGGCGCGAGAAAAACGTGCGGTGCGCCGTGACGCTGTCGAGGTAGGGGTTTGCCTTCTCGTAGGGAATCGCGATGGTCAGCCCGTAGGAGCGCGTCTTGCGCAACCCGCGCGCGCGCATGGAGGCCGCGCCTTCGTTGGCCGCTTCCATCAGCCCCGGCCCGCCGCCGGTGACGATGTCGCACCCGAGCTCCGTCAGCCGCGACGCGATCTCCCGGACCTGCGCGTATTCCTTGTCGCCGGTCTGCACGCGTGCGCTGCCGAACACGGCGACGCGATAGAAGTTGAGCTCCGCCGGATTCAAGGACTCGAGCTCTTCGATCGTGTCCCACAGGCGGACGATCGTGCGGTCGATGATCCGCGCGACATCCGGCGGACGGCGCACCTTGCGCGGCGCTCTCATCGGCAGATCACCACGCGAGCATCGAAGGAGAAGGGAGACATCGAGGAACGGGGACGGATCAGTCGGCCGTTCGGAGCGTCGCCGAGAAGGCCCTGGCCAGCAGCCCGTCGTCGGTAACGGCCCAAACGCTGTAGCGGTAGAAGGTCCCGGCGGACGCGTCCGAATCCATGAAGGCATAGCGGAACGAGCCTTCCGCCTGCGGAGTCGAGGGGAGGATCTGGGGGCCGGTGCGGACGACTCGGCCGTCGGGAAGGACCTCCTCCCGGAAGAGCGCCCATCCGGCGAGGCCTTCGTGCCCCGACGTGGTCCACGAGATCCGAGGCGCTCCGGGCCCGACGGACGCCTGGGCGACGAGGTTCGCGAAAGGAAACACGGGGACCGGCTCTACTGAGGCGGAGAGCTCCTCGAGCGGTGGACCGCCGGCGGTGCCGCCCACGACCCAGTCGATGCGCGAGACGCCGGAGAGCGGCAGCGTGCGGGTCGTTCCGGGCGCCCAGAAGATGACGTCCGGCGGCAGCGCCGCGTCGCGGTAGCGGACCACGGCCGCGGCGGACGCGCCGCGCTCGGGCCACGCCACCTTCAGCGCGCCGGTCGCGTCCGGTCCCGGAAGAAACGTCCGGTGACGGGCGGCGAATGTCGCCGGGGTGACGGCGTCGAGAGCGCCGCTTTGAAGGTCCGCCAGACCCACTCGCGACGGCGCGGGCTCGGACTCGACGAGCGTGTACATCCGGGCGGCGGAACGAAGAAGGAGCAGGTCCTCCTTTTCCCCCGTCGTCTCGGTCCAGGCCCTCAGGAAGAGAGACAGCACCTCTTCGCCGGACTGGGCGGCCTTCTCCCAGATCGTACGAAGCGCCGCCGGGCCGGCCGATCGCGCGAACTCCTCGACATAGACGCGTCCAAAGGAGTCGGCATGCCGCGTGAGATCGAGGCCGGGGGCGGCCGCGGCGGCTCGTAAGACTTCGAAGCGCTCCTCGCCTCCTTCGCGCGCGGAGAGCGCCTCCGCCACCGCGGAGGACAGGAAGCTGTGATCCGGGGCGCCATAGGCGTCGAGCGTGGCCTGGGCGTAGAGACGCGCCACCGCCCGAAGTGTTTCCCGCGCGGAAAGGCCGGTGGCGTCGATCTCGATCGAAGCGCCGACCAGCCGGTGCCGGTCGACCGCCCGGGCGGCGAGGCGGCGCAACCCCTGGCCGTCCCGGCGCGCGACGTAGATACGGAGGGGATCGCCGGCGAATAGGGGATCGGCCCATCCGTTTCTCTCGTGCAGATCCGCCCGCAGGCGCTTTAACTCGGCCGACAGCGCCGCCCGAAATCCCGGATCGCCGCCTTCGTCCGCGACCTGGATCTTCCCCTCGAGGATTGACTCGGGCGGTCCGAAGCTGTGGAAGGCGCTCGTCGCCCAGTCGGTGGGCGCCGCCGCCTCGAGGCTCTTCTCGAACGCCGGAGCGTGCGTCGCGAAAAGACACAACACGCCGCAGATCAGCAGCTTACGCGAAATGTTCGCCATCCTCTTCGAGTGCATTCAAAAAATAGAATAGTCCGCGGGCGCAGCTCCGTCAACGCTTTTACGGATCTCGAAATGCCCGCGTCGGGCCCGCGGACGCGTTTTCGCCGACCCCGCGGCGACGGCTGCCCGCCTCCCTCTTCTTGTCCCGAGCGGATCTTCTCGCCGCGAGGCGATCGCCCCGCGAGGGATCACGAGGCGGGGGCGGCCTCCGCCGGGGCTGCCGCGCCATTTAAGATCGACACGACGACGACCGTGATGTTGTCGACCCCGCCCTTCTGATTCGATAGATCGATCAATTTCTCGCAGATCTCCTTCGAGCTCTTTTCGGCGAGGGCGATGTCGCGAATCTCTTCGTCGGAAAGCATCGTCGTCAGCCCGTCCGAGCAGAAGAGGAACCGGTCTCCCGGAAGGAAAACGAGCTCCTGAAGGTCGGGCGAAACCGAAGGCCCTCCGCCGAGAGCGCGCGTGACCACGTTCTTCAACGGATGCGACTTCGCCTCTTCTTCCGTCAGGATCCCCGCGTTGACCTGTTCGTGGACCCAGGAGTGATCGTCCGTGAGACAGGAGAGCTGGCCGTCGCGAAGCAGGTACGCCCGGCTGTCCCCGACGTGCGCGAGCGAGAGGATCTTTTCATTCAATAGCCCGGCGACGACGGTCGTCCCCATTCCCTTGAGCCACGGCTGCGCCGCGACGGCCGACATCACGCGCTCGTTCGCCTTCTCGATCGCCACGGCCAGGCGGTTGCTGTTGAAGTCGAGCTCGTGGTTGTACTTGAACGGCCAGGTCGCCTCTTCCTTCTGACGCGTCGCCGCGATGAACTCGTTGATCGTCTCGACGGTGATCTTGGACGCGACCTCTCCAGCGGCGTGTCCTCCCATGCCGTCCGCGACGATGAAGAGTCCCTCCTCCGCGTCGAACGCGAAGGAGTCTTCGTTGTGCTTGCGCTTCCGGCCCACGTCGCTCAAGCCGAAAACTTCGATGCTCGTCATGTTCAGAAGTCAGGCTCCCTTGACGGCGCGCTGCGCCCTGATGTCTTCGAGCGCCTTGCGGACGTCGTGCGCGGACGGGTCCCAGCGCATCGCCTCCTGAAACGCCTTTTCGGCCTTCAGGAGCAGCCCGGCCTGTCGGAAGACGGTACCCGCGTCCTTCAAGAGCCGGACGTTCTGCGGCTCGATTCCCATTGCCGTCTCGAGCGCCCGGACGGCCGTTCTCAGGTCGCCGGAGCGCGCGGACGCGAGGCCCAGGTAATGCTGAGCGCGGACGTCTTTCGGGTTCCGGTGCGTCGCGAGCGCGAAGTTGCCGGCGGCGTCCGCGTACTTCTGTTCCTTGTAGGCGACGATTCCCTGCGCGACATAGGTCTGGGCGACCGCATCGCCGTCCGTGCTGCCGGCGCTCGTCGAAACCACCATCGAACGCTCGAAGTCGTACATCTTCCGCCGCTCGGGATTCGTCAGCACGTTCACGGCCTCGGCGAGCTCCTGGAACTTGGCCTCTGCCTCGATCCGACGCTCCGCCGGCGCGCGATCGGGATGGGCTTCGCGCGCGAGCCCTCGAAAGCGCTCCCGGATCTCGACTCCTGTCGCGTCGCGCGCGACTCCCAGAAGGTCGTAGTAGTCAACTTCTCGGGGCATGATTACCTGTTTCGCGTCCGAAAGTTATTGAAAAGATTAACATACGGGAATCCCGCCAGACGGGCAAGGCGGGCCGACGGGAACGCCCGCCCCTGCGTGTTTTTTTGCCGTGCCGCCGGCCTGTCCGGACTACTTGCGCCGCTCCTGGAGTATCTTGCGGGAGGAGATCCGGACGCCCTCGGGGAGGTTCGGGTCGCGCATGACGGCCTTCAGGTCCCGTTCGTGCAGCCTCTTGATCAGCGGCAGGGTGACCGCGAGGTTCACCTTCGGGTTCTTGACCAGGGCGGCGATGATCGCGGGCTTCCGCATCCATTCCCGGTTCTGGGCGATCTTTCGAAAGAGGTCCTCGTCGAGATGGCGCATGCCGCAGAACGACTCCACCTCGTTGACGGTCAGACCGCGGCCTTTCAGCACGGCGGCGCCGACGAGCTTGTTCGCATCTCCCATCAGGATGCGCCGCTCCTCCTTGCCGCCGCTGTAAGCGAGCTTGATCTTCTGCGAAACCGTCATCACCGCGATGCGCCGGTACGCGGCGCCGATCGTGAGCGACGTCTCGAGGTCCACCATCCCGGGCTCGCGGCCCGCCGCGCGAAGCGCCTGCACCTTGATCTCTTCCGCTTCCGCGGCCGCGATCTCAGCCGCCAGGCGCTCGTCGTCCTCGTCCTTCGCCTCGTCGGCCGCATCTTTGCGTTTTCGCTTCTCGAAGAACTCTTCGCGGATCTCGAGAAGGCGCCGGCGAGTGTCGGTCGAGAGCTCCGGGTTCTCGAAGAACGCCTCGATGAGGTCCGGATTCCGCAGAAGACGCACCTGGTTGACGACCAGCGCCTCCTGCGGTCCTCCCGTCACCGTCCGCGCCAGTCGGGCCAGCGTCTCATCGAAGACGTCGGGATTCCGAATCAGCTGCTCGAGCACCAGGGGGTCGTCGCAGGTGTTCGCGATCTCGTCGAGCTCGATCGCGTTCGGACGGGCTTCGCGGATAAAATGCGCGAGGGCGTCCGGAGGGGTGTTCCGGAGGGTCTCACGGGCGATTTCGCCGACTTCCGGGTCGCCGATCACGGCGACGAGCGCGCGAGTCTGGTCGAGGAGCTCGAGAGGAAGAAGGTTCCGGGCGGCGAATTGCCGGATCTCGGGCGGCGCCTCCCCGGCGCGGAGAAGCGAGATGAGGTCCCGCGGATCCGGTGATTCCGTAGCCGTCAAAGGGAGGTCAGCCGCGAGTCGGTGCGGCCGGGAGCGGGAGATCGCGAACCACTTCACCCGTCGCGCCGAGCGGCTCGAGCGCCCGCCCGTCGACACTGACGCGAACGCCGCCGGCGTTGCCGAGCGTCAGCCGGAATCCCTGTTGAGCCTGCAGCCGCCGGGTCTCGCCGCGGTGCACCATCCCGTTCAAGACCGTGCGTCCGTCCGCGTCCACCTTCGCCCAGGAGTCATCCGCGAACTCGAGCGTGAGCGCGATCCCGTGCGCCGCCTCGGCGGGGGTCGAGAGCGCGACCGGCTCCATGGCGCCCGCGGCAGCCGCGGCCGCGGGATTCCGGCCGGCCGCGTCCATCCGATTCTGAATGAACGGAGTCGGCTCGTTGGAGACGTCGACGTTCTTGAATGCGACCGGCACGGCGCGAGGCGCCACGACGGTGGCGGCCCCGGACCGATCATGGCGCTGCGGGCTCCCGATGAATCCCAGGACGAGCAGGACCGCCGCGACGGCGCCGACCATGAGGCTCGCCGAGCCCCGGCGGCCGCGGAAGAACCGCGAGCGCGGACGCGCCTTCTTCGGTCCCGCGGCTTCCCTCGGTCCGCCCGCGAGGTCCGCCAGATACGCATTCACCATTTCTTCGGGAGCGATCCCGATGTGAAGCGCGTAGGCGCGGATGAAGCCGCGGGTGAAGGCGGGGGCGGGAAGCCGCTCGAGGTTGCCTTCCTCGAGAGCGGTCAATAATCGGACGGAAATCTTCGTCGCCGAGGAAATCTCCTCGAGCGAAATCTCGCGAATCTGTCGCTCGCGGCGAAGTTCTTCGCCGAATGCGAGCGCGGGGGAATCGGTCATTTCTTTCCCGGGCTGAACCCCGATGCTAGACCCCCGGCGCCCCTTTCCGCAAGAACTCTTTCCGCGCAGGTCGCGAGGAGCCTCGAAATCGAGGGGTTTTCGAGGAGCTCCCGCAGGTCGCGCGACGACGTGGACGTCAGGAGGGCGAGACCGGCTGCGGTTGCGAGGGCGGGGTTGCGCAGGAGCGCGCTGCGCACCCCGGGCCTCAGGGTCCACCGCGGGTGGGCGGCGATGACGGCCAGGGCCCCCGGGTCGGCCTCCAGCCGGGCGGCCGCCTGAACCACGTCCGGTTCGATCGTGAACCGGTTGTCGAGGACCGCGGCCACCACCCGGGGGTCGGGATCGAGCCGAAGGGCCGCCAGGACGCCCCTTCCGGCCGAACGGGCCAGGTCGATCCGCTCGGCCAGCGCCATTTCGGAAAGCCTCCGGAGAAGGTCGCGGTCGGCGGCCCGGCGGATCTCGGGGTGGACCCGGACGTCCGCCGAGATGTGGGCCAGGTCCCGCCAGAAAAGGGTCGAAACGAGGGACAGCGCCTCGCGGCGGGGGGTCCGCGGGTGAGCGGCCAGAAGCCGCCGGACGACATGAGAACGCCGGGCCCCCCGGTCCTGCAGGATCTCCTCGAAGCGCTCGCGGGGCAGATCGCTCTGCCGGAGAAGCTTGAGAAGGTTCCCCTCCGTCCCCACGTCTAGGATTCCGTCCGGCGCTCCAGGCTCCGCCGCGCGCGAGCGCCTACCGGCCTGGCCCGTCGGTCCCCGCCCGGGGACCCGGGCTTCGCGCAGGCGCGGGCGAGCGATATGGCGAGCTCCCCGACGGCCCGCGGTACGGAGTTGCCGGCGCTGCGTGCCTCCTCGGCCGCGCGCACCAGGGCGGATCCGACGACGACGCCATCGGCCAGCCGCGCGGTCTGCCTCGCCGCCTCCGGGGTCGATATCCCGAATCCGACGGCGAGTGGCAGCCCGGACGCCTGGCGCCTCGCGCGGCGGACGGTCTGCTGGAGCTCCGGCGCCGGCGCGTTTCGAGCGCCCGTGATTCCGGAACGCGATACGACGTAGAGAAACCCGCTCGAGAGGCGCCCGGCGGCGGCCATCCGCGCGGGAGGCGACGTCGGGGAAACGAGGAAGATCGTGTCGAGACCGCCGGCGCGAAGGATCGGCTGGTAGGGGGGAGCCTCTTCGGGCGGGAGGTCCGTGATCAGCACCCCGTCGATGCCCGCTGCGCTCGCTTCGCGCGCCGCCCGCTCGAACCCGAAGCGAAGAAGCGGGTTCAGGTACGTGAAGAGCACGATCGCGAGAGACGTCTCCCGGCGGATCCGCGCCGCGGTCGCCAGAACCTTTTCGAGCGTCGTCGCGGACGCGAGGCCGCGGGAGGCGGCGCGCTGGATCACCGGACCGTCGGCGATCGGATCGGAGAACGGCACGCCGAGCTCGAGAATGTCCGACCCGCTTTCTTCCAGGACGCGAGCGAGGACCGCCGTCGTCTCCAGGTCCGGGTCTCCGGCGGTCAGGTAGGGAACGAACGCCGCCCGGTTCTCCGAGGCCGCGCGCGCGAAGGCGGCCGCGATACGACCCGACGAGGCCGAATGCGCCTCCGCGCGGGGAGACTCGCGAGGTGTCACGCGGGCGAGCCTCGAAGCACGCGCTCGACCTCCGCCAGGTCCTTGTCGCCGCGCCCCGAGAGGTTGACGAGGATGGAGGCGGAGCGCGGCATTTCCGACGCGAGCCGGCACGCGAACGCAACCGCGTGCGCGCTCTCGAGAGCAGGGATGATCCCTTCGGCGCGCGATAAGGCGGCGAACGCCTCGAGCGCTTTCGCGTCGTCCACGCGGACGTACGCCACGCGCCCGGACCGCGCGAGCTCCGCGTGCTCCGGCCCGACCGCCGGATAATCGAGGCCGGCCGAAACAGAGTGCGTCGGAAGCACCTGCCCTCCCGCGTCCTGGAGGAGCATGGTTCGGGTGCCGTGCAGCACGCCGACCGAGCCGCCCGAGAATCGCGCCGCGTGGTCGCCGGGACCCGTGCCCCGCCCTCCGGCCTCGACGCCGAAGAGCTTCGTGTGTCCCGAGAGATAGGCCGAGAAGAGCCCGATGGCGTTCGAGCCGCCGCCGACGCACGCGACCGCCGCGTGCGGGTCCCGTCCCGCGAGCCTTCGAAACTGCGAGCGGGCTTCCTTTCCGATGACGGACTGGAGCTCCCGCACCAGAGACGGATAGGGGTGAGGCCCGAGGGCGGATCCGAGCACGTAGTGCGTCGTGCGCACGTTCTCGGTCCAGTCGCGCATCGCCTCGTTGATCGCGTCCTTCAGCGTGCGCGATCCCGAGTCCACCCCGATGACCTCGGCGCCGAGGAGCTTCATGCGGGACACGTTCGGCGCCTGCCGCTCCATGTCGACGACTCCCATGTAGACGACGCACGGCAGCCCGATCTTCGCGGCCGCCGCCGCCGTGGCGACGCCGTGCTGGCCCGCGCCGGTCTCCGCGACGACTCGCGACTTGCGCATCGCCTTCGCGAGGAGAACCTGGCCCAAAGAGTTGTTGAGCTTGTGGGCGCCCGTGTGGAGCAGGTCTTCGCGCTTCAGGACGATCCGCGCTCCGCCCGCCTGCCGCGTCAGGTTTTCCGCGACGGTGATCGGCGTCGGGCGCCCCGCATAGTCGCGCAGCAGCGAGTCGAGCTCGGCGCGGAAACGTGGATCCCTGCGAAAACGCGCCCAGGCGCGATCGAGCTCCTCGAGAGGCGCCATGAGGGTCTCGGGCGCGAATCGGCCTCCGTACTCGCCGAAATATCCGGGCCGCTTCTTGTCACGTGAGACGGGCATCGGCCTCCTCCACGGCGCGGAAAAACCGGGCCATCTTTTCTTCGTCCTTGACGCCCGGGGCGGATTCCACGCCGGAGGCCACGTCGACCGCCGACGGGCACACGCGGGCGATCGCCCCGCCGACGTTCTCCGGCGCGAGGCCTCCCGCGAGGAACACGGGGACCGGCCACCGCCGGCCGGCCAGCAGGTCCCAGTCGAATGTCGCGCCCGAGCCGCCCGCAACCCCTGGGGCCGCCGCGTCGAACAGGAGGGCGTGGCAGCGCGCGAGCGTCTCGTCGGGCGGGACCTCGAGTCTCTTCCGGACGCGCGCGACGGCGAACACGGGTCGCGGCGAGAGGTCGAAATCCTCGGGCCGCAGCGGGCGATGGATCTGGATGAAATCGAGACTCGCCGCATCCACCGCTTCCCGCATCTGCTCGGCGGTCTCGTCGACGAAGACGCCGACTCGCGAGACGTGCCGGGCCGCGGCCGAGACGAGCCCCCGCGCGGCCTCCGGAGAGATCCGTCTTGGCGACGCCGCGGAAAAGTTGAATCCCAGGTAGCGGGCGCCGAGCTCACACGCGCGGGCGACGTCCTCCGCGCGGGTCAGCCCGCAGATCTTGACGTCCGTCATCGGCGGGGCGCCTTCATGCGCGCAGCTCCCGCAACGCTCCTTCGGGATCCTCCGAGCGAAGCAGCGCCTCGCCCACCAGGAACGCCTCGTACCCGGCCTGCCGGAGCCTCGCGATGTCCGCGGGACCGTGGATGCCGCTTTCCGCAAGGCGGACGGGTCCCTTCGGAAGCCCGGGCGCGAGCGCCTCGAGCGTCTCGAGCCGCGTAGCGAAGCTCGAGAGGTCCCGGGCATTGACGCCGAGGACGTCGGGGCCCGCGGCCGCGGCGCGCGCGATCTCCGCCGCGTCGTGCGCTTCGACGACCACAGCCATTCCGAGCTCGCGGGCGGCGCCGGACAGCGCGGCGAGCTCCGCGTCCGTCAGGATCCTCGCGATGAGCAGGATCGCGTCGGCGCCGAGCGAACCGGCGAGCTCGACCTGCCGCGCGGAGACGACGAAGTCCTTCCACAGAGCGGGAAGGCCCGCGATGCGCCGCGCGCGGGGAAGCCACTCCGGCCGCCCTCCGAAATGGTCTTCTTCGACCACGACCGAGAGTGCCGCCGCGTGCCCCCGGCGATAGGCGAGCGCCATCGTCTCGACCTTGCCGGCCGCGCCCGGGAGGATCTCCCCCGCCGACGGGGACCGGTGTTTGATCTCGGCGATGATGCGCACGCCCGGCTCCCGCAGGCTCGCGACGAACCGCGCGCCGTCGGGCGGCGGGATCGCCGCGTCGCGCGCGGAGGCCGCGTACTCGCCGCGGTCGAGCCGCGTTCGCTTGTCCGCGACGATCCGAGCGAGGACGTCGGTCACGCCGGCGCTCCCGAGGCGGCCGAGCTTGCCGCGCGGAGCCTCTCGAGGCTCTCCCGGGCCGCGCCGCTGTCGAGCGCATGGGCGGCCCTCTCGTATCCGTCGGCGACGTCCCGGGCGCTTCCCTCGACCGTCAGAGCGACGGCGGCGTTCCACAGAACCGCGTCCCGGCGCGGGCCGGCCTGCCCTTCGAGCAGCGCCCTCAACATCGCGGCGTTCTCGTCCGCGTCGCCGCCGCGGAGCTCGTCGGGAGCGACCGACTGGCCAGGGAGGAGCGACAGATCGAGCTTCCACGGCCGCGTCCACCCGTCGCGCACTTCGACTCCCGACGCCTCGACTCCCGGAATGAACTCGTCGAGTCCGTTGGCGGAGTGAAAGACGATGGCGCGCTCCGCTCCGAGGGCCGCGAGGGCGTCGGCGAGCAAACGCACCAGCTCCGGGCGGCCGACGCCGATCAGCTGCCGCCGCGCGCCGGCCGGATTGGCAAGCGGCCCGAGCGCGTTGAAGATCGTTCGGACTCCGAGCTCCCGCCGCACCGTCCCGAGCTCCTTCATCGCGGGATGAAACGACGGCGCGAAGAGAAAGACGAGCCCCACGTCGTCCAGCACGCGGCCCGCGGCTTCCGGAGCGAGCTCGATGGCGACCCCGCACGCGGTGAGGACGTCCGCCGAGCCCACGCGCGAGGAGATCGACCGATTCCCGTGCTTCGCGACCGATGCGCCGGCGCCCGCGGCCACGATCGCCGCGGCCGTCGAGAGGTTGAAGAGGTCTCTCCCGATTCCCCCGGGGCCGCACGTGTCGAGGAGCGGCTCGCGCGAGGTCGGCACCCGCCGCATCCGAAGCCGCAGCGCGGAGACCGCGCCCGCGATTTCGTCCGACGTCTCGCCTCGCGTGGCGATGCCCAGGAGGATCGCGCCCTTCTGCGCCTCCGAGGCCTTCCCGTCCATCAGGTCCAGAAAAACGCGCTCCGCGAGGTCGCGCGGCAAAGTGCGCCTTCCCGCCACGACCCTCAGTCCCTCGGCGATGTCGGGCGTCATTTCGCGAGGTCCCGGACGAAATTGCCGAGGATCCTTTCGCCCTCGGGAGTCAGGACCGACTCGGGATGAAACTGCACGCCGTAGACCGGCAGGGACCGGTGGGCGATCGCCATCACGAGGCCGTCGTCGCTGCGCGCGGTGACGGCGAGCTCCGAAGGAAGGCTCTCTTCGCGGACAACCAGAGAATGGTATCGCGCCGCCTGGAAGGGATCCGGGACACCGGAAAAAATGCCCTCGCCCGAGTGCCGGACCTCCGAGCTCTTCCCGTGCCGCGGCGCGGGGGCGCGTTCGACGATTGCTCCGTGCAGGGCGCCAATCGCCTGGTGTCCCAGGCAGACGCCGAGGACCGGGACGCCCCGTTTCTCGCACGCGCGAATCATCTCGATCGACAGGCCCGCGTTCTCGGGACGGCCGGGGCCGGGAGAAACGATCACGGCGCGAGGCCGGCGCGCCAGCGTCTCCTCCGGGTCGAAGCGGTCGTTGCGAACCACGACGACGTCGCTCTCGAGGACGCCGACCGCCTGGGCGAGATTCCAGGTGAAGGAGTCGTAATTGTCGATGATGACGATCATCGCGGCACTATGTCGATGATGACGATCATCGCGGCC
>JBDUBP010000252.1:0-6053 GCA_040004075.1 Acidobacteriota bacterium | reverse complement strand
CGCGAATCCGGAGAACAGGGCGTCGGGGAGACGTGATTTCGGTCATGGCGTGCGTCCGGAGAGGCCGCGCGCGCCCGATGAGGAGGGGGCGATCATGGCACGGATCTGGCGAAAGGCGAAGGACGAGCGGGGAAAGGCGGACAGGGAGGAGGTCCTAGACCGTGCAGTTTCCGATCCGAGGCCTGCTGATGGCGGCGGGACTGCTGCTGGTCGCGGCGGCCGTTCTCTGGCCGGTCGTTTCCCGCTATGTCGGGCGTCTTCCCGGAGACATCCTGGTGCGCCGGGGAAACTGGACGTTCGCGTTCCCTCTCGTCACCTGCCTGCTGCTGTCGCTCCTCTTCTCTCTCGCCCTCTGGCTTTTTCGGAGATGAGCCGCCGGTAGAGCGCCTCGACGCGGTCGAGCCGCACCTCGGAAGAGAAACCCCCCTCGACGCGCTCGCGGGCGTTTCCTCCGAGCCTCGCCGCCAGGGCCGGATCGGCCAGAAGGCGCCGGACGGCCGCCGCCATCGCCGGCGGATCTCGAGGGGGGATGAGCAGGCCGGACTCGCCGTCGACGACGAGCTCGGGGTTTCCTCCGGCGGCGCTGCCGAGGACCGGCTTGCCGAGCGCCATCGCCTCGCGCAGAGTCCCCGTCACTCCCAGCCCCTCGTACGACAGGTCCGCGACCATGTCCGCGGCGGCGAGGACGTCGGGCATGTCCGACCGGAAGCCGATCGGCAGCACCCGGTCTTGCACCCCCTGCGCGCGCGCAAACGAGAGGACGTCCGCCTTCTTCGCCTCGTCCTCGCACGCCACGATCGCCGTACGCAATCGGGGGAACTCCGGCGCGAGGAGGGCCGTCGCAGAGACCAGGTCTCTCCATCCCTTCCATTCCCGAGCCCCGACCTGGACCAGCAGCGTGTCCTCCGGGGAAACTCCCCAGTCGCGGCGGACTCTCGCCCCATCGGCCTTGCCGGGATCGAACACGGAAAGATCGACACCGGCGTAGATCACGTGGACGATCCCGGGCGCCAGCCGCCCCGACGCCACGATGACCCTCTTGATGTCCTCGCACACCGTGACGACCGCGTCCATCCGCACGTGGAACTTGATCCGGTTGAAGGGATCGAGCGGGAAGGAGACGCCGCGGTTCACGACCAGCACGGGCCGGCGGCGCGAGAAGAGAGTCGAGAAGAGCGCGATCGAGTGCGCGATCCCCTTGTGCACGTGGATGACGTCCACCCCCCTTTCATCGACCAGGCTCGCGAGCTTTCGCGCGCTCGCGAAATCGAACTCGTGCTTCAGCGGGAGGGCGAAGAAATCGAGCCCTTCCTCGCGCGCCTTTCCCGGAACGTCGCCGGCCTCGCGCGACACGATCGCCACCCGGTGGCCGCGGCGAGAGAGGCCTCGCGCCAGCTGGAACATCTGGACGACGCTCCCCGTGGAGAACAGACCCTTCTCGAGGATCTGCAGAATCGACAGAGGCGGGTCGGAGGGCACGTCAGGAGGGATCGGGGACGAGAATGATCTTTCCATGCTGTCGCCCCTCTTCCAGGCGCCGGTAGGCCTCCGCTGCGCGGGAGAACGGGAACACCTCGTCGATGCGCGGCGTGAGGCGGCCCGCGGAAACCGCGGAGAGCAGTGCGCGGAACTCGCTGTCATTGGCCATCGTGGAGCCCAGGATGGAAAGCTGCTTCCAGAAGATCAAACGGATCTCTTCCTTCGGGTTGGGGCCCGACGTCGCGCCGCAGGTGACGATCCGCCCCCCCTTCGCGACCGCCTGGAGGGAGGTCATCCAGGTCGCCTCGCCGACGCAATCCACCACGACATCGACGCCGCGCTTGCCGGTGCGGGCGCGCACCTCCTTGCCAACATCCGACTTCCTGTAGTCGAGGACCACTTCGGCGCCCGATCCGGCGACCTGGCGCATCTTCTCCTCTCCGGACGTCGTCGCCCAGACGCGTGCGCCGCAGAGAAGGGCGATCTCGATGGCGGCGCCGGCCACGCCCCCGCCCGCGCCGTGGACGAGAACGATCTCGCCAGGGCGCAGGGCGGCGCGGCTCACCATCATCCGCCACGCGGTCTGATACACCAGCGGAAAGGCCGCCGCCTGCTCGAACGACAGCTTCTCCGGGATCGGAAAAAGGTTTCGCGCGGGAACGACGACCTTCTCCGCGAACGTGCCCGCGAGGTGCTCGCCCAGGATGCGGTACTTCACGCAGACGCTCTGCTCGCCTCCCCGGCAGAACTCGCAGGCGCCGCAGGAAAGCCCCGGCTGGATCAGCACGCGGTCTCCCGGGGTAAAACTCTGGACTCCGGACCCGGCGAGATCGACGACTCCGGCTCCGTCGGCTCCCGGCACCTGCGGCAGCGGCACGTGCGGGATGCCGTTGCGCACGAAGAGGTCCAGACGGTTCAACGCCGCCGCGCGGATCGCCACCCGAACCTCGCCCGGCCCGGGCTCCGGCTCCGGCCAGTCGCCGAACTGGAGGACCTCGTTGCCGCCATGCTGGCGGAGGAAGACCGCTTTCATGACGTGATGGTAGTTGAGAGTGAGAAGTTAAGAGTTAAGAGTTAAGAGTTCAGAGTCAAGAGTCGAGAAAGGGTCCCCACGCCAGCAGAAGAAACCCTTCACAATTTTCGAACTCTCAACTCCAAACTCTCGACCCTCAACTCTCGCCCCTCAACTCTCAACTCTCAACTCTCAACTAATTCAGATACCCCAGCGACTTCAGCCTCCTCAGATACTCCCGATCGGTCGTGACGGGGGGCCCCGACGCGGGCGCGATCCTCGAGCCGTAGGTGGCGACCGTGGCGTTTTCGAGAGAGCCTTCCCGGAAGAGGGCGGGAACGGCGCGGCCCCGCAGATCCTCGGCGGCGGGGATGCCCGCCCGGGCGAGGACAGAGGGAGCCACGTCGGCGGCCTCGATGCGCACGAGCGCAGAGGGACGGCCGTCGAAGACGGTCGCCCGCGCGAGCGACCCCGCCGGCGCGTGGCTGTCCGCGGTGAGGACGACGAGGGCGCTCTCCCCGGCATGCGCGGATCGGATCTCCTCGCCGAGGAAGCGGGCGATGCGCTCGATCTCCGCGGCGCGGCGCGCCGGGTCGCTCCGCAGTATGTCGGGACCGGGCAGGTAGAGCGCGGCGATCGCCGCTCCTCGCAGCCCCGTCCAGCGTTCGAGGGCGATCGCGTCCGCTTCTTCGCCGGTCCGGGCGAGAGAGAGGACCTGCCGGTTGTCGACGACGACGGCTCCCGGCCAGGGACCGGACGCCCACCAGCCGATCGCGCCCGACGGGAGGCCCGCCGATGCGGCGACTTCCCAGAACGTCAGCGCGCGCCGGTCGGCGGCCGAGACGGGAGCGCTCGAGACGAGCGAAAGGGCCGGACCGACGGCGCGGAGGTACCAGCGGGTTCCAAAGGGCGCGCGCAGCGCAGCCGGAGAGCCCGCCGGGCGCACGCGCTCGAGCGCGCGGATCCCGTGCCGGGCCGCGTCGACGCCCGTCGCCGCGGTCGTCCACAGCTCCGGAGGAGCGCCGGGCTCCTGCCGCCACCAGCCCGCCGGCACGCCTTCGAGCAGGCGAGCGAGAGCCGGCTCCTCGACCGCCCCGGCGGCTCCTCCGGCGACGCCGTCGATCGCCACGACGACGACCCGTTCGCGGCGCGGGGCGACATGGAGAGGAGGCGGGGCCGGGTCTTCCGGGCGCGCCGCGAACACGGCCGCTGCGATGACGAGCGCGACGGCCGCGATCCCAAAGAGCGCCCCGTGGCGCCGGGCTCCCGGCAGGACACCCGAGTGCGCGTACGCGCGCGCGAGGAACGCCGCCCGGGAGCTTCGCGCGGCCCCGAGAGCGGCGAGCGCGACGGGAAAGCCCCAGAGGAGGGCGGATCCCCGCAGAGCGCGTCCGAGACCCCAGGCGCCTCCGATCCAGAGCAGGAAGACGCTCGATGCCGCAAGGAAGCCGCAGGCGGCCGCGCCCGCGCCGGCGGATCGAGAGCGGTCCGCGACCGCCGCCGCGATCGCCGCCGCGATCGCCGCCGGAAGAAAAAACGCGACGGAGAGGTGCACGAGCAACACGAGAGGCCCCGCTCCGGAGCGTAGAAACTCGGGCTCCGCCGAGAGCACGGCCGCGACGCATCCCATCGCACACGCCGCCGCGAGGGCGATCGCGACCGGGACGAGAACGCCTCGCCGCCGCTCGAACACCCGGCTGAATACGTACCGCTCGACGCGGCCGTCCAGGTACCCCAGATCGCGAAGCTTGCGGCGCGCGTCTTCGAGATCGAGCGGGGGACCTCCCGTCACGATCGGCGATCCCGGACCACGCGCGCGAGATCCGCGAGGACCGCCGCGCGGGACCGAAAGGAGGAGAGCGCGGACACCGCGGCTTCGAGGAGCTCGTCCACGAGCCGCCGGGCGGCGTCCGCCCCGAAGAGGGTGGCGAAATTGGCCCGGTGGGTGTCGCGGAGCGTGTCCTTCCCCAGGATCTCCGGGCTCCCCTCGAGGTCGAGCAGGTCGTCGGTGATCTGAAACGCCAGCCCGAGGTTGCGGGCGAACACGGTCAAGAGCTCGAGATCCGCGTCGGAGGCTCCGCCGGCGATCGCGCCGCCGCGCACGGCCGCGACGAAGAGAGCGCCGGTCTTGCGCGCGTGGATGCTCTCGAGCTCTTCCAGGGAAAGACGCGCCGGGTCCGCCGACAGGTCCGCGGCCTGTCCGCCGCAGCAGCCGTCGGCCCCGACGGCCCGCGAAAGCTCCGAGACGAGCCGGGCGCGGCCCCCGGCCGGGACTTCGGGAGCGGTCGCCAGAATCTCGAAGGCCCGCGAGAGCAGCGCTACGGACGCGAGCTCGGCGGTCGAGACGCCGTAGGTTACGTGGAGGGCGGGGCGTCCCCGGCGCCGTCTCGCGTCGTCCATCGACGGAAGGTCGTCCAAGACGAGCGACGCGGCGTGGACGAGCTCGACCGCCACTGCAACCGGCATCACCGCGCGCCGCGGAGCGCGAGCGATCGCTCCGGTCGCGAGAGCGACGAGCGGCCGGAGCCTCTTGCCGGGAGAGAGCAGCGCCTCCGACATGGCGCGGGAGAGCTCCGGACCCGCCGGCGTCCTCTCGGGGACGGCGCGGGCGAGGGCCTCCTCGACAGCCGGCCGCGCCTCTACGGCAAAGCGGTCGAAGGCGAATGCGAAGGCGTTCCCGCCTGTCGAGGAGTCGCGCGCCTGCTTAACCCGCGAAGCTCGCCACCGCCTCCTCCTCCGATTCGTAGACGTCGAACACCGTGATCAGCTGGGTCACCGTGAGAACGTCGTTGATCTTCGGCGGGAGGTGCAGGAGCCTCAACTTGCCGCCCTTGTTGGTGACGGACGTGTAGCAGCCGACGAGCTCGCCGATCCCGGACGAGTCGATCGTCGTCACATCCTGCATGTTGATGAGGATGTTCTTCTTGCCTTCGTCCACCAGCTTGTTGATCGTTTCGCGCAGCTGCACGTCGCCCGACCCGATGGTGATCTTGCCCTTGAGGTCGAGGATCTGCACCCCGCCCCGACCTTCTCGCACGCTCGTTTTCATGATCCCTTTTCCTCCTTCTCCTTCCCCCCCGCCAGATTCTTGGTGAGAAACAACTCCATTCCGCCCCCCTCCGCCCTCTGGAAGCGGACCTCATCCATGAACGTTTTCATGTAGAAGATGCCACGTCCGGACGTCTTGAACCGATTTTCGGGCGCGAGGGGGTCCTCGACCTTCTCCGGATCGAATCCCTCGCCCTCGTCCCGGATGTGAATCCGCAGGATCCGCGCCGTCACGTCCATCTCGAGGTGGACCCGCTTCGCGCGGTCCTGGCCGTTCCCGTGCTTGATCGCGTTCGCCAGCGCCTCCCGCAGGGCCATCAGAATCCAGTGGCGCGTCTCATCCGGGAGGTTTTCCGGGTCCAGGAGCTTTCCACAGAGGTGCTGAGCCATTTCGATGTTTTCGAAACGGCTTGACAGAGACATCCGGACCGGGCCGGTCGCGCTGGACGAGCTTGAAGAACTCATTCACTTCGTTCGATAGGGGTTAAAAGCCCGGCGGATCTTAGCCGAAAGG
>JBDUBP010000035.1:0-6056 GCA_040004075.1 Acidobacteriota bacterium | reverse complement strand
AGCTGTCAGCTCCGAGCTGTCGGCCTTCCGATCCTCCGGGCCGGGATCTCACGGCTGCTGACTCTCGACTCTCGACTCTGAGCTCTGAACTTCCCCCGCGGCGCGCGCGAACTCCCGCGGCCCGAGCGGCGTCCGGGCGCCCCACGGCTCGCTCGCGTCGAAGAGGGCCAGGATCGAGCCCCACGCGGCGACTCGAGCCACGGGCCGGACGGCGAGAAGGAGAACGAGGAGCGCGAGATTGACCGCGACGGCGGGGCCGGCCGGCGTGCGCTGCCCCCAGGCGGCCGCGAACAGGAGGGCGAGAGAGGCGCCTGCCGCGAGGCTCCAGAACAGGAGGACGCCGAGGCCCTGCAGGAATCGGCCCCGCAGCCGCCGCCGGGCGTTTCGGAATGCCGCGATGGCGCCGATCTCGGGCGTCGTTCGCCGGCCGGCGCGCGCGAAGTCGTAGAGAAGCATCAGCGACCCCGCGATCGCGGCCGCCACGGCGAGGCTCAGGATTCCCCAGACCGTTCGTCCCGCGGTGTGCGGCGGCGCGTGGTCGAAGAGCGCCTTCCCCAGGGCGCCGGCCAACCTGAGCCAGACGCTCAAGACGATACCGAGCAGGAGCGCGAACACGGCGAAGCACTTCAGGTTGTGCGCGAAATGACGCCGCGAGCCGGCCCAGAACGCCGCGCGGGACCCCCGGATGGAAAAGACGTTCCGGCCGAGCGTTTCGACGATCCCGCCGGCGAAGAAGATCTGCAGGATGACGCCCAAGACCGCCGCCCAGACCATCGTCTGCCGCGCGCCCGCGACCGCCGCCGCCTTCTCCCGGAGAAAGTCGAACGCATCGACCGGGGCGAACTCGGGATGGTTTCGGAGGAGGTGGTCTCCGGCGAGCGTGTCCCGGAAGGCGTCGTCCATTGCCGGCGCGAGGGGCGCGGCTGACAAGACTCCGAGCACGAGACTGCAACCCACCAGGAGAAGGACCAGCCGCAGCCGCGAAAGCGCCGAGAAGCCCGCGGCGAGCGCGCCCGGGCTCCTCATGCGAGCGCCCAGAGAAGCTGCTGGAAGAGTCCGGCCATCGCCGCGACCCACCCGAAGTACTTCGCGGAGGCGGCGCGCCCGTGCGTCTCCGCGGCGCCGCGCCCGACTCCGAGGACCTTCGAATCGTTCAGCCGGTTGCGGTCCCACGCGTTGCGCCGGTCGGGATCGACGGCCGCCCACGCCAGCCTTGAGCGGGAGGAGATGGACAGGCGGACCCAGCGCGCGTCCGCCGGCAGCGCGCGATCGAGGGTGCTGCCGTCCTCGAAGGCGAGCCGCGCCGCCGCCCCGTGCGGCCAGTCGCCGGTGTTTCCAAAGAGAACCGACGATATCCACCGGCGCGGCCGCCGGTCGCCGGGTCCCGCGTTCCGGCCGGTCGAAGCGGGTCGGCCCTCGACGAGGGTCGAACGAGAGCCCTTTCTGTCGAAGATCCCGGAATCCTCGGGGGGCCGTTCGCTCGCCGCCCGGACGACCTGCCAGTCGAGGACAGCCGTGCCGAAAACGAGGTTCGAACGGTAGGTCGAGAGGTCGCGTCCGCTCGCGCGCTCGAACGCATCGAAGAAGTCGGCGCTCGAGGGATGGCGGAAAGCCCACTCTTGAAAGAATGCGCGCTCGGCGCGCGCGAAGACGACGGGACCGAGATCGTTCCGCAGCTGCGCCATGAAGAGGCCCGTCTTCATGTAGGAGTTCACCCCGTACGAGTCGCCCGTGGAGAAGCGCCAGGCATCGCGCACGATGGGATCGAGGTTCTTCTGGAACGCCGCCAATCCGTGCGCCATCGCGACGGAGCTGAACCCGACGCCGCCCGGCAGCTCGATGAAGTCCCGCGGCCCATAGGCGAGCGCCATCGCGCGGTACTCGGCGTCGGTGTTGAGACCCTCGTCGAGCCAGGGCTCCTCGAATTCGTTGCTTCCGATCATCCCGTAGAAATACTGGTGCCCGATTTCGTGAAGCGTGACGTTTTGCGTGATCCGCGCTTCCCGCAGCGGCCAGCGCAGCAGCGGGGTGAACGAGCCGCCGGTGACGAACGTCGGGTACTCCATCCCGATGGACCCGCGTCCGTCTTCCGGGGGATCGACGACGGTGAGCGTTTCGTAGGGATAGGCGCCGAACCACAGGCCGTAGAACCCGAGGGCGACGCGCACGCCATCCATGTAGTCCGCCCGGGCGGATCGGTGGTCCGGCTGGAGGAGCAGCCGGATCGAGACCGGTTTCAAAGCGAGGTCCGCCGGCGCCATCTGGAGCTCGGCGGCGGCCCGAGCCGTCCACGCCGCGGGGACCTCCCGGGCGGGGTCGAACCGGTATTCGTACGCGACGAACCTCGGGTCCGCCGTCCACGCGAAGTCGTGCACGTTTTCCTGCGCGTACCGGTAAGAAGTCCGGCCGCCCCGCCGGGTCTCGGAGACCCGCCGGCCGGTCGCGCCGACCACGAACGAAGACGGAACGTCGAGCGTGACGTCGAAGTCGCCGAAGTCGGCGTAGAACTCGGAGTTCGCGTGGAAGGCGTGGCAATTCCAGCCGCCCGCCGGCCGCTGACGCATCCCGGCGGGCTCGTAGACGCCCAGCTTGGGAAACCACTGGCCGACCAGGTGGTAGTCGCGGACGAATCCGGTGCGGGCGAAAATGCGCGGCAGCTTCGAGCGGAACTCGATGTCCAGGGTGATCTCCCCGTGCGGGGCGACCGGGGAGGGGAGAGCGACGACGAGCACGGTCTCGTCGGAGGCGTCGTTGCCGTCGGGCTGAATCTTTCGCGCGCCCGGGAGAAGGTCCGCGCCGGCGCCGGTCTTCATCGAGACGACGTCGATGGCGCCCCAGTCCTCGGGCTTCGTGCCCGCCCGATCGCCTCGAAGGTGGCCCCCGGACTCGCGCATGAACGTCGAACGGTTGTTCTTGAACGCGTTCAGGTAGAGGTGGAACCGGAGCTCCGGCACGCGGTCGCCCGAGGGGTTGCGCCAGACGACGCGCTCGCGGCCGGTCACGACGTGAGTCTTCGGGTCGAGCGACGCCTCGATCCGGTACTCCACGACCGGCGGGCGCACCGGCTGGGCGGCGAAGGCGGCGGCGGGCCGCAGCAGCGCGGCGCTCGCGAAGATCCCTCCGAGCGTGTGACGTATTGTCATGGAGCCGCGCGAACGATATTCGGAAATCGATCAGAATCCAACCGTGCCGACCTGCCTGTTGACCGGCGCGACCGGTTTCCTGGGAGCGCACGTCGCGCGATCCCTCGCGTCGCACGGGTGGAGCGTTCGCGCGCTCGCGCGCGGAGGCGGCGAGAGGCTGGGCGCGCTCGTCCGGGAGGGAGTCACGCCGGTGGCGGGCGATCTCTCGCCGGCGTCGGACCTCGCGGGGGCCGCGGCAGGCGCGGACGCCATCGTCCACGTCGCCGGCGTCACCAAGGCGCGCACCCTCGAGGAGTATCGCGAGGTCAACGCCCGGGGGACGGCGCGGCTGGTCGAGGCGGGCCGGCGAAGCGCGCCGGGCGCGTTGTTCGTCCTCGTCTCGAGCCAGGCGGCGGCCGGACCGGCGCGCCACGGGCTCCCGGTCACGGAAGCGGACCCGCCGCGGCCGATCTCCTGGTACGGCGCCTCGAAGCGCGAAGGCGAGGAGGCGGTGCAGGCGGGCTGGCGCGGACCGTGGATCGTCGTCCGGCCGAGCGTCGTGTTCGGCCCGGGGGATCGCGGCCTCCTCCTTCTCTTCCGGGCGGCGGCCCGGGGATGGCTCCCGGTGCCCGCGGGCGATTCCCGGCTGCAACTGATTCGCGCCGAGCGCGCCGCCGAGGCGATCGCGCGCGCCGCCAGCCGGCCGGATCTCACCGGCCGGTCTGGATTCCTCGCCGACCCGGACCCGATCTCGATTTCCGACCTCTCGGATCGGATCGCGTCGCTTCCCGCAAAGCGTCCTCGTCTGGTGCCGGTCCCGCGGGCCCTGGTCCGCCTCGCCGGAGCGGCGGAAACTGCCGTCGAAACCGTGACGCGCCGGTCCCGTCCGTTCAACGCGGACAAGGCCCGCGAGATCCTCGCCGGCGACTGGATCTGCGACGGAGTGCCGCTGGCGCGCGATCTGGGCCTCCCGGAGCCGCCCCCCCTCTCTGCCGACCTCTCCGAGACCTGGGCCTGGTACCTCCGGGAGGGCTGGCTGGCTTTGTAAAATTTGCTAAGATCGGGCCGATTCGGGGCGTCCCGCGGGGCGGCCGTCCATCGTCGGTCAGTGTGGGAGTGAAAATGAGCAAAGCCGCTCCGGTGACTTCCGCGGCCCGGACATCGCCGCTCTTCGATAAATGCTTCCGTTTCGACGACGCGCACCGCATTCAGCGCGCCGGCCTCTACTCGTTTTTCCGAGTCGTCGATTCGGCTCAGGATCCCGAGGTCGTGATCGGCGGCCGCCGCATGGTCATGCTGGGCTCGAACAACTACCTCGGCCTGACCAACGATCCGCGCGTCAAGGAAGCGGCGATCGACGCGATCCGCAAGTACGGGTCGGGTTGCGCGGGGAGCCGCTTTTTGAACGGCACGCTCGACCTGCACGTCATCCTGGAGGAGAGGCTCGCGAGCTTCATGCGCCAGGACGCGGCCGTTGTGTTCGCCACCGGCTTTCAGGTCAACTTAGGCGCGATCTCCTGCCTGGTCGGAAAGGGCGACAGCGTCTATCTCGACAAGCAGGATCACGCCTGCATCATCGACGGCGCGCGCCTCTCGTTCGGCGAGGTTCGGAAGTTCAAACACAACGACGCCGCGGACCTGCGCCGGCAGATGAAGAACGACACGGCGAGCCGCGGGAAGCTCGTGGTGGTCGACGGCGTGTTTTCGATGGAAGGGGACATCGCGCCTCTCCCCGAGATCGTGGCCGTCGCGCGTGACTTCGACGCCGCGGTGATGGTCGATGACGCGCATGGCGTCGGCGTCCTGGGGCCGACCGGCCGCGGGACGGCCGAGCACTTCGGCCTCGAAGACGAGGTCGACCTCATCATGGGAACGTTTTCCAAGTCGATGGCGTCCGTGGGAGGATTCATCGCCGGCGAGGCGACGGTCATCGACTACGTCAAGCACCGCGCCCGCACGCTCATCTTCTCGGCAGCGCCGCCCCCGGCCTCGGTGGCCGCCGCGCTGGCCACGGTGGAGATCATGGAGCAGGAGCCCGAGCGGCGGGAGCGTCTCTGGAGGAACACGCGCTTCTTCGCGGAAGGTCTCCGTTCTCTGGGCCTCGACACCGGAGACTCCGAGACGCCCGTCGTTCCCGTCGTCGTGGGCGAAGACCTGACGGCCCTTCAGATGGTGCATCGCCTCCACGAGGAGGGGATTTTCGTCAACTGCGTGCTCTCTCCCGCCACCCCGCCGGGCCGGGCCCTGATCCGCACCTCGCTCATGGCGACTCACACGCAGGATCAGCTCGTCCATGCCCTGGAGGCGATAGAAAAGGTCGGCCGCGAAGTCGGGCTCGTGCGCTCCGCGGAGGTTTGAGCTTCCCGGCTTTCAGCTTTCAGTTTTCAGTTTCAGTTTTCGGTTTCTTCTGCTCCGCGCGGGGGACGGGCCTAACTCAGAACTGATAACTGAGGACTGATGACTCATCCCGATGGCTGAAAGGTCCGTCTCCGTCCATTCCATCGGCCGCTCGAAGAGGGAGCTGTCCCGCTTCTTCGACGTGGCGGAGCGGATCTACGCGAACGATCCCCTCTGGGTCGCTCCCATCCGCGACGACGTCGCGAAGGTTTTCTCGCCGAAGAATCCGTTCTTCCTTCACGGCCAGATGCAACTCTTCGTCGCGTCGAAAGCCGGGAGGGACGCCGGCCGGATCGCGGCGATCGTGGACCGCAACCACAACGAATTCCACCGGGACCGCATCGGTTTCTTCGGCTATTTCGAGACGGAAAACGACCCGGCAATCGCGCGCGCGCTCTTTGAGGCCGCCGAGGGCTGGGTGCGCGAGCGGGGGATGGACACGCTCCGCGGCCCCGCCAACCCGACCTTGAACGACGAGGCCGGGCTGCTGGTCGACGGATTCGATTCCTCGCCCGTCCTGATGATGACCTACAACCC
>JBDUBP010000158.1:0-6125 GCA_040004075.1 Acidobacteriota bacterium | reverse complement strand
TCGAACAAGTACATCCACACGCCTCGCGGCCTTTTCCCGATGAAGTATTTCTTCCACAGCGGGATCGATTCGACGACGGGAAATGACGTTTCGTCCGTCTCGATCAAGAACAAGATCTCCCGTCTGATCGCGGATGAAGACGCGAAGCGGCCGCATTCGGACGCGCGCATCATGCAGCGGCTCCGCGCGGAAGGGATTCAGATCGCGCGGCGGACCGTCGCCAAGTATCGTGAGGAGCTGCGGATCCCTTCGTCATCCCAGAGAAAACAGACCTTCTGAAAAGTCGCGACAGCGGAGGCATCATGGGAGTCGAATGCACGGGCCGCGGCGTCGAAATCACGCCCCGTCTTCGCGCCCTCGCCGAAGACCGCGCCTCGCGCCTCGAGAGGCATCTCGGTGGTCCCGTGACGGTGCGCGTGGTCCTTTCGCACGAAAAGCACCGCTACGGAGCCGAGGTCATCGCGACCCACCGGCGCCGCAAATGGACCGCGCAGGAAGAGACGGGAGATCCTCGGACCGCCCTGACGCTCGCGTTCGAAAAGATCGACGCGCAAGCCATGAAGGACGCGGAGAAGAGGCATGACCGCCGGCACCGCGGGGCCGCCGTCGCGATCCCGCTCCGGGTCTCGGAAGAAAACGAACGACCACCCGCGGAAACTCGCGGGCGCGCGTCACGCGCCGGAGAGCCGCGTATCGTGCGCGCCGGGCGCAAGACCGCCGCGAAACCGATGAGCGTCGAAGAGGCGGCGATGCGCATCGAAGGATCGCGCGAAGATTTCCTGGTCTTTCGAGACTCGGGCTCGGAAAAGATCTCGGTCCTCTACCGCCGCCGGGACGGAGACTTCGGTCTCATCGTGCCGGAATGCTGAACCCGTTCGCCGCGCTCTTCGAGCTCGCGGCGGACCGCGGGGGCCGCGTTCTCCCGAACGCCGGCCGCCGCGCCTCTCAGCGACGTCGCCGCCCGCTTCGCCGTCGTAACCGCTCGTTTCCGCATGAGAGAGCTTTCGCATGAGCGCCACGAGGGGAGAGACGACGGGCTTTCTCCAGGGTCTCGTCAACCCCGGTCTGATTTTTACGGGGCTCCCTGCCGGCGCGGTCGAGGACGTTGTGAGCGATCTGTCGCGGCGCGTCGCGGACGCGGGCGCGGTGCGCGATCCCGTCGACCTCTCCCGTCGGCTTCTCGAACGGGAGCGGCTCGGCTGCACGGGGCTCGGCGCCGGAATCGCGATCCCGCACTGCAAGCTGAAGGACCTGGATGAGATCGTGCTGGCGGTCGCGTCCTGTCCCGGCGGCGCCGACTTCCACTCGCCGGACGGCGTTCTGGTGACGCTGATCTTCCTGATTCTGTCGCCGGCGGAGGCGCCGGCGCTTCACCTGCAGGCGCTCGCGCGGATCTCGCGCCTGTTGAGGACACCCGGCGTCGCCGACTCTCTGAGGAGCGCGCAGACGCCGGCAGACCTCTTCGCGGCGGTCAAGGAAGCGGAGTCGGCCGTTCCCGCGGTCCGACCATGAGCGTCACGACCGCTCGCCGCAGCCTGACCGCCGACGTCCTGCGCTCCCCGGCGCTGGCCGACCTCGGACTGCGGACCGTCGCCGGAGAGACCGGCTTCGAGCGGGTGATCTCCTGGGGACGCATTCAGAGGCCCGGCCTCGCCCTTGCGGGCTACGAGGCCTTCATCAAACCGGGCCGGATCCAGATCCTCGGCGAGAGCGAGCTCAACTACCTGGACACGATGGCCCCGGGGGTCCGCTCAGAGCGAATCGCCGCGATCTGCGCGCTGCCGGTGGCGGCCTTCGTCGTCACCAAGGGCCAGCGCGTGCCCGAAGACCTCATCCGGGAGTGCCGCGTCCGCGACGTTCCGCTGCTCGTCTCCGACCAGACGACGTCGGTCGTCATCCAGTCGATCACGCGGATCCTGGAGGACGAGCTCGCCCCCTCGACCACCGTCCACGGGGTCCTGGTCGACGTATACGGGATGGGCGTGCTTCTGCTGGGCGACTCCGGGATCGGCAAGAGCGAATGCGCCCTGGACCTGATTCAGCGGGGCCACCGGCTGGTCGCCGACGACGTGGTCGAGATCCGGAAGTACCCCAACGGGGCGATCGTGGGTCGCGCGGCGGAGATGATCCGGTACCACATGGAGCTTCGAGGCATCGGCATCATCAACATCAAGCATCTGTTCGGAGTGTCGGCCGTCCGGACCTCGAAGTCGATCGAGCTCGTGATCGAGCTCCAGCGCTGGGACCCCGCAAAGCGATACGATCGTCTTGGATTGGACGGCGAGATGTATACGATCCTGGACCGGTCGCGGCCGCTTCTGCGGTTGCCCGTAGCCTCCGGACGCAACATCGCCCTCTTGATCGAGATTGCCGCACGCAACGAGCTCTTGAAGACCCAGGGGTACGACGCGGCGAAGGAGTTCGCTTTGAAAGTCGATGAGCAGATCGCCAAGAACATGCGGGATTCGCGGGAGACCGAGTGAGCACGCCGAACCCGGTTCCGACGGCGCGGCTCGCCGGCGCCCCCGAGAGCCTCGTCATCGTGACGGGGCTCTCGGGCTCCGGCAAGAGCTACGTCAACAAGTGCCTCGAGGACATCGGATACTTCTGCGTGGACAACCTGCCGCTCGAGCTCGTCGAGCCCCTTCTCTCCCAGAAGAGCGCGCCGCGCGTCGGCGTCATTCTCGACGTCCGCAATCCCGACTTCGCCTCGCGTTTCCCCCAGATCCTCGGCCATCTCCGCCAGCAGGTCCCGGGAACGCGTCTCCTGTTCCTCGACGCGTCCGAGGAGTCGCTCATCAGGCGGTTCTCCGAGACGCGGCGGCCTCACCCCCTCTCCGGGGACCGTTCGCTGCTCCAGTCCCTTCGCAGCGAACGGCAGATGCTCGAAGAGGTCCGGTCCGTGGCGGACGTGGTGCTCGACACGTCGGAGATGACGGTCCACGAGCTGCGCTCCTTCATCCAGAAGACCTTCGCCGTCAATCCCGACGAGGCGCGGATGGTGGTGTCGGCGACCTCTTTCGGCTTCAAGTTCGGCGTGCCCCACGACGTGGACCTCGTCTTCGACGTGCGCTTCCTGAACAACCCGCACTTCGTCCCGGAGCTCAAGGGCAAGACGGGATCGGACGCGGCGGTCGCGGCCTACATCGAGAGCGATACCGAGACCGCGCCTTTCCTCCAGAAGCTGACCGAATTCTTCGACTACCTGCTGCCGCTCTACGAGCGCGAACACAAGAGCTACCTGTCGATCGGGATCGGCTGCACGGGAGGCAAACATCGCTCCGTCTACGTCGCGGAGCGGCTGGCGGAGGCCCTGAAGGAACGCGGATTCCCCGTCCGCGTGTCGCACCGGGACGCGGCACGGCAGTGACGCCTCCGGTCTTCGCATGATCGGAGTCCTGCTGGTCACGCACGGGAAGCTCGCTGAAGAGCTCCGTGACGCGGCGCTGACGATCCAGCCGGAGATCGCGCGCATCGTCGCCGTGGCGCTCGAATGGAATCAGACGGGAGAGGACGCCCGGGAGCGGATCGCGAAGGGCCTGGAAGAGGCCGACGGCGGGGAGGGCGCTGTGATTCTGACCGACATGTTCGGAGGAACTCCGACGAACCTGACCCTGTCCTTTCTCCAGAAGAACCGCGTCGAGATCGTCACCGGCGTCAACCTTCCGATGGTGCTGAAGTGCGCCGCGCTTCAGGGCAGCGGCAGGAGCGTCGTCGAAATCGCCCATTTCGCGAAGGACCGCGGGCAGCGGTCCATCTGCGTCGCGTCGGACCTTCTCGCGGACGAAGACGCGGCCACCGCCGCCGCGGCGGCCACCGCGGCCGCGACCGAGAGGGGAGACGGGTGATCGAGAGGGACCTCGCCATCCGCAATCGTCTGGGACTCCACGCTCGCGCCGCGGCGAAGTTCGTTCAGACGGCCAGCCGCTTTCGCTCCGCCGTCAAGATCCGGAAAAACGGAGAAGAGGTCGACGGGAAGAGCATCCTCGGGATCCTGCTCCTCGCGGCGTCCCAGGGCACGAGCATCACGCTGTTCGTGGCGGGCGATGACGAAACGGAGGCCTTCGCCGCCGTCGAAGATCTCCTGGCCCGCAGCTTCGACGAGGAAGAATGAGACCGACCGGGTGACCTCGACCGGGTGAGCGGGCGCTTCCAGGTCCCGTCCCCGGACGAGCCCTCCTCGGGAGAGCGCCCATGACGACTTTGATGCAGGGCCTTCCGGTTTCCCGCGGGATCGCGGTCGGCCGGGCCGTGATCGTCCGTTTCGCCGGGCTGCCCGCCTTCCGGCGCGCGATCGATCCTTCATCGCTCGAGGCGGAGGAGCGGCGGCTGCGGCGCGCCGCGCGGCGCGCCTCCGAGGAGTTCCTGCAGCATTCGCGAGATTCCGTCGGGGAGATGGGCACGGAGCTCGCGGCCATCCTGGAGGCGCACGGCTTGATCGCCGCGGACGAGACCTTTCTGTCGGCGATCGTCGAGCACATGAGCCGTGAACGGGTCAACGTCGAGTGGGCGCTCGCGGCGGTGGCGCGGGATTTTGGAGAGCGCCTGGAGAAGGCGGATTCCGCGGCCATGCGCGAAAGGGCGGCGGACATCACCGACGTCGCCCGCGAAGTGGCGGCGCATCTCTCGCCCACGGGAGGGCGTGTGATGGAAACGGATCTGCCGCGCGGCTCGATTCTCATCGCGGACGAGCTCTCGCCGGTCAACGCGGCGCGGCTCGATCCGCGGCGGGTCCGCGCGCTCGCTCTGGAGCGCGGAGGTCAGACCTCCCACGCCAGCATCATCGCCCGATCCTTCGGACTGCCGGCGGTGGTGGGTCTCGCAGGCATCTGCGACGGGATTTCGCCCGAGCGGCCGATCGTGGTCGACGGGGACCGCGGCACGGTCGAGCCGACTCCGTCTAAGAATCGGCTGCGGCAGGCGCTTCTGCAGGTCCGCGACTCGCGCGAAAGAGCGCGTCGGCAGCGCAACCGCACTGCCGGCGCGGCCGCGACCCGCGACGGCGTGCGCGTCGTGGTTCGCGCCAACCTCGAGCTTCCGGAGGAGGTCGCGGCCCTCGAGCGCTGGCACGCCGAAGGTGTCGGGCTCTTCCGATCCGAGTTCCTGTACTTGAAAGCGGCGCCGCGGACGCCCGGAGTCGAGGAGCAACGCGCCGCTTACGAAGAGCTTCTCGCGGCGGCCGCTCCGCACCCCGTCGTCATCCGCACCTACGACCTAGGCGGCGAGAAGGGAATCGCGCCCGCCGCGGGGGAGAACCCCGCTCTCGGACTGCGCGGCCTGCGCTACTGCCTGACACAGCCCGCTCTCTTCGACGAGCAGCTCGCGGCGCTCTGTCTCGCCTCTTCCCGCGGGGAGCTCAAAATCCTGCTTCCGATGGTGACCTCGCTCTCCGAGCTGCGGGAGGCGCGGCGGCGGCTCGTCGAGGTGGCCGCGCGGCTCCGTGTCACGAAAATCCCGGCGCTCGGCGTGATGATCGAAGTGCCTTCCGCCGCCCTGCTCGCCGACCGTCTCGCCGAGGAAGCCGACTTCTTCTCCATCGGAACCAATGACCTCGCCCAGTACGGTCTGGCAGTCGATCGCGCCAATCCGGAAGTCTCGACGCTCTACAGCCCGCTCCATCCCGCGATCCTCCGGATGATGAAGTTCGTCGTGGAGGCAGGCGCGGCCAGGAGCCGCCCCGTCGCGGTCTGCGGAGAGATGGCCTCGGAAGACGCCGGCATCGGAGCGCTGGTGGCGCTCGGAATCCGAGAGCTCTCCGTCACCCCCGTGGCGATCCCGGGCGTGAAGGAGACCCTGGCCCGGGTCGATTCGGCGCGCGCCGAGGAGCTGCTCGAGCGGGCGCTCGGCTGCTCGGAGCCGGAGGAGGTCGAGAAGATCTTCCGGGCTGCGTCCGAGCCCGATTCTAGGCGCGAGACGGCGACCCGGGTGCGCGTCGAGCTGCCGGAGGACGCGAGAAAGTGAGGAAACCATGAGACGCGTCGCCAAACCGTGGGGCCACGAGCTGGTCTTCGCCGAGAACGAGCGTTACGCCGGCAAGATCCTGCATCTCGACGGGGGCCACCGCCTGTCTCTGCAGTACCATGAGCGCAAGGACGAGACCCTGTACGTCTTGAACGGCGAGGTCG
>JBDUBP010000132.1:0-20643 GCA_040004075.1 Acidobacteriota bacterium | reverse complement strand
GGCGCAGCTTGTCGATCTCTTCGTTGCGGGAGGTTTCCTTCTCGATGTACGTGTCCGACTGCGGGATGTACGCCTCGGGCTGGTAGTAGTCGTAGTAAGAGACGAAATATTCGACGGAGTTCTCCGGGAAGAAGCCCCGGAACTCCTGGTAGAGCTGCGCCGCGAGCGTCTTGTTGTGCGAGAGAACGAGCGTCGGGCGGTTGACCGTCTCGATGACCTTCGCCATCGTGAACGTCTTCCCTGATCCGGTGACGCCGAGAAGGACCTGGTCCCGTTTGCCCTCCCGCAGCCCTTCGACCAGGCGTTCGATCGCGTGGCCCTGGTCGCCCTGGGGAGAAAAGTCTGAGACGAGGCGGAACGTCCCCTTCGAGCGCGACTGCGCCTCCCGGTACGAATCCGGCTTCGAGGCGAGCGAGAGAGGGGCCTCCGGGCGTTCCCGGGCGCCGGGACGAGGGCTCACGGCGACGGCGTCGCCCCCGCCGCCGGAGTCGTCGAGCCGGGCGCGAGGATCCCGCCCGGAGTCGGCGCCGGGGTGGCGGGAGGGAGCCCGGCGCCCTCCCGGAAGACGGCGGTCAACTGCCGGACCTGTTCCCGGCTGACGCTGCCTGCGCGGTTGCGCAGGAGGATGGTCTGGATCTGGTCGAGCGATCGCCGCTGCGGCCCGCTCCTCTGGAGCCGCTCCCGATAGGCCGAGTAAGCGGTGTGAAGGTCGGCCCTCTCCTGATCGGTCACGTCCGACGCCAGGGCCGAGTCGACGCGCGCCATGAAGAAGTCCGTCATCGCCTGGGGGTTGCGGCGCAGATAGAGACACGATCCCACGATGCACAGCAGGACGAGCAGGCCGGCGATGCCGCACCCGATCAGCGCGGTGCGCCAGCAGCCGCGGGGGCCGCCGGGCGGGGTGTCGGAAGGCATCGGGGTCGAAAAGCTGCCCGTCGGAGGGGTCACGGTGCTCATGGGGCGAAAACTTATAGCACGGGGAGTCGTCAGTTCTCCGTTCTCAGTTTTCAGTCGCGCCCGTGACCTGACAGGAGGCAGTCCGGGGCTCCGTCTTTTCGATTCCCGATTCCCGATCCCCGGCCCGGTTTCCCTCCGGCTGACACGGGCTGCCCTTACAATCTCCTCGTGGCCCTCGCCCGGCGTGTCTCGTTCTTCGTTCTTCCCCTGATCGCCGTGGGCATGCTGGGCGCTCTGGCCGGGTCCGCCACCACCACGTTCGTGCGCGTGCCGCGGGTTTCGGAGCTCGAAACGTACCGGCCGGACATCATCACGGAGATCCGGGGAAGCGACGGCTCCACCATCGGGCGGTACGCGATCCAGCGCCGGATCCTGCTGACGCGCTCCGAGATCCCCGGCGTCCTGAAGAACGCGATCGTCGCGACCGAGGACAAGAATTTCTACCGGCATGGAGGCGTCGACCTGCGCCGGACGCTTTCGGCCGTGGCGGCCGACATGCGGTCCCAGCGCTACGGTCAGGGCGGCTCCACGCTGACCCAGCAGCTGGCCCGGGCGATCTTCCTGTCGCCCAAGAAGACGATCTCGCGAAAAGTGAACGAGGCGCTCGTGGCGTTCGAGATCGAGCGGCGCTACTCCAAGGACCAGATCCTGACGATGTACGTGAACGAGATCTATCTCGGGCACGGCAACTACGGCTTCGAGGCGGCGGCGCGCTATTACTTCGGAAAGGGCGTGAAGGACCTGACGCTCGCCGAGGCGGCCCTGCTCGCCGGCATCGTCCAGCGCCCGGAGGACCAGTCGCCGTTCCGAAACCCCGCTCTGGCCCTGGGAAGGCGAGCGACGGCGCTGCGGCGGATGCAGGCTGCGCGCTACATCACGGACCCGCAGCGGCAGACGGCGGAAGCGGAGCCCCTCCCCTCTTCTCCGTCCCTGAAGGAGACCGTCGTCGCCCCGTACTTCTGCGAAGAGATCCGGCAGTACCTCGAGCGGACGTACGGCGAAAAAGACCTCTATCGCCGCGGCCTGCGCGTCGATTCGACGCTCGATCCGCAGCTGCAGGCGTGGTCGGAGGAGGCGGTCGGGTGGGGGTTGCGGCGGCTCTCACGTCGCCACGGGTTCCGAAAGCCTCGCAACCTCTCCGCGGAAGGCTACGCGGACCTCTCGGCGTACGTCGATCCCTCCTGGGAGAACGCGAAGCTCGCCGAGGGCGACACGGTCCGCGGCGTCGTCCTGTCGGTCACCGCGACCGGCGCGGACGTGCGGGTCGGCCGGAACAGCTTTCCCCTGCGAGCAACGGGGTACAAGTGGACGAACGCGACCAACGCGACGAAGATCCTGAGGACGGGCGATCTCGTGACGGTGACGTTCGAGAAACAGAAGGATGGCGGAGCGGTCTCTCTCGACCAGAGCCCCACGGAGCAGGGAGCGCTCCTCATCCTGGAAAACTCGACGGGGGCGGTCCGGGCGATGGTCGGCGGCTACGACTGGACAACCTCCAAGTTCAACCGCGCCACTCAGGCGCTGCGCCAGGCGGGCTCCACGTTCAAGCCGTTCGTGTATCTCGCCGCGATGGAATCGGGCTACACGCCCTCGGATACGATCTTCGACGGGCCGATCGCGATCTCGATCGACCCCCGCCAGCCCGCCTGGAGGCCGGTCAATTACGACCGGAAGTTCCGCGGCATCGTCACGCTGCGCAGGGCGCTCGAACACTCGATCAACGTGCCGACCGTTCGCCTGGCGCAGCTCGTCGGCCTGCAGCGCGTCATCGAGGCCGCGCACCGCCTCGGGATCCACGAGAAGCTGCAGGCCTACCCGTCTCTCGCGCTGGGGGCCTTCGAGGTGTCGCTTCTCGAGATGACGTCGGCCTACACGGTCTTCGCCAACCAGGGGCTCGCCTTCCCGCCCTACACCTTCGAGCGCATCACCGACGCCAACGGGGACCCGCTCGAGAAAACCCACCCGGACGCGCGCGAGGTCACGACCCCGCAGGCGTCCTTCCAGCTGCTCGAGATGCTGAAGGGTGTGACCTCTCGCGGGACGGGCGCGGCCGCCGCAAAGCTGAAACTGAACATCGCCGGCAAGACGGGGACGACGAGCGACTACACGGACGCGTGGTTCATCGGGATGACGCCGCGTTATTCGATCGGCGTCTGGGTCGGCAACGACATGAAGACGACGCTCGGGCACGGCATGGAGGGAGCGCGGGTCGCGCTTCCCATCTGGATGCGGGTCCTGGAGCACATGCGCGACGGCGGGCGGCTCGACCCGAAGGCGGATTTCGAGCCTCCGCCGAACGTCGTCTTCACCGCCGTCGACTACGAGACGGGCCTGAAGGCGACGCCCGGCAGCCCGCGGCCGATCCTTGAGGCGTTCGTCAGCGGATCGCAGCCCACCGAGGAGTGGAGCTCGAAGTGGGAAGAGATCACGCGCCTTCCCTGGTCCCTCCAGAAGTCCTTCTACCTGCCGAAGAAGGGCGAGACACCCGACGACCCGGGGACCGCGGCGCCCGCGCCGGCGGCGACGCCGGCCCCGCCGCCGCGGTAGCCGGGGCCGGGAATCGGAAATCGGGAATCGAAAAAACAAAAGCACCGGTTCGCCCCGGTGCTTTTTCTCTGTTGGAACTGAAAACCAAGAGCTGATAGCTGACAGCTCCTACTGCGTTGCTCCGCTCAGCGGCTGCACGTCGACCGTCAGCACGGTCGTCACGTCGCGGTGGAGCCGGATGTGGACCGTGTGCTGTCCCAAGCGCTTGATCGGCTCGGCCACTTCGATGCGGCGTCGGTCGACGTCGATTCCGCGCGCGGTCAGGGCGTCGGCGATGTCGGTCGCCGTCACGGAGCCGTAGAGCACGCCCTCGTCGCCCGACTTCTTGGTCACGGAGACGGTCAGGCCTTCCATCTTCTTCGCGGTCTCTTCGGCCGCGCTCTTCTGATGCGACATCTTCGTGTCGTACTTCTTCTTCTCTTCCGTCAGGCGCCTGAGGTTCGCGTCGTTGGCTTCGTACGCGACGCCCTGGGGAAAGAGGAAGTTGCGGGCGTACCCCGGCTTCACGGTCACGGTGTCGCCGCGATGCCCGAGCCCGCGGACGTCGTCGGCCAGGATGACTTTCATGTGTGCTTCTACGCTTTCTCGCCTCGCCGGCGAAAGTCCGCGTACCAGTCGAAGAGCCCGAGGAGACCCACCGCCACGTTCAACGGGAAGTAGACCACCAGGGCATAGAGACCAGCGCGGAGGATCCGCGCCCGAAACCACCTTCGGGCGAAGTGGCAGATGATAGAGAGGCCGGTCAGAAAATACAAGGCCGCCAGGGGCAGGAGAAGGTCTCCGGCCCAGGGCCGCCACGGCCCCGGGAGCAGGGCGAACCCCGCACCGGCGGCCACGAACAGCGCCACGACGGGCGCGGGAATCCTGAGAGCCTCGAACCGCGTGAGCTCCGCGGACGGAGCCGGACGCGCGCTCCACGCGCCCACGAAGAAGGCGATTCCGGCCGCGAGCACCCAGGCCGCGCCCACCAGGCCCAGCCAGTAGGCCTGCGCGAACTCCTTGAAGCGGGTGAATGTCGCCTTCATCCTCACGGCAGTCTCCGCATCGACGGAAGGCTTCCCCGCCGCGTCCGGAGCGCCCGTAGGCGCCATCGCGTCGAACGCGGCGCCGATCTCGGTCCGCACGGATCGCTGCACGGTCGCTTCCCGCAGGAGCAGCGCCCCGCTCAGGAAGACGAATCCTGCGGCGCAGAGGAGCAGAAAGGCGCGGGAAGCGGGAGCCCCGCGCCGCACCCATCCCGAGAAGAGCACGGGAAGAGCCATCGATACGGCGGCGAGGACGGCCGCCGCGGCGGCGTCGGCCGCTCCGCCCGTCGTCCATCCGAGCGCCGCGAGGATGCCCGAGGAGAGCGCGGCGGCGGCGAGGCCGGGCCCGAGACCCCGCCGGTGGGCGAGCCGCACCAGGGGGACGCCCGCGAACGCCAGGGCCGCCGACCCCGCCAGCGGAAGAAGGAGGAAGAGAGAGAAGAGGAGCGCAGACGTCAGAGCGGCGAACAGCGTCTCCGCGAATTTCGAGCCGGCCGGGCGGAGCTCCGGCGCGGGCGGAGTGGATGACATGGAGTCGTTCCCGATCCCGGTCATCCGTTCTCAGCCGGGCCGCCGCCCCGCGCTCCCGGCGGAAAACGCCGACTCGAGGAGAGGGTGGCCGTTCGTCAGTCCGTCGCGTAGGGCAGCAGGGCGATCGAGCGGGCCCGCTTGATCGCCGTCTGCAGCTTGCGCTGGTGGAGCGCGCACGTCCCGGAGATCCGGCGCGGGAGAATCTTGCCCCTCTCGGGGATGAATCCCTGGAGCAGCTTGATGTCCTTCCAGTCCACGTACTCGATGTGCTCCGCGCAGAATTTGCAGACCTTGCGGCGCCGGACGAAAAACTTCTTGCGGCCGGGGGTCTTGCCGTCGCGGTCCTTGGCGGCTCCGCGTCCCCCCGACCGGCTCGGCATGGCGGTCATGAATCACTCCTTTGATCGGACCTTTGATCGGCGGGCGCGGGTCCCGAGAGTCCCGGACCGGCGGAAGCGCCGGCTTCCATTCCGGAGGGAACCGGGCGGGGCGGCCGCTTCGCCGCCTTGATCTTCATCTTCTCCGCGCTCTTCGCCGCGCGCTTCAGCTCCTCGTCCGCGCGCACGGCGAGGTGCCGCAGCACCTGATCCGAGAGCTTCAGCCGGCGCTCGAGCTCGGCCACGGCGGGCGGGTCGGAGTTGACCTGAACGTAGTGGTAGAAGGCCTCCTTCTTTCGCAGGATCGGGAAGGCGAGACGCCTCCGGCCCCACGGCTCGTCCTTGACGATTTCCGCGCCGCCGTCGGTCAGGATTTTCTTGTGATCGGACGTCAGCTTCGCCGCGTCCTCTTCGGAGAGATCCGGGGTCACCAGGATGACGATGTCGTACAGCCTCATGCGTTCCTCCTCATGGATGTCAATCCGGCTCCGAGGCGGGAGCCGGAGAGGAAGGTTTAGGGTTCGCGCTTCTCATGGCGGCGTCGATGCCGTCGGTGAGCCAGATTAAGAGCGCTTCGACCGCGCGGCCGATCGCGTCCTCGAAGATCGCGCGCTCCCCTTTCGCAAAGGGCTCGAGCACGTAATCGCCGAGATCGCGCTCCCGGGAGTAGCGCTCACCGCGAATGCCAACACGCAATCGCGGAAAGTCGCTCGTCCCGAGGGCCGAAACGATGGAAGCGATCCCCTTCTGCCCCCCCGCGGAGCCCCGCGCGCGCATACGCAGGGTCCCGAGAGGCAGGTCGATGTCGTCCGAGACGACGCAGACCTCCGAGGGATCGATGCCGTTCTTCTTGCAAAGAGCCGAGACCGCCTCGCCCGAGGCGTTCATGTACGTCTGGGGGAGCGCCAGCAAAACCGGCGAGCCCTCCACGTTTCCGCGACCGACCCGCGACCGACACTCCCGAGACCTGATCCGGATTCCTTCCGCGGCGGCAAGCGCCTCCACGACGCGGAACCCCGCGTTGTGCCGCGTGTCGTCGTAACGGTCCCCGGGGTTTCCGAGGCCGACGATCGCGCGCAGGCGCTACTTCTCCTTCTTTTCCGCCTTCTTCTCGGGCTTCTTGTCGTCGCCCGCCGCGGCCTCTTCGTCCGTCACGACCTTGCCCTTCTTCAGGACCTCGGGCTCCGTCGTCTCGGCTCCCTCGGCCGCAGCCACCGGCTCCGCTTCGAGGGTCGGCTGCGCGACGTGGACGAGTACCTTCTCCGGGTCATCGACGATCTCGACGCCTTCCGGTGCCTTCAACTCGCGGATCCGGATGGCGTCGCCGATGCCGAGGTCGGACACGTCGACGGGAAGGTGGGCCGGGATATTGCCGGGGAGGGACTCGACCTCGACCTCACGCGTGACCATGTCGAGGATGCCGCCGTCCGTCTTGACGCCGCGGGCGATGCCGACGACCTCGATCGAGACCTTGACCCGGATCTTGGCGTCCATCATGACGCGCACGAAGTCGATGTGCAGCGCCTTGCGGGACAGCGGATCCTTCTGGAGCTCCTTGATCATCGCGTGCCGGCTCTGGTCGGAGCCGGCGAGCTTGAGCAAAAAAATGGCGTTCTCCCCCGCGCCGCCCCGGAAGGCGTCGGAGAGAGACTTGCGGTCGACCGAGATCGGGACCGTCGTCTTCCCGGCGCCGTACACGATGGCCGGGATGCGGCCGGCGGCGCGCGTGCGCCGGGCCTCGTTCTTACCTCGTTCGGAGCGGCGTTCGACGTTCAATTCGATGGTTTTCATGCTGTTCCCCGCGCGAAACTCCGCGCAAAACGTTGGATCCTATATGAAAAACCGGCGAAAGGCGAAAGGCGAAAGGCGAAAGGCGTGGGATTCTACACAAACCAGGGTGAAAGGAAGATTCTCCGCGGAAACCGGAGGGATTCAGACGAAAAGGGACGAAACGGACGTCCCGTCGTGGATCCGCTGGATCGCCTCCCCGAGGATGGGGGCGATCGACAGCGGCCGGATCCGGGCGCACCGGGCGAGCGCCGCCTCGACGGAGACCGTGTTGGTCACCAGAAGGGACTGCAGCTGAGAGCTCTCGATCCTCTCGATGGCGGGTCCGGAAAGAACGGGATGGACAGCGGCCGCGTAGGTGCGCCGGGCGCCCTGCTCGCGCAGAGCCGCCTCCGCCTGCACCATCGTCCCCGCCGTGTCGATGATGTCGTCTAAGATCAGCACGTCCTTCCCCTCGACGTCTCCGACGACGTTCAGGACTTCCGTCTCGTTCTTTCCCGTCCGCCGTTTGTCGATGATGGCGAGCGAGGCGCCGAGCCGCTTGCCGATCGCGCGGGCGCGCGCCACACCGCCCACGTCCGGGGAGACGATCACCAGGTCCTCGAGCTCCATCTTCCGGATCGCGTCGAGCAGGACGGGCGCGGCGAAGAGGTGGTCGACCGGGATGTCGAAGAAGCCCTGGATCTGCGCCGCGTGCAGGTCCATCGTCAGGATGCGATCCGCTCCCGAGGCGGTCAGGAGATCCGCCATCAGTTTGGCCGCGATCGGAACACGCGGCTTGTCCTTCTTGTCCTGCCGGGAGTATCCGAAGTACGGCATCACCGCGGTAATCCGCGAGGCGGAAGAGCGCCGAAATGCGTCGAGAAGGATGAGCAGCTCCATCACGTGGTCATTGACCGGGGAGCTCGTCGGCTGGACGATGAAGACGTCCGCGCCGCGGACGTTCTCGTCGATCTGGCAGTAATTCTCTCCGTCGGAGAAGTTATAGAGGGTCAGCTGTCCGAGGGGGATCTCCAGGTACGCGCAGATCTCGCGGGCGAGCGCGGGGTGCGCGCGGCCGGAGAAGATCTTCAGGTCGCCGTAGGAGAAGTTGGGCACCAAGCGAGCGGATTCTATCCGTCGGCGCCGTCGCGAGCGTAATGGTCCGTTCCGCGATTTCACTCGGGAAGAGGGCTCGAGTGAGGGGAGCGGGGCCGAAGACAGGGACGAGCCCACCGTTGAGGTCAGCGACGCGGCGTCGGAGGGATGTTCGAAGGAGGCGACGTCACGGTCGGACGCGGGCGCTCCCCCCCGGTCGGGGTCTCCCGCGGAAGGCCATAGGGGGTTCCGGGCTCGTTCGTCGCGCCCGACCCGCTCACGGTTGTTCCTCCGGAGGGTCCGCTGCCCGTCGGGGTCGCGGGCCCGGAGCTCTGACACGAGATGCAGACCTCGAGAACCGCGAGGACCAGGAGGGTCTCCTATGCCTCCCGCCGGACGGCCAGCATCGTCACGTCGTCAAAGGATTCCTGCCCCGCCGCGTGCGCCGCCACGGCCGCTTCGATCCGCGCCAGGCGGGCGGCTGCCGCACCATCGGGCTTCAGGAGCGCGAGGAGGCGGTCCTCGCCGAACACTTCGCGGGAGGGCGACCGAGACTCCGTCACGCCGTCCGTGAACCCGAGAAAGACGTCGCCCGGTCCAATTTCGGCACGGCGGACCTCGAACCGCTGGTCGGGCAGGAGGCCGACGGCGGGGCCGGACGGGGCCAGGCGGGTGACGGCGCCCGCCGCCGTGATCAGGATCGGAGGCTCGTGGCCTCCGTTGATGTACGTCAGCAGGCCGGTCTTCGGGTCGAGCACCGCAAAGAAGAGCGTCGCGAACATGTTGGCATCGCCGTGGGTGCGCGCGATGTAGTTGTTCGTCAAGGCAACGGCGTTGGTGACGCGAGCGGCCGCCCGCTCTGCCGGATCGGTCATCCCCGCGAGTGCGGGCTCGACGAGCTCGCTCGACGCCCGGATCAGCGTCCGAAAGAGCGCCATGAAGAGCGCGGCTCCGACCCCCTTGTCGCAGACGTCGGCGATGACGAGACCGATCCGCCCGCTCGCGAGCGTGAAGGCGTCGTAGAAATCGCCCGCAACCTGCCGCGCGGGACGGAAGAATGCCGCGACTTCCCAGCCCTCTGGAGACGGCAGCTTCTCCGGAAGAAAGCTCGCCTGGATCTGCCGGCCGATCTCCATCTCGCGCTCGAGGCTCTTCGCGTGAAGCTGCTCCCGGTCTCTCAGGCGCTTTTTCTCGAGAGTCGCGTGGACGCGCGCCTTGAGCAATACGGCGTTGAACGGCTTCGTGAGGTAGTCCGTGGCGCCCAGCTCGACACACTTGACGACGCTTTCGATCTCGTCGACGGCGGAGATCATGATGATCGGGATGTGCTTGCGTTCCGGGTTCGCCTGGAGGCGCGTTAGGACCTCGTAGCCGTCCATCTCCGGCATCATGATGTCCAGGAGGATGAGGTCGAATTCCTGCTCCTCGACGAGCTCGAGGGCGCCGCGCCCGCTCGGGACCGAGGTCACCGAGTGACCGAGCTGGCGCAGACGCCTCGCCAGCAGATCCCGGTTCGCCTCGACGTCGTCGACGACCAGCAGCCGGCCGCGTTCCGAGCTCACGAAGCGTTCAGGCGCCCGGCGCCGCGAGCAGGCGCCGCAGATACGGCAGCTGCTGTTCGGTGGCGCGCTCGCCCTCCTCGATCACGTACGGAATCCGGTGCGTGTCGAAGAGTCCGATCCGCTCCTTGAATTGAGGGATGATCGGAATGATCTCGTTGTGATGCGCGAGGTTGTGAAATGAGAAATTCGCTCGGAGCAGGTTGTTCGAGGTGATGCTCGAGAGCTGGAAGGCGAACCGCAGGAGCGAGGTCACGCGGGGCTGGTACGGGCTCTCGAAGCCCATCGTCACGATGATGTCCGCGCCCTCTTTGATCGCGACGCCGACCGGCATCGGGTCGGACAGGAATCCGTCGACGAAGAGCCGGTCGCCGACCGGCCAGGGTTCGAAGACGTACGGGATGGCAATCGACGCCCGGACTGCGTCGACGATCGGCCCCGTCCGAAACACGACCTGCTCGCCGCTTCCGAAATCGGTCGCCGTCAGGAAGAGCGGCACCCGGGCCTGATCGAAGGTGGCGTCGCCGAACGCCGCGCGGAGCCGCTTCATGATGAGGCGGTCGTCGACCAGCCCGAACCTCCTCGGGAACTTGAGAAACGGCATGAACGCGCGGAAGAGCGCCACCCGATTGCGGCGCGCGGTCAGCTCCCTGGTCCACAGCTCTTTGGTCATTTCCTCGGCGCGCGCGGGCTCGGTCCCGAGGGCCATTATCGCGGCGTAGAGACTGCCGCCGCTGCATCCGACGAAGAGATCGATCCCGATCCCCTCGCGCTTTAAAACCTTCAGAAGGCCGAGAGCGGCCGCGCACTTGACGCTTCCGGACCCGATCACGACGGCGAGGCGCGGACGGCGATACGGCGGAGGGGCCCCGGAGGTCTCTGATGCGGCGCTCATCCGGCAAAGCTCGCGACGGCCGAGGGCACGTCCGGGAAGAGCTTGAGGATGCCGGTGAAGCCCGAGAGCTCCAGCACCCGGAGCACTTCGGGACGGACCGAGGCGAGCCGGAGATCTCCCCCCTGCCGGCGCGCTTCCTTGACGGTCTCGAGCAGCGCCCGGAGTCCTGCGCTGCTCGTGTAGTCCACGCCGGTGAAATCGCCGACGAGGCGAGACTGTCCGCTCTGGAGCTCCCGGCGGAAGGCCGCGCTCAGCTCGGCCGACGTCAGGCCGTCCACGCTTCCCGAAACCGAAACGATCGTGACGCTGTCGCGCCGGTCGACTGTGATTTCCATGTCTCCTCCTTCAGCCCTCCTGCCGCGCGCGGGCCGACTTGACGAGGGTCAGACGGTTGCCGGCGGAATCCGATTCATACTGAAAATGATCCACGCTCTGCCGAATCAGGTGCCAGCCGAGGCCTCCCGGACGGCGCTCTCCGATCGGCGCCTCGAGGTCGGGCCTCGGAATCTGATCCGGATCGAAGGCGCGGCCGCGGTCCCCGATCACCACCGTCATGCGGCCTTCGTCGCATCGAAAGGAGACTCTCATCTCACCGGGCGCCCTCCCCGCGTACCCGTGGACGACGATGTTGGTGCACGCCTCGTCCACCGCGAGCTTCAGGTCGAAGCACGCCTGGGGGTCCGCTCCCGCGCGGGCGCACTGCTCGCCGACGAACTCCCGCACCCGCGCGAGATTCCCGGCGCTCGCGTCGCCCTCCCAGGCGACCGCGCGGCTGCCTGTCTCATTCAGAGAGAAGGTCTCCGGCGGAGCAGGGCTTCTATTTTTCCCAGGAGGCGCGGCATCTCGATCGGCTTGGTGTCGTAGTCGTCGCAGCCCACTTTTCGCGCGCGGTCCTCGTCGTCGGCGAGCGCGTGGGCGGAAAGCGCGATCACCGGGATGGACGCCGTGCTGGTGCGCGCCTTGATCTGCCGCGTCGCCTCCCAGCCGTCGATGACGGGGAGCGAAAGGTCCATCAGGATCAGGTCCGGACCTTCGGACTCCGCCATCGCGATGCCTTCCTCTCCCTGCACGGCGAGCACGACGTCGTATCCGCTGCGGGACAGGCGGCGGGACAGCATGTCGCGGTTCAACTCGTTGTCTTCCACGATCAGGATCTTCGACAAGGCAACCTCCCGGGACCCTTCCGATCACGCCACCCGATCCCTGCGAATCCGACTCAGGGCCGACATGAGCTTCTCGTGATCGACCGGTTTCACGAAGTAGTCCGACGCGCCGAGGGCGATCCCGCGGTCGCGCTCGTCGGCGATCGTCACGATCACGACGGGGATCCTGCCGACGGCCTTGTCCTTCTTGAGCGCCTCGAGCACCGCCCAGCCGTCCATCCCCGGCATCACGACGTCCAGCGTGATCAGGTCCGGGCTCTTCTCCCGCGCGAGGCGCAACCCGTCCTCTCCGCTGCGCGTGGCGATGACGCGATATCCGGCTTTCGAGCAGGTGCGCTGCATGAGATCGAGCACCACCGGGTCGTCGTCGATGACGAGAACGACCTTGGGCGGCCCGCCCGGAAGAGGGATCGGGCCGGCGATATCGGTCAGCTTCATCCCGGTCAGGGTCGACACTCGCACCGAGCTCGCTTCTCCGTCGAAGTTCTCGATTTCCCCGGGCAGGCGGATGGTGAATGCCGAGCCCTTGCCCTGCGCCGACTCGACCTCGATGTCGCCCCCCATCATCGTGCAGAACTTCTGGGTCAGAGCGAGGCCGAGCCCGGTCCCGCCGTACTTTCGCGAAGTCGCCGCGTCCGCCTGGGTGAAGGGCTGAAAGAGGCGGCTGACCTGCTCCGGTGTCATGCCGATTCCGGTGTCGGAAACCTTGAGATAGACCCAGTTCCCGTCGACCCGGTTTTCCCTCCAGACGTCGAGCGTGACGGCGCCGCCCTGCGTGAACTTCGCTGCATTGGAGAGGAGGTTCAGGAGCACCTGGCGAACCTTCGTCATGTCCTCTCGCATCGGCCCGATGTCCGCCGGACAGCGCACTTCCAGGCGATTGCCGTTGTTTTCGACGAGGGGCCGGGCCGTGTTGACGGCCTCCTCGATGACTTTCGAGACCTCGAAGGTCTCGAGGAAGAGCTTCATTTTCCCGGCCTCGATCTTCGAAAAATCGAGGACGCCGTTGATCAGCCCCAGGAGGTGCTTGCCCGCGGACTGGATCTTCTGGAGGTCCGACACGACTTCGGAGTCTCCTCTTGCGCTCGCATCCTCCATGAGCATCTCGCTGTACCCGAGGATCGCGTTCAAAGGAGTCCGCAGCTCGTGGCTCATGTTCGCCAGGAAAACGCTCTTCGCCTGGTTGGCCTGGCGCACGGCGTCGTTCGAGTCGAGAGCGGACTGCAGGGCGCGTTCGATGATCGTGTACTGGTCCTGGATCTGCCGGTGTTGATCGGTCAACTCCCGCCGTGCTTTCACGACCCGGCGCGTCTGAATGTGCGAATGAAAACCGAAGATCGACGTGAACGCGAACGTTCCGATCACGGACAGGCAGGTCGTGAGAAGGCTCGTTTCGGGGACGACGTGAAATCCCGTCAACGCCCCGACCGCGAGCATCCCGGACACGAGCGACGCGACCGCCCACAGCGTGAACCGCACGCCTCCAACCGAGAGGCACGCCGCGATGATCGCGGACGTCATCATGAGCGACGGGAGGACGGAGAAGCCGGTCGCCGCAGTCCAGCATCCGACGACCAGCGAATCGAACAGAAGGTTCGCGAGCTCGGCGCGCTTGCTGTCGCGAGCGCGGCTCGCGATCAGGTAGGCGAGCTGGGGCCACACGAGGCCCGTGAATACGATCGCCATCCAGAGAGCGGCGCCCTGGGGCTTGTCGACGAAGTGAGCGATGCCGATGAGCGCCACGATGAGCATCGCCGGCACGCGAACGCGGTAGTCGAGCGCGACCAGCGGGTGAGGATGCTCGTGCGAGGACTCGGTGTGGCCCGCCGCGCCGCCGGGAGGCGTTTCCCGGGCGAGGCGCTTCGATCGGGGCTCGTCGGCGCGCCGCGTTCGCGTGAGCTTTTCAGGCGTCTGCATGGATGGTCGGAAGACGGCGGCTACTTTACTGCCTAAGCTGTCAGCTGTCAGCTGTCAGCTGTCAGCTTCCAGCTGTCAGCTCCAGGGCGCGCGGGGCCGCGCGAACTTTCGGCACTCGCGATTCGACGTTTCCCTCGCCCCCTCTCAGGAGGATGACGCAGATAGACTGGCTTCGTGAATGTCGAGCCGGCAGTCGTACTCGTCTGCCCCGTGTGCGGGGAGGAAAAAGCGGTGACGGGCCCCCTCGACAGGAACGCCTGGCATCCCGTCGATTGCGCGGCGAACGCCGGTCCCGCGATCGAGGACCACCGCTACTGGTGGCGGCTTCGCTCCAACCCGATGACGGGAGGAGAGGCGCTCCTCGAGTACTCGACCCTCGACCCGGAGGCGACGCCGGACCCGAAGACCGCGCACTGATCCGCGCGGCGGGGCTCGCGGCTCGCGGCTTGTGGGTTCCGCCCCGTCTATCGAGCCCCCGACATCTTGGCGGCGAGGACGTCGATTTTTTCGATTTTGGGCGGTTCCGAAAGCAGGTCCGGCGCTTTCGCCATGAGGGCCGCCGCCACTTTTCCGGAGAGGTGCGCGTCGCGGCCCGCGTCGTCGGCAAAGGTGTCGAAGATTCCGAACGCGGAGGGCCCGATCTGGATCGCATACCAGCTCGCCGTCGCCGGCTCCGCCTCGACAATCGGCAGACCGCCCTTTAGAAAATCGGCGACGTCCTTCTCTTTCCCGGGCTTCGCCTTGAGCACGACCCAGAGCGCTTTCTTGACATTGACGGTCATTGTTCGAGCCTCCCTTGCGGCGCATTTTCTAGCAAAAGCGGAAGACGGGCGAGGACTGTCTGGGTGCGGCGATCGGGAACCTGTCGCGGCGCCCCCCCCCGCCCTCACGAAGTAAACTGACGAGGTCACCGATTGGGGCGTCGCCAAATTGGTAAGGCACCGGCCTTTGGAGCCGGCATCTGAAGGTTCGAGTCCTTCCGCCCCAGCTCCGTCGCTCGCGCGGAACGAGGCACCTCGCTTCGCGATCGGCGAGCGGCTCGGCCGGATGCGGCCTCCACGTTGCTTCCGCCTGGCGTGATGATGCCGGAAAGCGCTCGCCGCGCGAGTCGGCTGGAGAAGAAAGGCCCCCGAAGATGAAAGCTGACGGCTGACAGCTTCTTTCTCAGCTTCCGAAGGTCTGGATCCCCTGGCTGGCGAAGTCGGCGTTGGCTTCGGCGTAGTCGCCCGCGGACTCCGCCGCGGGCGGGGCGTGCTTCGCGCGCTCGTACTCATCCAGGATCCGACGTTCCATCCTCTCGCGCGTCTCCCGATTCAGGGGGTGCGCGATGTCCTTGAAGTCTCCGTTTTTCTTGCGCTTCGAGGGCATCGAGATGAAGAGGCCGTTCGGGCCGTGGATGACCTTGAGATCGGAGACGAGGAAGCAGTCGTCGAGGACGATGGAGACGTAAGCCTTGAGCTTCTCCTCCTCAACGGGAAAGACTTTTACCTGGGTGATCTCCATTGAGGACCTCCGGCAGGGCGGGTCCGCTCTTCGTATTCCCGGCGTCCGAGAGTCCGGGTTCTCAGCAGGCTCGCCTCAGGGTGATGTTTCTCCAATTGCGTTTCGGCTCCGGCTCCCGCGCCGAAGAGGACGATCGTGGATCCCGAGCCGGTGATCGCCGCTTCGGCGGCGGCTGCGGCGGCGGATTCCAGATAGGCCTTCATCGCACCCTGTATCGCTAGCACGGGAGATGCCAGCTGATTGGGTCCGAAGAATCGGCCGGACGCTTCGATCTCGAGACGCTCGGGAATCCCGGCATGTCCGGAGCTCTGGAGGGCGTGCTCCGCGAAGACTTCCGCCGTCGAGAGGGCGAACGGCGGAATCAGGAGAAGGAGCTCCGCAGCCGGCGCATCCGGGCGCGCCGCGACGCGTTCGCCGCGCCCCGAGACGTCGGCTTCCCCGCCCGTGAAGAAGTAGGGTACGTCGCTGCCGAGAGCCGGTCCGATCGCCCGGAGCTCCGCCTCCGGCAGATCGGGCGCCCAGAGAGCGCGCAGCAGCCGAAGAGCCGCCGCGGCATCGGAGCTTCCGCCGCCGAGTCCCGCGCCGACCGGAATCCGCTTATGGAGGCGGATCTCCGCCCGGGGAGGGACGCCGATCGCTTCGGCCAGCGCGCGCGCCGCACGAAGCACGAGGTTGTTCTCGCCGGCGGGAACGGGACGTCCCGTCGTTGAGAGCTCCAGGCCGCTCGCCGCCGCGACTTCGAGCTCGTCGCAGAGGTCGATCGAGGCAAAACGCGAGAGAATCTCGTGGAAACCGTCGGGCCGGCGGCCTCCCACCCGGAGCTCGCGGTTGATCTTGGCGGGGGCGAGAGCCCGCAGGACGCCGCCTCGCGGCTCTGCGTTCACCGGGAGGGCTCCCGCCCGACGAGCGTCAGGCGGAGTGTGCTTCCCGTCGAAACGTCCTTGATCTCCAGCTTCGAAGGCCAGGGGTCGGCGGTCCCTGGATAAGTCGCCTCGAGCGTCTTGCCCCCCCGCTCGACCCGCAGCGACGTGAATCGCGCCGCGGGGACGTTCAGGACTCCCTCCGCGCGGACGGCGCCGTCCCACGCGAGAAGAGCGTCGTCACCGTCGAACCCCTTCACGTCCGGCGCTCCGCTCTTCCAGACGCCGGCGAGCAGCCAGAGCAGAGGCTCGGGCTCGATCGCGACCGGCGGAAACTTCTCTCCGCGAAGGGCCCCGTCCGAGTAGGTCGCGAGCGTCGCCCCGAAGGGCCCGGTCATCGTGGCGCCGACCGGGTCCGTGGAAACTGCGAGCGTCCCCGAGAGGGATCCGATCCCCTGCCGGACCTTCGCATCGTAGAGAAGGCGGACGGCGCCCAGCGTCTCCGATCGCGCGACGGCCTGGCGCCAGGCGGCTTCCGCCCGGACTCCCTGCTCGGGACCGGAAAGCGCGAACTGCCGCGGCCTCGCACCGTGGGAAGCGCAGCCGCTCCACAGAACCAGACCCGCGATCAGGAGAACGCCGCGGCGCGCTCTCGCCCGATCGCCCGCGCGCGGCGACGAGGCATGAGGCATGGTTCCGGGCGGCGGTCCGTTCAGCCCTTGCCCGAGAGCCTCGGGCGGGCGTTCTTCAGCTTGGCGCGGACCTTCTCGGGCTCCTCCGGCTTCAACGTGAGGGAGCGCTCCCAGTACCGCACGGCGTCCTCGATCCGCCCCTGCCTCTCCGCGAGGTCCCCGAGGTGCTCGGCGATCGTCGCGTCGTCCGGGTCGCGACGCTGCGCCTCCTGAAGGTTCTTCTCCGCCGCCGCATAGTTGCCGAGGCGGAAGTAGGCCCAGCCCAGGGAGTCCCGGTACGCGCCGTTTCGCGGCTCCCGGGCGACCGCCTTCTCGAGGAGGTCCCGCGCCTGCTCGAGGTGCACGCCGCGATCCGCCCACATGTATCCCAGGTAGTTCTGAGCGGCGGCGTCGTTTGGTCTGGCCTCGAGAAGCTCGAGAAAAATCTTCTCGGCCTCGCCGGAGGTTCCCGCGCGTTCGAGACTCGAGGCGAGCCGGAACTGCACCTCGGTGCTCTCGGGAAAACGCTTCGCCGCTTCCCGGGCCACCTTCGCCGCGCCGGAGTAATCCTTCAGACGCGCCTGCGCGTCGGCCGCCGACATCACCCGCTGCAACTCGGAGGACCCCGCCATTTTCGTGAAGGCGGCGGTGGCGCCCGCCCGGTCGCCGGTCCGATATTGAAACTCCGCGACCGCCGCTTCCCACTCCGTGTTGGCGGGCTCCGCGGCGAGAGCGGCGCGCGCGCGGGAGAGTCCGGAGGGAAAGTCTTCGGCGTCGCGCGACACCGCGAGGAGGAGGCGCACGGCCCGGGCGTCCACCGTTTTGCCGGAGATCGAGATCGGCTCGAGGGTCTTGCGGGCCCCCGCATAGTCCTTCTGGAGGTAGGAGAGGTAGGCGAGCTCGCGCGTCGCCCAGAGCTTCTGTTCGGCCGACTTGGGATCGGAGCCGGCGCGGCGCAGACTCTCCTCGAAAAGGGGCCGGGCCTCGTCGAACCGGCGCTCCCGGAGGAGCTCGCTCGCGAGCGCGCGGCGCGACGTTTCGTCGGCGGCGTCGGTCTGGAGGAGATCTCGGAGAATCTTTTCTCCCCCGGTCACGTCCCCCTTCTCGAACAGCACCTGGGCGAGAAGCCTCCGGATGTCGCGGTTCTCCGGCCTGCGAGTCGCGAGATCCCGGGCGCGCTTCTCCGCGTCGTCGAAATGGCCAGCGCGGGCGAGATCGAGCGTCATGCGCTCCTCGACGGCGGGGTTCTCGCTATCCTTTTCCTGAAGGGTCGCGAGGAGCTTCAGTGCCTCGTCATAGCGGTCGTCGTCTTCGTAGACGTCGACGAGCGCCGCGGTGATCTCCCGGTCGCCGGGCGCGGACTCCAGCAGCTTCCGAAAGAGCGAGGCGGCCTCCCTCGATCGGCCGCTCTTCGCCCGCGCCTCCGCGGCCATCCGAAGAAGCGCGGGCTGCGTGCGGGTCTCGGGAAGCTCGTCGAGCAGGGTCGCGGCTTCTCCCGGCCGGCCGCGGGCGAGCAGGGCGCGGGCGAGAGTGGCGGCGGTCGCGAGATCCTCCGGCGTGAGTCTCCGGGCGGTCCGAAGCTCCTCGATGCCGCGGTCGAGCCGCGTGGCATCCTTCTCGCCGGCGGCGAGCTCCAGCATCCCGAGAAGCCGGTGCCCCTCCGCCATCTTCGGGTCGAGGCGGACCGCCTCGCGCGCCTGCCGGATAGCCTCTTCCTGGACGTTCAGGTCGCGGAGGAGCTGCGCGTACTCGTACCGGACGACGGCATCGTCCGGCATCCGCTCGATCACCTTGCGATAGAGGTCGAGCGCCTCGCGGTACTGGCCGTCGGCGACGGCTCCGCGGGCACGCAGGTAGATCCGGCGGGAATCGCGCTCGCCCGGAGCCGTCGCGGGGGCCGCAGGCGCTGCAGGGACAGCCGGCGTCTGGGCCGTCGCGGGAGACGGGGCCATCGAAGCCGTGAAAATCGAGGAAACCAGGAGGAAGGACCTCACGATCTCGAATCTAGCACGCGGCTTGCCGGTGCCTCCGCGCGCTCGCGCGCCTCGACGAAGCGCCTCTTTCGCGAGCCGCCGCCGGTCGATCTCTTCCGCATGCGTCCCCTTTTCCATGAAAGAGATGACTTCCCCGGGGCATCTCCCGAGGAGGAGAACCCTCGCGGGCACCATCCTTCTTCCCCTCGATCGATCTACGCGATAATCGGAAGAGGAGGCGGGAGCATGCGGGCGACGGTCCATCTCCAGTTGAGCGGGGCGCCCGGGGGCGCGGGAGAGCCTTCGCGCGCGGCACTCGAACGGCCCGGCTCCTGATGGCTCGCCTGGGCCAGCTTCTCCTGCGCGCGGATCTCGTGACCGAAAACGACCTCGCGCGCGCTCTGGGCGTCCAGCAGTTCGCGGGAGGCCGGATCGGGACCCTTCTCCTCGAGCGGGGATCCGTGTCCGAAGATGACCTCGGCAGGGTGCTCGCCCAGCAGCACGGATGCGAGTACGCCTCGTGGAAGCTCCTGGCGGACATCCCGGGGGCCGTCATTGCCGCGTTGCCCGCGAAGTTCGCGATCCGGCATGCCGCCGCTCCCTACGACCGGATGGAAGGGTCTCTGCGGTGCGTTCTGCGCGATCCGGCGGACCTGAGGATCTTAGACGAGCTGTTCTTCGTGACGGGACGCAAGATCATCGCGGCGGCCGCCCCCGAGGTGCGGATCTATCAGGCTCTCGAGAAATACTACGGCGAACGCCGCACGCCCCGGTTCGCCATCCTCGCGGAGAAGCTCTCCCGGCCGGCGCGCGCCGCGAGAGAGGCGATTGCGGCCCCGCCACCGCCGCAGTTCTACGGCGAGAGCGTCGGCGTTCCGGCGCCCCTTCCGGAGCCGCAGGAGATCTGGGGCGACGGCGCCGACGCGGAGCTCTCGGCGGGACCCCCCATCATCCAGACGTGGAAGGTCCCCGATCCCCACGGCGGGTGGGCGGGCACTTCCTCTCCGAAATCGGCGCGCCGTTCGACGGAGATCGAGGCCATCCCGTGGGAGGAGATGCCACCCTCCCCCTCGCTCTGGACTCCCGAGCCGGGACGTCCCCCGGAGCTTCTTCCCGACGCCGAAGAGACTCCGGAGGCGCCCCCGGCTCCCCCTTCGCCGCCCGCCGCGCCGAGGCCCGAGGCGGCTCCCCGCGGCGTCGTCCCTCCGCCGGCGGTGTCACGGCTGCAGACTCCCGCGATTCCGACGGCCGCCGACTTCCCCGAGGTCTCGGGCGCCACGGACCGCGACGCGATCGCCGGGGCCGCGCTCCGGTCGCTCGAGAGCCGGTTCCCGCGGGCCGCGATCCTGGCCGCCCGGGCCGACGGGATCGCCGGCTGGGCGGCCGCCAGCGCCAACGGAGGCGACCAGAAGCGATTGAAGGCGTTGAAGATTCCGTGGTCTGAGCCTTCGGTGTTCCTCAACGTGCGCCTTTCCCGTTCTTTTTACCTGGGACCGCTCCTCAAACTGCCCTGGCACGAAGCCCTCGCCGGGGCCCTGGGGGCCTGGCCGGAGGAGTGCGCGGTCCAGCCGATCCTGATCCAGGAGAAGCCGGTCGCCTTCTTTTACGTCGAGTCCCCCCGGGACGGGATCACCCCCCTCGATCTGGTCTTCCTCCGGGAGCTTTCGGCGGCCGCCTCGAGGGGGTTTGCGGCGGCCATCCGTTTGAAGAAGAAAGAGATATAATTGGCTCACATCGCCCGGAGGAGATCATGATCAAAGCGGACATCGTCGATCTGGTGGTCGACCTCGCGGACATTCC
>JBDUBP010000053.1:0-6131 GCA_040004075.1 Acidobacteriota bacterium | reverse complement strand
CGGACGAGATCGTCACCGCGATGCGGCGGCACATCGACCCGTCGAAGATCACGGTCATCAAGGCGGGAGACTTCAAGGGATCGGCGCCGGCCGCGCCCGCGAAGTGAACGGGAGAGAAACGGAGCCGAGCGACCAACGGGAGCGAGACGGCCGCGGTACTCCGCGGTCAACTAGATCGAGAATCGAAAAGAGACAAAACCAACGGTCGATAATCGCGAGGTCGAAATGAAGCGTCGAGTGCTGTTTGCCCTCCTGGCGGGCATCTCATCTCTTTCGTTCGGGCTCCCCGCACCCGACGTTCCGGAGGCTCCGAAGGCTCCCATGGCAAAAAAAGTCGGCAAAACGGAAACATTGCACGGAGAGGATCGTCGCGACGAGTACTACTGGCTCCGCGAACGCAAGAGCCCCGAGGTGCGCGCGTATCTGGACGCGGAGAACGCGTACACGGACGGCGTCATGAAGGACACGGCCCCGCTCCAGCAGAAGCTCTACGACGAGATGCTCGGCCGTATCAAGGAGACGGACCTCTCCGTTCCCTACCGCAAGGGGGACTACTTCTACTACTCGCGCACCGAGGAGGGGAAGCAGTACTCCATCTACTGCCGCAGGCACGGCAGCCTCGAAGCGCCGGAAGAGGTGACGATCGACTTGAACGAGCTCGCCCGGGGCGAGCGGTTCATGGCGCGGGGCGACTACGAAGTCAGCGACGACGGGAAGCTCCTCGCGTACACGCTCGACAACACCGGCTTCCGCGAATATACCCTGCACGTCAAGAACCTCGTCACCGGCAAGGTCGGACCGGAAAACATCCCCAGGGTCTCTTCTATCGCCTGGGCGGCAGACAACAAGACGCTCTTCTACGTGGTCGACGACGACGCCAAGCGCCCCTACCGTCTGTACCGGCATCCCGTCGGCTCCACTGGCCCCGACACCCTGGTGTACGAGGAGAAGGACGCGATGTTCACGGTCGGCGTGGACCGGTCCCGCAGCGGGGCCTTCGTGTTCCTGGAATCGAGCTCCCACACCTCCAGCGAATGGCAGTTCCTCGCGGCGAGAGAGCCCGCGGGCTCCTTCCGGATGATTGCGCCGCGCGAGAAGGAGCATCAGTACGACGTCGACCACCACGGCGACTTCTTCTACATCCGCACGAACCGCGGCTGCCGGAACTTCGGGGTCGCGACGGCGCCGGTCGCCAGTCCCGGAAAAGCCGGATGGAAGGACGTTCTCCCCTGCCGGGAAGACGTCATGGTGTCGGGCATTTCGCTCTTCGCGGGCCACGCGGTTTATCTCGAGCGCGAAGACGGGATTCCGCGCGTGCGCGTCACCGACCTGCGTTCGGGAGCCTCGCACCGCGTCGATTTTCCGGAAACCGTTTACGCTCTGAATCCCGAAGTGAACGCCGAGTTCGACACGGCGAAGTTTCGCTTCAACTACCAGTCGCTGACGACGCCGTCCACCGTTTACGAGTACGACATGGGAACGAAGGAGCGCTCGCTCTTGAAACGCACAGAGGTCCTCGGCGGCTACGACCCGGCGCGGTACAAGACGGAGCGCATTTTCGCCACGGCGCCGGACGGGTCCCGGGTCCCGGTGTCGCTCGTCTATCGCAAGGGGCTCGTCAAGGACGGGAAGAATCCCACCCTGTTGAACGGGTACGGCTCGTATGGCGTCGCGAGCTTCCCGACATTTTCCTCCGGGCGAGTGAGCCTTCTCGACCGCGGATTCGTCTTCGCGATCGCGCACATCCGGGGCGGCGGAGAGATGGGAAAGAAATGGCACGACCAGGGAAAGATGCTGTCCAAGAAGAACACCTTCACCGATTTCATCGCGGCGGCCGAGGCGCTCATCGCGCAAAAATACACGTCGCCCGAGAAGCTCGCCATCGAGGGAGGCAGCGCAGGCGGACTCCTGATGGGCGCGGTCGTGAACATGCGCCCGGACCTTTTCAAGGCGGTGATCGCGCGCGTGCCCTTCGTCGACGTCATCAACACGATGCTCGACGAGTCTCTGCCGCTCACCGTCGGCGAGTTCGAAGAGTGGGGCAATCCGAAGATCAAGGAGCAGTACGACTACATGAAGTCCTACAGCCCCTACGACAACCTCTCGGCCAGGGCCTACCCCTCGATGCTCGTGAAGACGTCGTTCGACGACAGCCAGGTCATGTATTGGGAGCCGGCCAAGTACGTCGCGCGTCTTCGCGCGGTGAAGACGGATTCGAACCCCCTGCTCTTCAAGGTCAACATGGCCGGCGGCCACGGGGGCTCGTCGGGCCGCTATGACAGGATCCGCGAGGCGGCCTTCGACTACGCGTTCCTGTTCAAGACGCTCGGAGTCTCCTAGGCCGCGGGAGCGGGAAACATGGCCGCCGACTCGCCTCCGCGATTCGTGATCGGCGCGCTCGCCGCCGCGGGCGTCGTCCTCATCGCCGTCGGGGTCGCCCGCCGCGTCTCGACGCCGGCCCCGGTCGCGCCGGCGCCCGTTTCCTTCGGGACCGCGGGCCCGCCGCCGCCTTCCTCCCCGGCGCCCACGCCCGTTCTCCCGGGTAACACATCCGCGGGCGACGCCGCCCCGACGGCGATCCCCGGTCCGACTCGCCCGCCGGGACGGCCCCTGACGAAGCCCGAGTTTCTCGAGAACCCCGGCCTTCTGGAAACCGACCCGACGGACGTCGGCGGCTGCCGGCTGGTGCAGCACTGGGACACCGGGTACTGCTACGTCTGGAGCCGGTCCTATGGGCGCAAGATTTCGCAGACGACCGACGCGCGCTGTGACGATCTGCCCGAGCTGCGCCGCCGGATGCGGGCGGCCATCGAGCGAGGCGACTGCGAATAGCGCGGCCGCCGGCGCCGCCGGGCGGAGACCCGGCCTTTGCGCGATATCGCCGGCGCGCCCCACATGTCCTTCTCACCGGACGGCAGGCGGATTCTCGACGTCGTCGCGCACGAGGCGCTTTGGGTCTCGCCGCTCGAAAAATGGCTCACCCGAGAAGCTTCGGGTTCGAGGACGCGGACGCCCGCATCGCCTATCGGCCCTGGTCTCCGGACGGCCGCTGGGCGCTCTTCGACCCGTTCCGGCCGCAGGGCAGCGACATCTGGCTGATGGAGCGGTTCGGGTGGGCGCGAACGGCGAGGGCGCTCGAGCCCGGTCGCGGGAGCGTACGCCTTAGAATCTCCGGCTGGTGCAGCTCTCTCCCGGCAGCCGTCTCGGTCCCTACGAAATCCTCGCGCCGCTCGGGGCGGGCGGAATGGGAGAGGTATACCGGGCGAAGGATCCGCGGCTCGAGCGGGAGGTGGCCATCAAGGTGCTGCCGCAGTCTTTCGCCGCGGACCCCGACCGGCTGCGGCGCTTCGAGCAAGAGGCGCGGTCGGCCGGCTCTCTGAATCACCCCAACATCACCGCCGTGTACGACGTCGGGACCGCCGAAGACGGGTCGCCTTATGTGGTATCCGAGCTGCTCGAAGGGGAAACCCTGCGGGCGGCGCTCGCCGCGGGGAGCCTCCCGCCGCGAAAGGCCGGGGCGCTCGCGCTCCAGATCGCGCAAGGCCTCTCGGCGGCACATTCCCGCGGGATCGTCCACCGCGACTTGAAACCCGAGAACCTGTTCGTCACGTCCGATGGACGGGCGAAGATCCTGGACTTTGGACTCGCGCGGCGTCTTCCAGCCCAGAGCGAAGGCTCCAGCGTGCCGACCCGCTCCGGCTCGACGGAACCGGGGACGATTCTCGGAAGCGTCGGGTACATGGCGCCCGAGCAGCTCCGCGGTTTTCCCGCCGACGAGCGGGCGGACCTCTTCGCCTTCGGCGTGGTCTTTTACGAGATGCTCGCCGGGCAGCGGGCGTTCGCGGGAAACTCCGACGCCGACGTTCTGACGGCGATCCTCCGCGAGGACCCCTCTCCGTTGGCGAAGTTTCCGTCGATCCCGGTCGAGATGGAAAGAATTGTCGCGCACTGTCTCGAGAAGAAGCCCGAGGACCGGTTTCAGACGGCCAGGGATCTCGCGTATCAGATCGAGACGGCGCTCTCGAGCTCGGGGGCCGTCACCCGGTCGTCCGACCGCACCGGCCTGCCTTCGATCGCTGTGCTCCCGTTCGCGGACATGAGTCCCTCGCGCGACCAGGAGTACTTCTGTGACGGAATCGCCGAGGAGATCCTGAATGCGCTGGCCCAGATCCAGGGACTTCGCGTCGCGTCGCGGACCGCGTCCTTCCAGTACAAGGGCATGGGCGGCGAGATCGCCGCGATCGGGGAGCGGCTCGGCGTGCAGACGCTCCTCGAGGGCAGCGTACGCAAATCGGGCGACAAGCTGCGGATCACGGCGCAGCTGATCCACGTGGCGGACGGGTTTCACCTCTGGTCCCGGCGCTTCGACCGCGAGCTTTCCGACGTTTTCTCGATTCAGGAGGAGATCGCGACGAGCATCGCGGAAGCCTTGAGGGTCGTGCTCTCGGAACGGGACCGCCGCGCCCTCGCCCGCGCTCCCACCGATCGCGTCGAGGCGTATGACTACTACCTTCGGGGCCGTCAATTCTTCTATCGAAGCACGCGGCGCAACCTCGACCTCGCGCGCCAGATGTTCGAGAAGGCGATCGAGCTCGACCCTTCTTTCGCGCTCGCCTGGGCCGGGCTCGCCGACTCCTTGACCTTCAACTATCTCTGGTACGGGCATAGCCCGAACGACCTTCGCTCCTGCGTCGAGGCGGCGCGCCGGGCAATCGCGCTCGCTCCGGATCTCGCGGAGGCGAGGACGGCGCTCGCTCAGGCGGCGGTCCTCGAGCGGCAATACGAGGAAGCGGAGGCCCAGTTCGAGGCGGCGCTGAAGTTGAACCCGTCCCTCTTCGAGGCCTATTACTTCTACGGCCGGGCCTGCTTGTCCCAGGGGAAATACCAGAAGGCCGTCGCTCTCTTTGAGCGCGCATCCGACCTCCGGCCCGAGGACTATCAGACACCGGTGTTTGCCGGGATGTCGTATCGGGCGCTCGGGATGGAAGAAGCGCGCCTTGCCTGCGTCAAGCACGCATACGAGGCGGCCAGACGGCACCTGGAGCTCGAACCGGACGACGTGAGAGCCCTGTATCTCGGCGCGGCGGGACTCATCGCCCTCGGGCGCAAGGCCGAGGGGATTGCCTGGCTGGAGCAAGCGCTCTCACTTCAGCCGGACGAGCACGGCGTGCTCTACAACTGCGCGTGCGGCTTCGCGGTCGCCGGGGAGACGGAACGCGCCCTCGAGTGTCTGGAGCGGGCGGTGCAGGGAGGCTGGGGCAGCCGCGACTGGATTCTTCACGACCCCGATTTCAATGCGATGCACGAGCATCCCCGGTTCCGGGCGGTTCTCGACCTGCTGGACAGCACGCCCAGCTAGAATCGCGGCACACACATGCCGCTTTCGTCCGGATCGCGTCTCGGGCCTTACGAGATTCTTTCGCCGATCGGGGCGGGCGGCATGGGCGAGGTGTACCGGGCGAAGGATCCGCGTCTGGGGCGCGAGGTCGCGATCAAGGTGCTGCCGGCGTCGTTCTCCGCCGATCCCGATCGCCTGCGCCGCTTCGAGCAGGAGGCGCGCGCGGCCGGGATCCTGAACCACCCCAACATCACCGCCGTCTACGACATCGGGTCAGACGAGGCCGGCGCGCCCTACGTCGTCAGCGAGCTTCTCGAAGGCGAGACGCTGCGCTCGCGCATGGCCGGCGGCGCGCTCTCGCCCAGGAAGGCCCTCGAGTACGCCCTCCAGATCGCCCATGGCCTGGCCGCCGCGCACGAGAAGGGCATCGTCCACCGGGATCTCAAGCCCGAGAACCTCTTCGTGACCAGAGACGGCCGCGTCAAGATCCTCGACTTCGGACTCGCCAAGCTCACCCACGCGGAGGAAGGCAGTCAGGTCACCAACCTGCCCACCGCCACCGCGGGAACGGAGCCCGGCGTCGTGCTCGGCACGCTCGGCTACATGTCGCCGGAGCAGGTGCGGGGCCGCCCGGCCGATCCTCGCAGCGACATCTTCTCCTTCGGCGCGATCCTCTACGAAATGCTCTCGGGCAAGCGCGCCTTCCACGGCGACTCCGCCGCGGACACGATGAGCGCCATCCTGCGGGAAGACCCGCCGGACCTTTCCGTCACCAACCAGAACGTCTCGCCCG
>JBDUBP010000254.1:0-20985 GCA_040004075.1 Acidobacteriota bacterium | reverse complement strand
GGGATCAATAACGCTCATCGTCCGACGCCGCGGCCGGCGGGTAATCCTTGCCGTATTTGTTCTTGTGAGGCTGGGCCTTGAACGCGGAGGCGTCCAGACGCACGGCCACCGCGGACGTCTCGGCTCTCGCGCGCACGGAGACGGGGACCTGGCCCTCGCCTCCCTCCTCGTGCCACGCGCGGATGGTCCAGTTGCCCGGCGCGACTCCGTCGAAGCGGAAGGACCCGTCGGGGCCCGTGACGACCGCGTAATCGGAGTCCACGACCATCACGAAACCGACCATCTGCGGATGGATGTTGCAGTACACCCGGACCAGCCCAGGCTCTTCGAAACGCTTCTCCCGGGAGCCTCCGCTGCGGTAGAGGCCGAGATCGAACCGGTTCGGGGCGGAGACGGAAAAGACGTTGTGGTAGATCGGATCCACGTTCGGGAATTGCACTTCCCCCGCCCGCGGCACCGAGATGACGCGCGGCACGAACTTCTTGCCCTGGCTCTTCATTTCGGCGTGAGCGGCGCGGGCGGCCTGAGAACGCAGCCCTTCGATCCACACGACCGCGTTCGCCGCCTCGGGCAGAGGGGAACCCGCTTTGACGATGCTGACCCTCCCCGTGACGCTTCCGCCACCCGGCGCGGCTCCCGCAACCGCGGCCGGCGTCGGCGCGGGGAGGGCGAAGAGGCCGAGCGCGAGCGCCAGCAGGAAAGCCATGGAAATTGGCCGAAATCATAGCATCCGAAGGCCTTTGCCTCCGGGTTACGATCGCCAGGGAGGTGGACATGGAAGGCAAGCGCGTCGAGATTTTCGGAAAAGACACGTGACCCTACACGACTGCGGCCCGTGAGGACTACGCAAAGCGCAATGTGCCGTTTGACTACGTGAACGTGAAGGGGAATCAGCCGGAGATCGACCGGATGGTCCGGCTTTCGGGAGGGCGCCAGGTGCCCGTCATCGTCGAGGGGGGCAAGGTCACGGTCGGCTTCGGAGGAACGTGAGGCGTGTGAGGGCGCCCGGTCGGGCGCAATACGGGAGCCGGGAATCGGGAATCCGGAATACAGGGAGCGGACAGCTGAAAGCTGAGAGCTGACAGATGCCTCGTTTCCCCCCCATATAATCCCGCGCCGAACAAGAACGTCGGTCCATAACGGAGGTCGTATGGCGAACCCGGAGACCGGTCAGGATTTTCGCCCGTACATCTCCGCCGAGCAGGCGATCCCCGAGTTCACGCCGAAGGCGATCCTGCTCGGCGTCTTCTTCGGCATCCTCTTCGGGGCGGCGACGGTCTACCTGGCTCTGCGCGCGGGCCTGACGGTGTCCGCGTCCGTTCCCATTGCCGTGCTCTCGATCGCCGTGTTCAAGAAGATCGGGCGTTCGACGATCCTCGAGAACAACATCGTGCAGACGATCGGATCGGCGGGGGAGTCCGTCGCGGCCGGAACTGTCTTCACCGTGCCCGCTCTTCTGTTCCTGACGGGCGGCGAGCACTATTTCCAGTACCTCCAGATCACGATCCTCGCGATCTTCGGCGGCGTTCTCGGCGTGCTGTTCATGATCCCCTTGCGCCGCGCGCTCATCGTGAAGGAGCACGGGAAGCTCCCGTATCCGGAGGGAACGGCGTGCGCGGACGTTCTGATCGCCGGCGAGAAGGGCGGGAATCTCGCGAAGACCGTGTTCGCCGGCGTCGGCGCCTCGCTCCTCTACAAGTTCCTCTACGGCGTGCTCGGGCTCTGGAACGAGACGCCGATCTGGTTTCGGACGAAGAAGGAGTCCGTCACCTATCCGGCCGCCACGCTCGACGTCGCCGTCACGCCGGAATATCTCGGGCTCGGCTACATCATCGGACCCCGGATCTCCTCGGAGCTCTTCTCCGGCGGGCTGCTCGCTTGGATGGCGCTGATCCCGCTCATCGCGATCTTCGTCCCCGACTCGCGCGTCGTCGCCGACCTCCACAAACTGGGGTTCAGCGACGCCTGGATGGCGAACAACTCCTACGCGAACTGGATCTATCGCGCGTACATCCGCTACATCGGGGCGGGCGCCGTCGCGTGCGCCGGAGTCATGACGCTGCTGAAGACGCTGCCCACGATCGTCTCGGCCTTCCGGGAGTCGGTGAAGAGCTTCGGCGAAGGCCGCGCGGGCACCTCCGTCAAGCGAACCGAAAAGGACATGGCCATCGGGATGGTGGTGATCGGCTCGCTCGCGATCGTCCTCGTCCTCGCCGTGCTCCCCGGTTTCCCTCACGGACCGTTCCCCGGCTCGCTGATGATGTCGCTCCTGATCGTCGTTTTCGGTTTCTTCTTCGTGACGGTCTCCTCACGGATCGTCGGGATCATCGGGACCTCCTCCAACCCGATCTCCGGCATGACCATCGCGACGATCATGGCGACCTGCGTGGTCTTCGTCGTCATCGGCTGGCGCGGAGACATCTACCAGGCGGTCGCCCTGTGCGTCGGCGCGATCGTCTGCGTCGCCGCGGCGAACGCGGGCGCCACCTCCCAGGACCTAAAGACGGGGTACCTCGTCGGGGCGACCCCGAAGTATCAGCAGTATGGGTTCCTCATCGGGGTCGTGACGTCCTCCTTCTTCATCGCGATCACCCTCTTCATCCTCGACAAGACCTACAAGGGCGCGAACGAGCTTCACGGCATCGGCGGAGTGCAGCTCCCCGCGCCCCAGGCGACGCTGATGGCGACGATCATCAAAGGCCTTCTGGCGCAGAACCTCCCGTGGGCTCCCGTGCTGGTCGGGGTGTTCCTCGCGTTCATGGCGCAGCTTGCCGGGGCACACGCCCTCTCCTGGGCGGTCGGCGCTTACCTGCCGGTCTCGACCACGGCTCCGATCTGGATCGGCGGGATGCTGAAGGCCTTCGTCGACTCCTGGCGGCGCAAGAAGGAAGGCGTCGCGGGCGAGGAATCGGAGCTCTCCTCGGGAATGCTCTACGCCACGGGACTCGTCGCGGGCGGTTCTCTCGGCGGCGTGCTGATCGCGTTCATCGCCTTCTTCGGCGATACGGTCCTCCACATGGAGAAACCGAACCTCCTCGAGAAGCTCGACCTGGGATCGAAGCTCTATCCGGGCCTGAAGAATGGCCTCGTGAGCGGCGGGATCCTCTGCGCGGTCGCCTTCGGCGTCCTCTGCGTCCTGCTGCTCCAGAAGGCGAGAAAGAAGCTGGATGCTTAGGGAGTAATCAGTTGTCAGCTCTCAGTTGTCAGTCGAGCGACTCGAACAGAATCACCACTCTCAACCCTCAACTTCCCGAGATCACCTCGAACTTCCGACCGACCTTGACGAAGGCGTCGACGGCGATGTCCAGGTCCGCGTGCGAGTGGGCGGCCGAGACCTGGCAGCGCAGGCGAGCCTGGCCCTGCGGGACGACCGGGAAGCCGAACCCGGACACGTAGACGCCTTCGTCGAAGAGGTCGCGTCCCATCGCGAGCGCCTTCGCGGTGTCGCCCACGATCACCGGTACGATCGGGTGCGTGCCGTGGGGGATCCGGAACCCCGCGTCGGAGATCGCCTTCCGGAAGTACCTTGCGTTGTCCCGGAGCCTCGCGACCGGAGCGGGGTCCTCGCGGAGCATCCGGAACGCCTCGAGAGAGCCCGCGGCCACCGCGGGCGGAAGCGAGTTCGAGAAGAGATAGGGCCGGCTTCTCTGGCGGAGAAGCTCGACTAAGGCGGACGGCCCGGTCACGAAGCCGCCGGCCGCGGATCCCATCGCCTTGCCGAGCGTGCCCGTCGTCACGGGAATGCGGTCGAATACCCCCTGCTCCTCGGCGGTGCCGCGGCCGGTCTCACCGAGGACCCCGGTGGCGTGCGAGTCGTCCACGACGAGCAGCGTGCCCGTCCTCTCGCAGATCGCGACCAGGGCCCGCAGGTCCGCCTCCTCGCCCTCCATCGAGAAGACGCCGTCCGTCATCATCATCCGAAAGCGCGACGCTCCGTCCTCCGCGAGCAGCCGGTCGAAAGCCTTCATGTCGTTGTGGGGCACGCGGAACCGCTTTGCCTTGCAGAGCCGGACGCCGTCGATGATCGAGGCGTGATTGAGCTCGTCGGAGTAGAGCCCGTCCCCGTCTTCCAGCACTGCCGCAAACAGCCCCTCGTTCGCGTTCCAGCACGACATGTAGAGGATCGCGTCCTCCTGACCGAAGAAGGAGGCGATCTCCGCTTCGAGCTCCTTGTGCAGCGCAACGGTTCCGCAGATGAATCGAACGGAAGCCATGCCCGCGCCCCATCGGTCGATCGCCTTCTTCTGCGCCTCGCGGACCCGGGGATGGTTGGCGAAGCCGAGATAGTTGTTGGAGGTGAGCATCACGACGTCGCGGCCGGCGACGCGCACGCGAGCGTCCTGCGGGGACCCCAAGACGAGCTCCTCCTTGAACGTGCCCGCCTGCTTCAGATTCGCGACCTCGGCGGCGAGATGGGCGATGAGAGGGTGCATGGGAGAAAAGCTATCAGCTCTCAGCTGTCAGCTCTCAGCTCACACATCCAGACTGAAGACCGAAAGCTGGGAGCTCTTGTCACCCCTCGCTGACGATCTTTCCGGCGACGCGCTGGCCCGGGAATGCCGCGTCGAGCGCCGAGAGGGCCCTGTCGAACCCGGCCTTGTCGGGCGCGACGATCTCGGCGCAGATGGTCGGCCGGTTCACGATCTCGGAGGTCCCGGTGGGATTGCGCACGATCACTGCCTGGGCGGGCTCCTCCACGACGAACAGGATGTCGTCGAGGTCCTCGAGAGCCCGGGACGCGGTGCGGTGCGCCCGCTCCCTCTCGTCTTTGTTCAGGCACACCCCGGCGAGGCCGACGATGCGGAAGTTGTTGGGCTCGAACTCCGTCCGGTCCCAGTTCCGCCAGACGCGCTCCCGCGGCCGGAGCTCGAAGCGGTATGCGAGATTGGAGAGGCGCGACTCCTCGAGCGCGAACTCCGCGATGCGGCGGTCGTTCAGCTCGGCGGTGGTATCGGGCGTGGGCGGTTTGCGGGTCGGCATCGTCGTCCTCCAGGTGAAGTGTCAGGCGGGCTTGCCGTTCGGGTAGAAGACTACTTTCATTGCTCGGCGATTCTGGAGAAGCTCCATCGCTTCGTGGAAGCGGTCGAGCCCTTCGAACTCGTCCGTGACCAGATGGTCGACGTCGAGTCCCGCGCGGAGGAGGTCGAGCATCTTGATCCACGTCTCGAAGACCCGCCGGCCGATGATCGCATGGAGCGTCAGGCCCTTGAAAATGAAGTCGTTCGTGTAGTCGCGAATCGTCAGGCTCTTCTCCCGAGGCAGCCCGAGCAGCGACAGGACCCCACCGCGGCGGGCCCCGGCCAGGCCGAGGTTGACGGAGGCTTCGGCGCCGGAGAGCTCCATGACGACGTCGGCCCCGCCGCCCGTGGCGTCGCGGAGGCTTCCCGCGGGGTCCTTCGTCTTCGTGAGATCGAGCACCGTGACGTTCGTCAGCCGGCGATTCGAAGCCCACTGCCGCGCATGCGCGGCCGCGTGCGGGTTGACGTCCGTGATGGCGATGTGGGAGGCGCCCGAGATGCGGGCGATCTCGGCGCACATCGCCCCGATCGGTCCGTAGCCGAGCACGGCAACGGCGCGCCCCGAGAGGTCCGCGACCTGGGTCGTGTGGACCGCGTTGCCCAGGGCGTCGAGAAAGGCGCCGACGCGCACGGGCACCACGGCGCGGTCCAGCGGGACGACGTTGTAGGCGGGGACGACGACGTATTGCGCGAAGCAGCCGTCTCCGTGCACGCCGAGGATCCGCGTGTTCTCGCAGATGTGGCGTTGCCCGGTCAGGCACGGCCGACAGTGCCCGCAGGTGACGTGCATCTCGGCGGAGACGTACTGGCCGACCTCCAGGTGCGGGCGCTTGTCTCCGGGCCCGAAGCCCACGATCTCTCCGCAGAACTCGTGGCCGTAGATCCGGGGCGGCTGGACCATCCCGGCCATCGACGCGTCCCACTGGTAGATGTGCTTGTCCGAACCGCACACGGCGGTGGCGAGCACCCGGATGAGGACCTCGGCCTGCCCGGGCTCGGGGACCGGCACCGTGCGCACCTGCGTGCCGTCGCGGCCCGCGACCGGCTTCGTCTTCAAGACCGCCGTCATCGAAGTCGGGAAACGGGAATCGGGAATCGGGAATCGAGAGGCCCCGGCAGAAACGGCCGGCGTCTTTTTCGATTTCCGGTTTCCGATTTTCGATTTCCGGCCCCGGCGCGAGCTCAATCTCCGGCCTCGTCGTCGCGCACGTAGCCGGCGCCGGCCCCCGCCAGAGCGGCGACCGGATGGAAGACGTCCACGGGGCGGACGTACTCGTCGACGGTCGCGCGCGTCCCGCCGATCCGCAGCGTCTCGAACAGGAAGCGGAACTTCTTTTCGAGGGTGTCCGCGATCGCGTCCCGCGTTCCGACCGGCAGATTCCAGAACTGTTCCTTGAAGGGGCCGATCGCCTGCTTCCGGTTCTTGTAGAGAAACTGTTCCTGCGTCTCACCGGGCTTCTTCTGCTCGATCATGTTGGTGAAGACCCACCGGTCGACCGCGCGCTTCAAGGGATAAGGCAGCGACGGGTGCTCGAACACCATGTTCTGAAATTCCGTCGCCAGATGGATCTCCGCGCAGCCGTGCCGTGGAAACTGCCCGAAGAGCTCGGGGGAAAGCGTCGATGCGCCGTGCTGTACAGCTCCTGCGAGTCCGTACTCCTCGCGCGCGACCTTCGAGATTCGTTCGAGCGTCGCGAAGTCGATTGCCACGCGCTGGACGGTCCCGTCGGGCCCGACGAGGCCGCCATGAGACGAGCCCGTCTGCACCGAGACCTTGGCCAGACCCCGCAGGTCGCCGATCCGGTTCCGATAGCCGTTCATGTACGCGCGCAGCTCCTCGGGGGTGGAGTTCTCCTTGCCGACCTCACCGATCTCTCCGCCGATCGAGATCGGCATCTCTTTCGGCTCGTGCTCGCGGATGTACTCGGTCAAGACCGCGCTGTACCGGCAGTTGGCGTCCTGCTGCTCCGGGAGCGTCTTCTTCGAAAGGTCGACCAGCGTCGACGTGTCGATGTCGATCTGAAAGAACCCCGATGGGATCGCTTCATCGATGAGGGCCTCGATCGCGGCGATCTCCTTGTCGGGATCCTCTTTCATCTTCTTCGGGTTCGTCTGGTAGTGGTCGCCCTGAAGGAAGAGAGGCCCGGTCCAGCCCTCGCGAATCGCCGCACCGAGCAGGACCGCGGCGTACTCGCCGGGGCGCTGGTCGGTGTAACCGATCTCGCTGCGCGCGATCTCGAAGATCAGAGCGCCCGCGTCGAGCGTCTTCGCGGCCCGCAGAGCGGCGCGCATCGTGTCGTAGGAGAGCATGCGGATGTTGACGGCGGGGACGCTGAAGCCGTCGACCTCGCCGCGGCCCCGCGCCTCGTAGAGAGGGAGAATCGACGCGGGGAGGATGCCGAGTTCCCGCGCCGCCTCGCGGATGGTGCGTCGCGCGACGTCCCGGACCTCCGGGTCGCCGAACACCGCGGTCCAGACGAGACTGTCGATGATCCCTTCGCGGAAGCGGCCCGGGTCCACGATGCGCAGCGGCTCGCCCCGGCCGACCGTCTCGGATCTCTCGAGAAACCGGGCGAGCTCTCGGGATGTCAAAAAAAGTTCCATGTTTTCGCTCCGCGGCCGGGGGATTATATGCGTCGCCTTCGCGAACTGCGGGACGCGCTCACGCGCCGGCGAGCGGCTCGCCTGAGGGCTTGACCGCTCGCCTCGTCCCTCCGTTCGCTGCGGCTCCCGCAGCGCGTGAGCCTCCTCCCTCTTCGGTCGGGAGACTTCTCACGCTGCGGGCTTAGTGACGGTCTCGACGGAAGCACAGCTCTGCCCCCTTCTGCTCCGGGGTGAGGGTCGGTACATGTTTGGAAGGCGACGCCAGGAGCAGCGCTTGCTTGCGGCGCCCCCGCGCGCCGGGAGAGCGTTGGGGTGAGGGTGCCCGCAGGCAGGCAGGGAGATTCCGCCGCGGTCAGCGCGCGGGGCTTTACCGTCTCCCGGTTACGCCATAGGCTTCCCGCGTGCCTCTCCTGTCCCGGACCGTCCACTTCAATGCGGGGCGCAGCCTGTGGCGGCCCGACTGGCCGCGGGAGCGCAACCTCGCTGTCTACGGGGACGAAGGCCCCCATGGATACGGCCACAACTACGAGCTCGAAGTGGCGGTTCGGGGAGACATCGATCCCGACACCTCGATGGTCGTCAACCTGACCGACCTCGACAGGATCCTGAAAGAGGAGGTCGACCGGCCGCTCGACCATCGCAACTTGAATCGCGATGTTCCCGATTTCGCGGGAGTGTCGCCCACCGCGGAAAGACTCGCGGCGTGGATCTGGGAGAGGGTGGAGGTCCGGATCGCGCGGGAGGGCTGGCCCTGCCGCCTCTCGCGCCTGCGGCTGCGCCTGGAGCCCGGTTTTGCCGTCGAGATCGAGGAGTCGTAACGGAGGTTTCATGTACTTCCAGCAGTTCTATCTGGGGTGCCTCGCGCAGGCGTCGTACCTGATCGGGTCCGGGGGGGAGGCCGCGGTCGTCGACCCGCGGCGGGACGTCGACGAGTACATCGACGTGGCGCGGAAGGAAGGCCTGACGATCCGGCACGTCATCGAGACTCATCTCCATGCCGACTTCGTGTCCGGGCACCGGGAGCTGGCGCGCCGAACCGGAGCGCAGATCTACATCGGAGCGCGCGCGCGGGCGGCGTTCCCGCACGTTCCCGTCGTCGAGGGGCAGGAGATCTCGTTCGGAGACCTGGCGCTCCGATTTCTGGAGACACCCGGCCACACTCCGGAATCCGTGTGCGTCCTCGTGACCGACCGCTCGGAGTCGCCCCAGCCAAAGCTCGTCCTCACGGGCGACACGCTCTTCATCGGGGACGTGGGCCGCCCCGACCTGCTGGGGGCCGCGATGTCCGCCGAGGATCTCGCGGGAATGCTCTACGACTCCCTGCGTGAGAAGCTCCTCCGGCTGCCGGATTCCGTCCAGGTCTTTCCGGCGCACGGGGCGGGATCTCTCTGCGGGAAGAACATTTCGTCGGAGACGAGCTCCACGATCGGCCAGCAGAGGCTTTTCAATCACGCCCTCCAGCCGATGTCGCGCGAGGAGTTCACAGCCCTCATGACCTCCGACCTCCCCGAGGCGCCGGCCTATTTCGGGCGGGACGTCGAGTTGAATCGCGCGGGAGCGGTCTCTCTGGAAGATCTCCCGGCACTCGCCTCCCTCGACGCCGGCCGCGTCGCGGAGGCCGTCGAAAAGGGAGCCGTCATTCTGGACGTGCGGCCCTCGGACGCGTACGGCGCGGCCCACGTCCCGGGGTCCGTCCAGATCGGTCTTTCGGGACAGTTCGCGAGCTGGGCCGGCACGGTCCTTCCGCCCGCTTCGCCCGTCGTCCTCGTCGCGGCCGATTCGGCGGCGGCGGCGGAGGCGCGGATGCGGCTGGCGCGCGTCGGGCTCGAGGACGTCGCCGGCGAGTTGAGCGGAGGCGCGGCGGCCTGGAAAGAATCGGGCAGACGTCTGGCCGCCACCGGTCAGACGGACGTTGCGGACCTGCACCGGCGCGTCACGGGCGGAGAGCCGATCGTGGTCGTGGACGTCCGACGGCCCGGCGAGTGGGCCAGCGGCGCGATTCCCGGCGCGCGGCGGATCTCGCTCCACGAGCTTTCGCGGCGCGCCGCCGAAGTCGATCCGAACGCCACCGTCTACGCGATCTGCGCCGGCGGGTATCGCTCGTCGATCGCAACGAGCCTTCTCGAGCGCGCCGGATTCGACCGCGTCACCAACGTCGCGGGCGGCATGGCCGCCTGGATGCACGCCGGATTCGAGACGGTCTGAGTCTCTTTCCGCCCAAATAGGACGCGGCGTCCTTTCCGCGGGTCGCGGGGGGCTGCTTGTTACGCCGCCGCCCGCTTCGGAACGATCCTCTGCAGCGCGGTGACGAAGGTCGCCGTCTCTTCACGCGTGCCGATTGAGACGCGCAGCCAGTCGGAAAGCGACGGAAATTTGCGGCCGACCTGGATGCGCTGTTCGCGAAACGCGCGAATGAGAGGAGCGACGTCGCCGCCGACGTGGATCATGACGAAGTTCGTCTCCGACGGGATGTAGCGTCGGCCGTCCCGGTCGAGCTGCGCGCAGAGCCACCGCCGGGTGTCGTTCAAGAGGCGACGGTTCTTCGGAACGAGCTCGGGGTCGTTCAGGCTGGCGATGGCGATTGAGAGTCCCGCCAGGTTGACGTTGTCCCAGGAGGCCTGTCCCTTGAGCGTCGCGGCGTTGGCCGCGGACGCGACGCCGTACCCGACCCGAAGCCCCGCCATTCCGTAGATCTTGGAGAACGTCCGGGCGACGACGACGTTCGGATGGCGGTCGATCATCCCGATCGCCGTCCGATACGCGGAGTTTTCGACGAAGTGGTGGTACGCCTCGTCGACCAGAACGGTGGCCGTCGTGGGGACCTTCGCGAGGAACGCCTCGAGGGGATCGCCGCCCACGATCGTGCCGGTCGGGTTGTTCGGGTTGCAGACGTAGACGAGACCGGTCCGCGCGTCACACGCCGCCGCCATCCGGTCGAGGTCGTGGCGGTGGTCGGCCGTCAGGGGCACCTTGATCGTTTCGGAGTGCGTCACGCCGGCGTAGGACAGCACCGCCTCGAACGTGGGCTCCGCGGCGACGAGGCTGCGGCCGGGAGACAGGAAGGAGGTTCCTGCCATGCGCAGGACGTCGCTCGAGCCGCAGCCGAGGACGATCCGGTCTTCCCCGACGCCGTGGTGCGCCGCGATCTTCGTCCGCAGCTCGTCCTCCAGGGAGCCGGGGTAGCGTCCCGCCGCCCGGCCCGCCCGTCCGAGCGCATCGAGGGCTGAGGCCGACGGTCCGTATGGGTTCTCGTTCGCGTCCAGGAGGATTCGATCGCTCATCTCGCCGCGCGCTGGCGCCGCCAGAGCTCGCGAGGCGCCGAAAGGGGAGGGAAGGAGAGCGGCGCCGAGCGCCGCGCCGACGCTGCCGGCGAACCGGCGTCGCGACATCGGAAAAGCCATTGGGACTCCTTTCGTACGGTCTGCCGGGTGGGGGACGGTGAGTGAACTTTACTTCACCGTGGGTGTTGGGATTCGGTTGAGCGTTGAGCGTTCAGCGTTGAGCGTCGGGGGGAGGGGAACGCCGAGGGCCCGGGGGGCCACTTCCCGTATCTTTCGATTCCCGTTTCCCGTTTCCCGTTCCCGACTCCCGCCCCTACCGATCCGGCCGCCTCCCGTGAAACGCATGCCGGCTGCGCGGCACGGGCGTGGAACGGCGGCTCCCGGCGGACCCGGCGAGGATCGGATATCCGTTCGGTCCGACCAGCAACGGCTGGGATCCGATCGCACCCGGTACGACGGGGAAGCCGTTCGGCCTCGCAAGCGGCGTCACGCGGTCCGGCGGGGAGACGGGCCGCGACGGTCTGTAGGCGTTGGCGTAGGCGTAACCGACATCGTCGTACGGGGCTGCCGGCGGCGCCAGAAGCGGCGCCGACTGGGCGCGGGAGAGCTCCGCGCGTTCGTCCGCATCGAGGTCGTGCCCCAGAATCAGGACCTGGCCCTCCAGCGACGGCCGCGCTTTCCTGGCGGGGCCGCTCGCGATCGAGATCCGCTCGACGCTGCCGGCGGGCAGGCTCGAAAATGTCCCCTCCGGCGCGCGATGAAAGACGAGCATTCTGCCCCGCTCTTCCGGAGGGTCGAGCGAGAGCACCACGGCGCCTCCTCTCAACTGCATGGTCCAGAAGCGGTCTGCGCGGGCGGGAGACGCGGCGAGGAGCGCGGCGGAGGCAAGCGTCGCGAAGAGGAGGGTCCTGTGTTTCATGAGTTTCCCGTCAGAGCAACGGTCGACGCAGCGCCGGCATTCCAGAGCAGGAATCGGACCCCGAGGCCCGGAGTACGATGGCGCTTTCCCAAGCGGAGGGCCCATGCGGATTCGATGGATTGCGCCCGCGCTGTTCGTCCTCGCCGGAGGACTCGCCGCGGAAAGCGGGGACCTCGGCCGGATCGACTTTCCCACCTCCGGCTCCCCCGCGGCTCAGGAAAGGTTCGTCCGGGGCGTTCTCCTGCTGCACAGCTTCGAGTACGACGACGCGGCGGAAGAATTCCGGGCCGCGCAGGCGGCGGAGCCCGGTTTCGCGATGGCGTACTGGGGCGAGGCGATGACCGCCAACCATCCCATCTGGATGCAGCGCGACGCCGCGAAGGCCCGCCTCGTGCTGGGCAGGCTCGGCGCGTCGCGCGACGCGCGGCTCGCGAAGGCGCCGACGCCGCGCGAGCGCGCGTACCTGGACGCGGTCGAGACCCTCTACGAGGAGGGAGGAAAGCGCGACCGGGACGCCGCGTACTCCGCCGCGATGGGGCGGCTGCACGAGAGCTTTCCCGACGACCTCGAGGCGAAGGCTTTCTACGCGCTCGCGCTGCTGGGCACTTCGCAGCCGAACCGCGACTTCGCTGTGTACATGAAGGCCGCGGCGCTCGCCGAGGAAGTGTTCGCGAAGAACCCGCTGCATCCGGGGGCGGTCCACTACCTGATCCATTCCTACGACGACCCCGTGCATGCGCCGCTCGGGCTGCGTCCGGCGCGCGTGTACGCGAAGATCGCTCCGGCGGCGGCACACGCCCTCCACATGCCGTCGCACATTTTTCTCGCGTCCGGGATGTGGGACGACGTCGTCTCGTCCAACGAGGCTTCCTGGGCGGCGGCGGATGACCGGGTCCGCCGCAAGGGCCTCGGGGTGGACGAGCGCAACTTCCATGCGCTGCAGTGGCTCGAGTACGCGCGTCTGCAGCAGGGGCGATTCGTGGAAGCCCGCCGTCTTCTCGCGGTCATGGAGGAGGACGCGAAGAAGAGCGGCTCGGATCGAGCCCTCGGCAGCCTCTCCGCGATGCGGGCCGCCTATGCCGTCGAAACGGGATGTGCGAAGGATTCGCCCGGGATCGACGGCAAGGCGCCGCGCGATTTCTTTCTCTCCGGATTCTGCGCCTGGAAGAGGGGAGACGCGGCCGGGATCGCTTCCGCGCTGTCCTCTCTGACGCCGGCGGCGGACCCCCCGGCGACGGGCGAGGGCGGAGCGCATGCGCACGGCGGCGGAATGGCGGGGTACGGCCCGGGAGGCGCGGCGGTGGCGGCGGTGCTGCGGCAACAACTCGAAGCGCTGTCCCTGCTTCAGAAGGGCCGGACGGCGGCGGCGATCGCGCGCGCGAAAGAGGCCGCGGCGGCCGAAGACGCGATGAGCTTCGAGTTCGGTCCTCCCGTCGTGGTCAAGCCCGCTCACGAGCTCCTGGGCGAGCTCATGGCGTCCCAGGGACGGCCGACGGATGCGCAGAAGGAATTCGAATCCGCGCTGTCGCACGCTCCCGGCCGGTCGCTCTCGCTGGCGGGACTCGCGCGAGCGGCCTCCGCGGCGAAGAACGCGCCCGCGGCCGAGGCGGCGCTCAAACAGCTCGCGGCGAACAGGCGGCAGGCCGACCCTCCCCGCCCGGGGTTCGCTCCGGCGGAGGTCCGATGACACGGTCTCTTCTCGCGGCGGTCGCGCTCACGGCGGCTTCGATGTCCGCCGCGGCGCAGGACGGTTCCACCTTCACGGTCGGGACGGCGAGCGCCGGCCGCGGCCATCGGGCCAACGGGTTCATCGAGGTGCCCGCCGGCTCCGACGCCGGCACCCGCATTCCCGTGATGGTGTTTCACGGCGCCTGGCCTGGCCCGGTGCTCGCCGTCGTCTCCGGCGCGCACGGGACGGAATACGCGTCGATCGCCGCCGTCGCGAGACTCGCGGAGCGCCTGGACGCGGCGGACCTGACGGGGACCGTCATCCTCGTCCCTCTCGTCAACGTCCCTTCTTTCGAGCACAAGGTCCTCCACGTGAATCCCGTGGACGGAAAGAGCATGAACCGCTTCTACCCGGGCCGCGCGGAGGGCACGCAGACCGAGCGCGCCGCGCTGGCGATCACGCGCGAAGTCGTCGAGCGGTGCGATCACCTGATCGACCTGCACGGCGGCGACATCGATGAGAGCCTGCGCCCCTACAGCTACTGGACGAAGACCGGCAACGAGAAGCTCGATGCGGTATCCCGCGACATGGTGCTCGCTTTCGGGCTCGACCACATCATCGTCTCGACCGACCGTCCGCGCGATCCGGCCGCGTCCCGTTATCTCGAGAACACCGCGACGACCCGCGGAAAGGCATCGATCACGGCGGAGGCGGGCTCGGCGGGGACGGTGGACACGGACGACGTCGAGGCCCTCGTAAAGGGTTGCCTGAGCGTCATGCGTCTCTTCAAGATGATCGCCGGGACACCCACCCGCGTCGACCGCCCTGTCTGGATCGACGGCGTGCGAACGGTCGCCTCGGAGAGCGGCGGTTTCTTTCGCCCGCTCGTGCGCCGCGGCACCTACGTCGAACAGGGCATGAAGCTCGGCACCGTGTCGGACTTCTTCGGCTCCGTCCTGTCGGAGCCCAGGTCGCCCGCCGCCGGGGTCGTCCTCTACATCTGCGCCGTCCCGTCGATGAAGCGCGGCGACACCGTGGCGAACATCGGGACGATTGCTGGAGGCGCCCGATAGGAGTCCCGCCTGTTGCCGCTTCGGACCACGCGAGATCGAGAGCCTGGACCCCTCACCCCGACCCTCTCCCCGGGCCCGGGGAGAGAGAGGAAGGTTCGGTCCTCGTCTCGGTCTCCTCCGCGCGGTTGACCACGAGCGCCAGCATCGCCGCCGACGCGATTCCGAACGCGAGCATCGTCAGCCACAGCGCTCGACCCCCGAAGCGTCCCAGCAGGTGGAGCCCTCCCCAGGGGCCGACCGTGAACGCGAGGCCCATCGTCATCTGTGCGAGCCCCATGTACTCGCCCCTGCGGCGCGCGGGCGCGATCGACGTCAGGTAGTCGGCCATCCCGGGAAAGAGGAGCATCTCCCCGAACGTCCAGACGACGACGGTCGCGGCGACGCTCCAAACGTTCCAGGCGAAGGCGAGCGAACCGAAGCCGATTCCGCAGAGGAGCGCTCCGAGGGAGAGCGTCCGGCGGTGGGGCCACGCGGCCGTCGCGAGATTCACGGGCACCTCGATGGCGACGATCATCAGAGTGTTGACGGTGAAGAGAAGACCGTAGACGGCGGCCGACAGCCCGAGGTTCTGGACGAGGAAGAGGGGCATGCTCGAGATGTGCTGGAAGAACACGAACATCACGGGAAAGAAGGCGGCGAGAAACAGGAGGAGCCGGCGGTCGCGGTGCGCTCCTCCGCCGGAAGCCAGGTCTGCGAGCGCATCCCCGACGGGCCCGGACTCGCCGGTGCGGCGGTGAGGAGGAAACGTGGCGAGGACGAGGACGGCCCCCGCAGCCAGGGACGTGATGCCGTCCACGAGAAACAGCCAGCGGAAAGAGAGCGTCGCGAGGAGGCCTCCGAGCGCCGGGCCGATACTCATACCCAGGTTGACGGCGAGACGGTTGACCGCGAACGAGGCTTTCCTCATCTTCGGCGCCACGAGGTCGCCGAAGATCGTCATGTTGGCGGGCCGGAACGATTCGGCCATCATGGAGAGAACGAAAGTCAACGCGCCTATCGCGGCGCGGCCCCGGGCGAAAGGGAAGACGAGGAGGATGACGCCCGAAAGAAGGAGCGACGCCCGCATGATGACGATCGGCCCCCACCGGTCGGCGAGCCGCCCCGCAAGGGGAGACGCGACGAGGGAGCCGGCCCCGTACAGCAGCACGAACGTGCCGGCCTCCGCCGCGGAGAAGCCCTTCTCCCGCGTCAGGTAGAGGACGAAGAAGGGCAGGACCATCGTGCCGGCCTTGTTCACCAGGCTCGCAATGCACAGGATCCAGATCTCGCGCGGAAGTCCCGAGAGGCCGCGCCAGGGATTAAAGAGCGCTCTCAGTCGTCGGTTCTCAGTCTTCAGTCGGTTGCGCCGCCTGCGCCCTCATCGCCGGAGGAGCCAGGCGGCCAGGAAGGCGAGGGCGGCGAGCGCCCCCATGAATCCGAGGACGTAGAGAACGAGGGAGCCGAGAGACGTGCCGCGCGGATCCCTCTGCGGCGAGGTCAAGTCAGTGGATTCCCCTGGACTGGAGCCACCGCTCCGCGTCGATCGCCGCCTTGCAGCCCTCGCCCGCGGCGGAGACCGCCTGGCGGTACACCGGGTCTGCGACGTCTCCCGCCGCGAAGACGCCTTCCACGGAGGTGCGTGTCGTCGGATGCTGGACGAGGAGATACCCGACGTCGTTCATCTCGAGCTTTCCGCGGAAGAGCGCCGTGTTGGGCGCGTGACCGATCGCGATGAAGACCCCCTGCGTCGGAAGCTCGAAGCGCGAACCGTCGCGGGTGTCCTCGAGCGTGACGCCCGTGACGCCGCTCGAGTCCCCGTGGATTTGATGCACCGCGGCGTTTAACTTCCAGTGGATGCGGGGATTCATCCGCGCGCGATCCAACATGATCTTGGACGCGCGGAACTCCTCGCGGCGGTGGACGACCGTCACCTTGGGCGCGAATTTCGTCAGGAACGTCGCCTCCTCCATCGCGGTGTCGCCTCCGCCGACGACCAGAACTTCCTTTCCCTTGAAGAAGAATCCGTCGCAGGTGGCGCACGCGGAGACCCCGTGCCCCATGAGGCGCTTTTCCGAGTCGATGCCGAGGAGCTTGGCGGAGGCGCCGGAGGCGACGATGATCGCGTCGGCCGTGAGCCTGCCTCCGGCGTCCAGGGTCAGCCGGAACGGGCGCGCCTCGAAGTCGACGTCGACGACGGTATCGAGCACCACCTCCGTGCCGAATCGGACGGCCTGATCGCGGAAGATCTCCATCATCTCGGGGCCCTGGATTCCGTGGCGGAATCCCGGGTAGTTTTCGACTTCCGTCGTGATGGTGAGCTGCCCGCCCGGCTGCGGGCCCTCGAAAACCACCGGCTCGAGATCGGCGCGAGAGGCATAGAGCGCCGCCGTCCAGCCGGCGGGCCCGGACCCGATGATCGCGACGCGGTAGTGGAGTTTGGTTGACATGAAGGTGTCAGTCGTCAGTCATCAATTATCAGTAATCCGGGCTGGCCCCTGGTTTAAACAGCGCAGCTTATTCGACAAGAGTCCCATTCGAAGTACGGCCAGGGGATTCGACGGGATTCAAGGGCCCACGGCGCGCAAACTGAGAACGGAAAACTGACAACTGATAACTTGTTCCCATGCGCTCCCCGGTCGCCCGCCGGCTCCAGGGCTTTGGAACGACGATCTTCTCGGAGATGACGCGGCTCGCCAACGAGCATGAGGCTGTCAACCTGGCGCAGGGCTTTCCCGACTTCGACGGTCCGGAGTTCGTGAAGGAAGCGGCGATCGCCGCGATCCGCGACGGCCGCGGCCAGTACGCCCGCGGGACCGGTCTCCCCGATCTCCATTCGGCGCTCGCGGCGCGTTATCGGAGGGACTACGGCCTCGATTACGCGGAAGGCGAGGAGTGGACGGTCACCTCGGGGGCGACGGAGGCGATCTTCGATGCGATCGCCGGAACCTGCGGACCCGGGGACGAAGTGGTGCTCTTCGAGCCCTATTACGACTCGTACAAGGCGTGCGTGCGGATGGCGGGAGCGCGACCCAGGATCGTCACGCTTCACGCGCCCGGATGGCGGTTCGACCCGGATGCGCTCGCGGCGTCCTTCGGGCCGAAGACGCGCGCCATCGTCGTGAACTCCCCCCACAATCCGACGGGCAAGGTGTTCACGCGCGAGGAGCTCGAATCAATCGCCGCGCTCTGCCGCGAGAGGGACGTCCTCTGCATCACCGACGAGGTCTACGAGCACCTCGTCTACGACGGCGCCCACATCCCGATGGCGACCCTGCCCGGAATGCGGGAGCGGACGATTACGATCTCGAGCTTCGGAAAAACGTTCTCGCTGACCGGCTGGAAGATCGGTTGGGCCGGGGCTCCGGTTCCGCTCACGGAGGCGATTCGCGCCGCTCATCAGTTCGTCACGTTCGCGACGGCCACGCCCCTCCAGCACGCCGCGGCGGTCGCTCTCTCGCTCGGGACGGAATACATCAGCCTTCTCCGCGATACGTATCGCGGGAAACGGGATTACCTGGTGGGCGAGCTGAAGCGCATCGGGTTCGAGGTCGAGGCCCCCGCCGGTACGTATTTCGTCTGCGCCGATTTCCGGCCCCTGGGCTTCAAGGACGACGTGACGTTCTGCCGGATGCTGATCGAGAAGTGCGGCGTGGCGGCGATTCCGCCGAGCGCCTTCTACGACCACAAACGGCTGGGAAAGAGCTACGTGAGGTTCGCGTTCTGCAAGAGAGACCACACGCTGGAGACGGCCGTGGCGAGGCTCGGGCAGCTATGCGCGTAGCGGTCGTGCAGATGGACCTCGCGTGGGAGGACGTCCTCGAGAACCACCGCCGTGCCAGGCGCCTCGCCGTCGACGCCGCGGCGCAGGGCGCGCGGCTCGCGGTCTATCCCGAGATGTTCTCGACGGGCTTCTCCATGGCGGCGGATCGGATCGCGCAGCCCGAGGGCGGGGCGTCGGAAACGTTTCTCCGCGAGACTGCGCGCGAGCTCGGAATGTGGCTGCTCGCGAGCGTCCCCGAGGCGGGTCAGCCGCGGCCGCGAAACGTCGCGCTGCTCGTCTCTCCCGGCGGAGCCGTCACCCGGTACGCCAAGATCCACCCCTTCACCTTCGGGGGCGAGGACCGCCACTACGCTCCCGGCGAGCGGGTCGTCACGGCGACCGTCGAAGATGTGCGCGTGACTCCGTTGATCTGCTACGACCTGAGGTTTCCGGAGCCGTTCCGGCTGGCGGCCGGCGAGACGGACCTGTACGCGGTGATCGCGAACTGGCCCGATTCCAGGCGCGAGCACTGGCGCGCGTTGCTCAAGGCCCGGGCCATCGAGAACCAGGCGTACGTCATCGGCGTGAACCGCGCGGGGGAGGGCGGCGGACTCTCGTACGCCGGAGACTCCGCGGTGATCGATCCGATGGGCGAGACCCTCGCCGAGGCGGGCCCGGGCGAGGCGGTGCTCGTCTGCGACATCGATCCGGAAACCGTAACGGCGATCCGCGGCAGATTCCCCGCTCTCCAGGACGTCCGGCCCGAGTCCTACCGGCGATAGCCGTCTGCTCCCTCTCCCCGCGCGCCGGGGAGAGGGCAGGGTGAGGGGCATGGATCGAAGCGAGGCCGGGCTCGAGAGCCGTTCTGACGGCGCCGGAGAATCGCCCTACAGCGCCCGCGCCGGCACGGCGGCGCCCAGGGCCGCCACCCCGCCCTCGATGGTCTCTTCCGCGACGGAGAACGAGAACCGGAGATGCCCCTCTCCCTCGGGGCCGAAGACGATCCCGGGAACCGTGGCGATCCGGCGCGCATCGAGCAGGGCCGTGGCCGCCGCGGCGGAATCGCGGCCGAGCGCGGCAGGGATCTTCGGAAAAAGATACAGCGCCGCCCGCGGGGACTCGAGGTCGAAGCCGGCGCCTCGCAGACCGGCGACGAGGGCGTCGCGCCGGCGGCGGTAGCCCGCCTTCGCCTCTTCCAGAAAATCCGGCGGCATCGAGAGCGCCTCCAGCATCGCCCACTGGGTCGGCGTCGAGACCCCGTTGATCGAGTAGAGAACGGCGGTCTGCATCGCGGCGCGCCAGCGCTTCGGCACGATCACGTAGCCGGCGCGCCAGCCGGTCATCGAATAGGTCTTCGAGAGCGTGAAGACGGAGATCGTCCGCTCGGAGAGGCCGGGGAAAGAGGCGGGGGAGACGTGCGCCTCGCCCTCGTAGATCAGGTCCTCGTACGCTTCGTCCGAGATGAGGGCGAGCCCGTTCTCCCGGACGAAGGCGGCGACGTCTTCGACCTGCGCCCGGCCGAAGACCTGCCCGGTGGGATTCGTCGGAGAGTTCCAGTAGACGAGCTTCGTCTTCTTCGAGAGCCTTTTCCCGAGCGCGGCGGAAAGGCCGTCGCGCCCCGCCTCCTCGGCCGGAACGAGCACGGGCACCGCCCCGTGGTAGCGGATGACGTCGACGATCGGCGTCCAGTAGGGCGACAGCATCAGGACCTCGTCCTGCGCGTCGAGCAGCGTGGCGAACGCGGCGAAAAGCCCGTGCATCCCCCCGTTGACGACGATCGGGCTCTCGTCGTCGGCGGGAATCGCGTTCCGGTTCCGGACCTTTGCGAGGATCGCCTTTCGGAGCTCGGGGACGCCGGAGGACGGGGCGTAGCGCGTTTCGTTGCGAGCGAGCGCGCGCGACATCGCGGCCTTGATCGGCTCGGGCGTCGGCATGTACGGCTCTCCGCCTTCGAACCGCCAGACGCGGTGTCCCTGCGCCAGCAGCGCGAGCACCCGGTTGCGAACCTGGACGATCTCCGAGAAACCGACCGACTCGAATCGCCGCGCGGGACCCGGAAAGCCCTCGTCTGACACTAAATCTTTTCCGAGATCGCCTTGGCCTGGGTGAAGAGGTAGAGATATTCGCGGCCGCCGGCCTTCGAATCCGTGCCCGACATGTTGAACCCGCCGAAGGGGTGCACGCCGACGAGAGCGCCGGTGCATTTCCGATTGAGATAGAGGTTTCCGCAGAAGAGCTCGCGTTTCCCGCGGTCGAGCCGCTCGCGGTCGCGCGAGTAGAGCGCCCCGGTCAGGCCGTACTCCGTGTCGTTGGCGACGGACACGCCCTCTTCGAAGCTGCTCACGGGAATGACCGCCAGCACCGGCCCGAAGATCTCCTCCTGTTCGAGGCGCGCGCCGGGCTTCACCCCGTCGACGATCGTCGGCAGGACGAAGAACCCCTCGCCGGGGCCGGGCTCGCCTCCCGCGACGATTTTCCCCTCGCGGCGGCCGATCTCCACGTACTCGAGGATCCGCTTCTGCGCGCGCTCGTTGATCACGGCCCCGACCTGCGTGTCGGAGTCGCGGACGTCCCCGACCTTCAGCTTCTTCGTCTTCTCGACGATTTTCGCCAGCAGCTCGTCGTGGACCTTCTCGTGGACGATGAGGCGCGAGCAGGCGGAGCATTTCTGCCCCTGGAACC
>JBDUBP010000077.1:0-21068 GCA_040004075.1 Acidobacteriota bacterium | reverse complement strand
GGACGGCGGTCTCGGTGGCGCCCATCAGGCGCATGATCTCGATCTCGTCGCGGTGCAGGTCGAGCGCGAGCCGGATCGCGGAGGCGACGGAGAGAATCGCCGCGAGAACGAGGACGCCTCCGAGCGCGAGCCCGGCGGCTCGCACGATCCGCACGCCGTCTGAGAATCGGCGGCCGATCTCCTCCTCCGATTCCGCGATCTCGACGCCCGGCCAGGAACGCGCAGAGGCGGCGATAGCCGTTCCGGCGCCCGGCCCCGCCTCCGGCCGCACCCGGACCTCGATCGTGGGCGGAAAGGGCGCCTCCTTCAGGTCCCCGAGCGCGGCTCCGAGGTCCGGGTACGCCCGGCGGAACCGCGCCAGCGCGGCGTCGCTCGACACGATCCGGATCTCCCGCACGCGGGAATCTCCCGCGAGGCGGCGCGCGATCTCCCGGCGGTCGGCGGCGGGATCGAGCGTGATCACCGCGGCGGGCGTCTCGGCGTCGGAGGAGAGCCGCGCCAGGTTCTTCGAAAGGAGCGCGAACAGAGCGGGGACGTACAGCGACAGGGCGATCAGGCCGATCGCGAGCATCGTCTGGCGCGCGCCGCTCCGGGCAATCGACCACGCCTCTCCGAAGATGTAGCGGGGCTTAACCACGGCAAGCCGGGAAACGGTGAGCCGAGCGACCAACGGGAGCGAGACGGCCGCGGTACTCCGCGGTCAACTCGAGTCTCATCCGAGAGGCAGGAAGGGCGCTTCGCGGACGGCGCTCGGGGCGGCGTCGCGCCGCAGGGGGGCGTCCCGGAGCCGGCCGCGGTCGAGCGAGAGCACGCGCTTGCCCATCCGCCGGATCATCTCGAAATCGTGGGTCGCGACGAGGACCGTCGTGCCGCGGATGTTGATCTCGAGGAAGAGGCGCATGATCTCCTCGGACAGGACGGGATCGAGATTTCCGGTCGGCTCGTCCGCGAGGAGAAGCGTCGGCTCGTTCACGATCGCGCGCGCGATCGCCACGCGCTGCTGTTCTCCCCCGGAGAGCTCATCCGGATATGCGTTCATCTGGTGATGGAGCCCGACGCGCTTCAAGACCTGATAGGCGCGCCTCTTCTGCTCCGCGCGCGAGAGCCCCAGCACGTTCTGCACGAAGGCGATGTTTTCGAAGACGCTTTTGCGCCGGATGAGCTTGAAGTCCTGGAAGACGACCCCGACGCTGCGCCGGAAATAGGGGATCTGCGAAGGGGGAAGCACGCCGATGTTCCGGCCGTTGACGAGAATCTGACCCGAGGTCGGCGGCTCGTCGCGGAAGAGAAGCTTCAAGAAGGTCGACTTCCCAGCGCCCGAGGGGCCCGTCAGGAAGACGAATTCGCCCCGCTCGATCGTGCAGGTCACGTCCGCGAGGGCATGGCGGAAGCGCCCGTACTCCTTCGAGACGCGGAAGAGCTGGATCATTCCGTTTTCAGTTCAGTTCTCAGTTGTCAGCTTCCAGCGCCCGCGTGATCGCCTCGCGCACCGAGGACGGGTCGGCGCGGCCGCCCGTCCGCTTCATCACCTGGCCCACGAACCACCCAAAGGTGGCCGTCTTTCCCGAGCGGTAGAGCGCGACCTGTCCCGGATTGGACGCGACGATCTCGGCGGCCACCCGGTCGAGCTCTCCCGCGTCGCTGATGCGGCCGAGCCCCTTCTCCGCCACGATCGCGGCGGCCCCGGCCGGAGAGTCCATCATCGCCGCCAGGACCTCTTTTCCCGACGCCGCGGAGATCTCACCCGCCTCGAGCATCCGAAGCAGCCCGGCGAGGCGGGAGGGCTCGACCGGAAATGAGAGGGCGTCCTCCGCCGAGATCCGGCGCTCCTTCATCCAGCGCAGCACCTCTCCCGTGACCCAGTTGGCGGCCAGGCGCGGCGGGGCGAGTGCGGCCGTCTGCTCGAAATAGTCCGCGAGCTCGCGAGCCGACGTGAGGGTCTCCGCATCCGGCGCCGCGACTCCGGCCGCGAGCAGCCGGGCGCGCCGGGCCCGAGGGAGCTCGGGCATCGCCGCCGCGGCTTCCGCCATCCACGCGTCGTCCAGGCGAAGAGCGCCGAGGTCCGGCTCCGGAAAGTACCGGTAGTCCTGCGCTTCCTCTTTTCCGCGCATCGGGACGGTGCGGCTCGACTTCTCGTCCCACAACCTGGTCTCGAGCACGATCCGCTCTCCCCGCTTGAGCGATTCCGCCTGGCGTTCGATCTCGTGCTCGATGGCCTTCGCCACGAAACGGATGGAGTTCAAGTTCTTGATCTCGACGCGCGTCCCGAACGGCTCGTCTTCCGCCAAGCGCACCGACACGTTGGCGTCGCAGCGAAGATTTCCTTTTTCCATGTCGGCGTCCGAGACGCCGATGAAACGCAGGAGCCGGCGCAGCTCGGTCAGGTAGGAGGCCGCTTCCTCCGCCGTGCGGACCTCCGGTTCACTCACGATCTCGCAGAGAGGAACGCCCGCGCGGTTCCAGTCGACCAGCGAAACGGTCGGAGGCACGTCGGCAAAGGGCGTGTCGTGGAGCGATTTGCCCGCATCCTCCTCGAGATGGATGCGCGTCAATCGGATCGTGCGCGACCCGGCGGGGGTGTCGATCTCGATCCCCCCCCCGGTCGCGATCGGCCGGTCGTACTGGGTGATCTGGTAGCCCTTCGGCAGGTCCGGATAGAAGTAATTCTTTCGAGAGAATCGGGAATCGCGGTGGATCTCCGACCCGGTGGCAAGCGCCAGCCTCACGGCGAGCGTGACGGCTTCGCGATTCAAGACCGGCAGCGTGCCGGGAAAGGCGAGGCAGATCGGGCACGTGGCGGCGTTGGCCACGTCCCCCACCGTGACCGGGCAGGGGCAGAACATCTTGGAGCGGGTCTGGAGCTGCGCGTGGACCTCGAGGCCGATGACGGGAAAAACCCGCGTCCTTTCAGGAGTTTCGAGAGAGGACACTGCCGAATTTTAGCACGGCGGGCGTGCGAGAATCGGGGCGTGACCGATGCCGCGTGGACCGAGAGCTCGAGGAAGGGCGGCTGGATTTTTCGCCCCAAGACGGCGCCGCCCGGCACCCTGGCCGCCTTCTCGGGACGAGGCGACGCGCCTCCCGGATCGACGTCGCCGACCGAGATCCTGGCGCGCTGGCTCGCCGAATCGGTCGGCGCCGGGTCGCTTCCAATCGTGCGCGCGACTCAGATCCACGGGCGCGGGGTGACGATCGTCGACCAGGCGCCTCCGGCCGGCCGGACGCACGACGCGGGCGAGTGCGACGTCCTCGCCACCGCGCTGCCGAACGTCGGCCTGGCGGTGCAGACCGCCGACTGCGTGCCCATCCTCCTGCGTGCGGACTTTGCGATCGCGGCGGCGCATGCGGGGTGGCGCGGCTCCGCCATCGGCGTCGCCGGCGCCGCCCTGGACGCCCTGCGGGAGCTGGGAGGGCGGGCGGAGGACGTGGAGGCCTGGATCGGCCCGTCCATTGGCGCCTGCTGCTACGAAGTGGGAGGCGAGGTGGCGCGGCACTTCGCGGGCGATTTCGCCCGCCGGGACTGTGGAGGCCACTTCCGCCTGGACTTGAAGGCGGTCAACCGCGCGCAGCTCGAATCGGGCGGCGTCCGCCCCGAGGCGATCTCGATCCACCCCTCCTGCACGAAATGCGGGGGCGACCGGTACGCGAGCTATCGCCGGGACGGCGCCGCCGCCGGGCGCATGATCGGGCTCATCGCGCGGGTGGGAGGTCGGGAAACGGGAAACGACCATCCTCTGACGCCGAACCGCTGAACCGCTGAACGCTCTCCGACTATGCGGGGGTGAGATCCGCGTACCGCGCCACGAACTTCTTCTTTCCGGCCCGGTCGAAGTAGACCGTCAAGCGAGTGTCCTCCCCGCTGCCCTCCTGCGCAAGGATGACGCCGTAGCCGTAGCGCGGGTGCCGGACGCGGCGGCCGCGGCCGAGCGGTGCGGGCTCCTGCGATTCTTCCTCCGGCTCGACGCTCCGGAAGCGGCTGACCCCCGGCGCCGCAAAGCGCGGCGCCGCCGGCGTACGCTCCATCCGTTCCTCGAGAGCGCCGGGCGGCATCTCGTCCAAGAAACGCGAAGGGGAACGGAACTGCACCTTCCCGTACACGAGCCGGCGCTCGGCAAGGGTTAACGTGAGCCGGTCCTCGGCGCGGGTCATCCCGACGTAGAGGAGCCGACGTTCCTCCTCGAGCTCCTCCGGGTCATCTCCCGAGTTGCCGTGCGGCAGATATCCCTCTTCGAGTCCGACGACGTAGACGTCCTTGAACTCGAGGCCCTTCGCCGCGTGAAGCGTCGACAGCGTGACCGCGCCTCCGCCCGTCGGCACGGCGTCCGCGTCGGTCGCCAGCGAGACGGCGTCGAGATACTCCGCGAGTGACGCGCCTTCGGCGTTGCGGCGCTCGAACTCGCGCGCGGAGCTGACGAGCTCCTGGAGGTTCTCCTTCCGCGCCACGTCCTCCCGCTCCTCCGAGCCTTCGTAGAGAGCCGCGTAGCCGCTCGCGTCGAGCAGGTGCTCGAGCATCGCGGACGGGGAGTAGGATTCGGCCCTTCCATGCAGCTCGCGGATGAGAGTCCGGAAGCGCCCGAGCGCCACGCGCGCGCGGTCGGTCAGCCCGGGAAGATCCTCGCCGGAGACCTCCCACCACGACCGTCCGCTCTCGGAGGCCGCCGCGGATATTCGGTCGAGAGTGGCGGAGCCGATTCCCCGCGCGGGAACGTTGACGACGCGCCGGAAGGCGAGGTCGTCCTCCGGACGGACGGCGAGCCGCAGGTAGGCCAGCGCGTCCTTTACCTCGGCGCGGTCGTAGAACTTCATGCCGCCCACCACGACATAGGCGATCCGCCGGCGGACGAGCTCTTCCTCGAAGCTCCGCGACTGCGCGTTCGTCCGATACAGGATCGCGACCTCCGAGGGAGCCCTCCCCGCGGAGCCGACCTCGCGCGCGACGGCCTCCGCTTCGGAACGGTCTTCGTCGAACCGCCACAGGCGGACGCGCGAGCCTTCTCCCCGATCGGCGCGGAGCGTCTTGGGACGCCGGCGGCGGTTGTGCGAGACGAGCTTCGAGGCCGCTTCGAGGATCTTCGCCGTGGAGCGGTAATTGCGATCGAGGGGCACGATCCGAGCCCCTGGAAAGTCCTGATCGAATCGGAGGATGTGCTCGACCTCCGCCCCCCGCCAGCGGTAGATCGACTGGTCTTCGTCGCCGACCGCGCAGAGCGAATCCGCGCTCGCGCCGAGGAGCTTGATGAGCGCGTCCTGCGAGATGTTCGTGTCCTGGTACTCGTCGATGAGCAGATGCCGCGTGCGGCGGCTCTCCGAGGCAAGGACCTCGGAGCGCTCTGAGAGAAGCCGCACCGCCCGCAGGATCAGGTCGTCGAAATCGAGCGCGCCTGCGGCCGCGAGCCTCTTCTCGTACGAGCGGTACACCTTCGCGATTCGCTCTCCCGCGAAGTCGAACTGGCTCGCCTCGAACTTGTCCGCGGAAATCAAGGCGTTCTTCGCGTGCGAGATTCGAGACCGGACCGACCCCGGCGGAAGCATCTGCTCCGAGATGCCCAGCTCGGACATCGCCTCTTTCACGAGCGCGAGCGAATCCGCGGAATCGGCGATGGCGAAGCGGGGGGGAAGCTTCGCCGCCGCGGCGTTCCTGCGCAATAACCGCAGCGACCACGAGTGGAACGTGCCGACGAAGCCGATGGGGACTGTGGCGCCGATCAGCTTGTGCACGCGCTCGCGCATCTCCTGCGCGGCCTTGTTGGTGAAGGTGACGGCGACGATCCCGCGCGGGTCCGCACCCGCCTCGACGAGCCGCGCGATGCGATGCGTGATGACGCGGGTCTTGCCCGAACCGGCGCCCGCCAGCACGAGAAGGGGCCCGCCGGGGTGGAGGACGGCCTCGCGCTGCTCGGGATTGAGTCCGTGGAGGGTGGGAGATTCGGGCATGAAAGGAAGTTATCAGTTGTCAGTTATCAGTTGTCAGTTCGGAGCCGGGGAGGCGAGGCGAGGCGAATGCCGGGTCGGACCGAAGACCAATACTGAGAACTGAGAACTGAGAACTCTTCCTACTCCACCGTCACCGACTTCGCCAGATTTCGCGGCTGGTCCACGTCGCAGCCCCGGCGCACCGCGATGTGGTACGCGAGAAGCTGCAGCGGGACGATCGAGACGATCGGCTGCAGCTCGGGAATCGTCTCGGGAAGCACGATCACGTCGTCGGCGAGGCTCCGGACTTCCTCGTCCTCGCGGGTCGTGACGACGATCGAGACGCCGTCGCGCGATTTCACCTCCCGCAGGTTCGAGAGAGTCTTTTCGCGCCAGCGGTCGTGCGGCGCCAGAACCACGACGGGGAGATTTTCGTCCACGAGGGCGATCGGGCCGTGCTTCATCTCGCCGGCGGGATACCCCTCGGCGTGGATGTAGGAGATCTCTTTCAGCTTCAGCGCGCCTTCGAGCGCCACCGGGTAGTGCAGGCCGCGCCCGAGAAAGAGAAAATCGTGGGCGCCATGATATTTCCGGGCGAGCTCCTCCATGCGGGCCTCGAGCTGCAGAGTGTCCTTCAGCGCGCGGGGAAGCGCGGACAGGGCCTCGCGCTCGCCCGCGGTCAGCCCCGCTCCGAGCCCTCGCGCCTCCCGCAGCCTCGCGGCGAGAAGAAACAGGACCGCGAGCTGCGTCGTGAACGCCTTCGTCGAAGCGACGCCGATCTCGGGCCCGGCGTGCGTCGGGAAGACGGCGTCCGCCATCCGGGCGATCTGGCTTCCCGGAGCATTCACGATGGCCCCGATCGGCGCGCCCTGGCGCCGTGCCTCGGACAGCGCCGCGACCGTGTCCGCGGTCTCGCCCGACTGAGAGATCCCCAGAGTCAGCGTTTTCGCGTTGACGACGGGCAGGCGGTAGCGAAACTCGCTTCCGTAATCCACCTCGACGGGAATGCGCGCCATCCCTTCGATCAGGAACTTGCCGATGAGCGCCGAATGCCACGACGTGCCGCAGGCGAGCAGCAGCACCCGGTCGAACCCGGCGACCCGCTCCGTGGTCAGAAGCGGGCTCTCGATCAGGAGCTCACCCGAGTCGAGCGCGACCTTACCGCCGAGCGTCTCGGCGATCGCGGTCGGCTGTTCGTGGATCTCCTTCAGCATGAAGTGCCGGTAGCCCGCCTTCTCGGCGGCGACGGCATCCCAGAGGATCCGCTGCGGAGCCCGAACGAGCGCCGCGCCGTCCCCGTCGATCACGCGGACGCCCGAGGCATCCACGCGCGCGATGTCCCCATCCTCGAGAAATACGACGTCCCGCGTCCACGGCACCAGCGCCACGGGATCCGATGCGACGAAGTTCTCTCCGGACCCGAGGCCGAGGACGATCGGCGGCCCGCTCCGGGTGGTGACGAGGACGCCGGGCTCGCGGCTCGACGAAACGACCACGGCGTAGGCGCCAGTCAGGCGCCTGGCCGCGGCGCGGACGGCTTCCAGCAGGTCGCCGCGAAACGCGGCTTCCACCTCGTGGGCGAAGACCTCCGTGTCGGTCTCGCTCGTGAACCGGTGCCCTTTCGCGATGAGCTCCGCCTTGCGCTCGGCGAAGTTCTCGAAGATGCCGTTGTGGACGACGACGATCTCACCGGAGCAATCGCGATGCGGATGCGCGTTGCGCTCGGTCGGCCGGCCATGCGTCGCCCACCGCGTGTGCCCGATCCCCGTCTTTCCCACCGAGCTCGCGGCGCCGAGCTTTTCGACCAGCCGCCCGAGCTTGCCCGGCGCGCGGTGGATCTCGAACGTGCCGTTGGAGAGAGTGGCGATGCCCGCGGAGTCGTATCCGCGGTACTCGAGCCGCTTCAGCCCTTCGAGCAACAGCGGGGCGGCTTCCTGGGGGCCGACGTATCCGACGATGCCGCACATCAGAGCACCCCGACGACGGAAGGGGAAAGGCTGGAGGCGGAAGGGGGGGTCATGAACATCCTTCTATTTTGACTTCTTCTTGCGGCGTTCGGCCCATCCTTCGATGTTCCGCTGCGGCTCGCGCGAGATCGCGAGGCCGCCGGGCGGCACGTCCTTGGTGATCGTCGATCCGGCTCCCACGTAGGCGCCGCGCCCCACCCTCACCGGGGCCACGAGCTGCGAATCGCTTCCGATGAACGCGCCTTCTCCGATCTCGGTTCGGTTCTTCTTCTCTCCGTCGTAGTTGCAGGTGATGACCCCGGCGCCGATGTTGGCGGCGGCGCCGATCTCCGCGTCTCCGAGGTACGCGAGGTGCGACGCCTTGGCTCCCCGGCCGAACACGGCCTTCTTGGTCTCGACGAAGTTTCCGATCTTGACGTCCTCGCCGAGGACCGTGCCGGGGCGAAGGCGCGCGAACGGGCCCGCGTGGGCGTTTCTTCCGACCACGGCGCCTTCGAGATCGCTGTGCGGCCCGACGACAGCCCCCGGCTCCAGGCGCGAGTCCGCGATGCGCGTGAATGGGAGAACTTCGGCGCCGGCGCCGATCACGGTGGCTCCCTCGAGACAGACGAACGGGTGAACGACCGCGTCCGCGTCGATCCGGACGAGCGGGCCTATCCTCGCCGTCTGCGGATCGAGGATCGTCGCGCCGGCGTCCAAGGCGCGCTCCAGGGCTCGTCCCCTCTCGATCGCCTCCGCCTCGGCCAGATCTCGGCGCGTGTTGATGCCCCACGCCTCGCGCCAGTCGGCGACGCCCAACGCGTCGACCCTTCCCCCGTGGGTCGCGAGGAACGCGACGGCGTCGGTCAGAAAATACTCGCCGCTCTTCGGGTCTCTTTCGAGCGCGTCTACGGCTCGAGCGAGCGCGTCGGACGCGAAGCAATAGACCCCGGCGTTGACCTCTCCGATCTTCGCCTCCCGGGCGGTGGCGTTCTTCGCCTCGACGATCCCGCGCACGCGCCTGCTCCTGTCGCGCACGACGCGCCCGAAAGACCCCGCCTCCGGCGGCCGGAACGTCAGAAACGCCAGATCGAGGTTCGCCTCCCGACGGAGGGCGATCAGGGCGGTGAGCGTCTCGGCCCGCAAAAGAGGGACGTCTCCCGAGAGGACGAGGACCGGACCGAGGTGCGCTCCGAGCGCGGGGAGCGCCTGCCGCACGGCGTCGCCGGTCCCGAGGGGAGGATCCTGGACGGCGACGGTCACAGGGCGGCCGGAGAGCGCCGCTTCGACGCGCTCGCGGCCCGCGCCGAGCACCGCGACGATCGCCGCGGGCGAGAGCTCGGCCGCGACGTCGAGCACGGCGTGGATCAGGGCGCGGCCTCCCATCCGGTGAAGCACCTTGGGGACTGAGGAGCGCATCCGCGAGCCGACTCCCGCCGCGAGAATCAAGACGGCCGGCGCGGATTCGGAGCCGGGAGCCGAGGCGCGCCGCCGCGGCGGCGTCCTTCCGGTCCTCTTCTGTTTCACGGCCGGCGGCCCCTTCGGACCTCGAGCTCCCGATCGGTTTCGGATCAGGAAGCCAGAAGCTCCTGGAATTCGGGAGTGTCGCGGAGCGGATCGAAATCGCGATCGTGCCGCGCGAGGATGCGATGCTGCTGATCTTCCTCGATGGCCTTCTTCAGATGCTGCAGCGAGACTTCCGATTCGCCGGTCTGGGCGTAACAGCAGGCGAGGAGAAAATCGACGCGGCCGTTGCCGTTCTTCTTGTGGGCGCGCTTCAGGTGCTCGATGGCTTCGGGCACGTTGCCGCGGTTCTTCTCGACGAGGGCGGCGTAGTAAAACTCTTCGGGCTCCGTCATCGCCGGCAGGGCGCTCTTCTTCTGGCGCTCGCAGATCGCGAGATAAACCCGGGCCCGGTCCACCAGCTCTTTTTCGTCGGGATACTTCTGGATCAGGTCGGTCAAATTGCGCTCGGCCTCGTCAAACTTCTTCTTCTGGAGGGCCGAAACCCCGCGGTCGAAGTCCTTCCGGGCGTTTTCGGTGTGCCGGGACAGCTCCTTCAAAGTCTGCGCCTTTTTTGCGGCGGGCGCCTCGAGACCTCCTAGCAAACCGAGCTTCTCCATCTTCTTTTCGAGCTCATCGATGCGCACCGAAAGCACATCGGCGAGGGCCTGAACGCTCATCTTTTGAGCGTTATCCTTCAAGAATCGCAACTCCGCTTCCGTCCAGCGCTTGGCCATCGTGTCGTGCCTCCGGCATTTTTGCGAAAACGGCGTATTTTAGGGAGCCGCGGGGACCCTGTCAAATGGAAATGCCCGTAGCCGTACCCCTGTTATGTCACGGTGGAGGAAACCATGCGTAACGTTCTTCGCGCTTCGGCCCTGCTGGCGACGCTGGCCCTGGGTCTTTCGACCCTGGCGGCCGCCCCCGCGGGAGACAAGATGCAGACCGCCTCGGGCAACGTGGCCCGGGTTCAGGCCACCGACCGCGCCGTCGTCGTGGCGCTGACGGACGGTCCGGAAACCCGTTTCGTCTGGACGAACGACACCAAGATCAACGGCACGCTCGCCGTGGGAGTCCGGGTGACCGTCCGCTACACGACCCTGCCGGACGGCCAGAACCTCGCCCACCAGATCAGCGTTTCCCGCGGCTGAGCTTCGCGACCCTCTCAAACCGAAAGGGAGCCGCGCGGCTCCCTTTTTCTTTGGCGCCCGTCGCCCTTCGCGCGGCGGCTTTCGCGCGTCAGGTGCGGTTCTTGTACCAGTCGGCGTTCACCTGGAGATAGTGCTTCCACTTCTCGGGGATCGTCTCCTCGGTGAAAATCGCCGTCACGGGACAGGCCGGCTCGCAGTTGCCGCACTGGATGCAGACGTCGGGGTCGATGTAGAGCATCTCCGCCGTCTCGAATTCCTTCTCGTCTTTGCGCGGATGGATGCAATCGACGGGACACACGTCGACGCAGGCGGTGTCCTTCGTGCCGATGCAGGGTTCCGCGATGATGTACATGCCCATCGATTCGTCCCTCCTCTGGAGACGCCGGGATTCTAATGCACGGCTTCGTCGGAGCGCGTCGGACCGCGCGATCCGGGCGGGGGTCCGCCGGCCAATAGCGGCCGTCCCGCCGCTTTCAAATCACCCCGCGGCTGCCCGGAACACGAATCGTGCCGGAACGAATCGCTCTTGCAGAACCCACCGCCTAACTCTTCAAAACCCTGACGAGAAACGCGCTCGATCGCGCGTCCGCGTCTCTGGCGTCCGCCGGGCGGTACACCTTCGGGTCGGTGGACGAGGCGAATCCGTGTCCAGCGTCCGGGTAGATCTTGAAGTCGACGGACTTGCCGGCGGCCTTCGCCTTGCGCTCGAACTCGCGAACGGAATCGGGAGGAATGCCCTGATCCTGTCCGCCGAAATTTCCCAGCAGCGGGACCCGGAGGGACGCGATCGTGGCGTCCTCCGTGACGAGACGGCCGTAATTGATCACCGCGCCGGCGAGAGTCGGCTCCGCCAGGGCGAGACCGAGGGAGTACCCGCCGCCCATGCACCAGCCGATCGCGGCGATCCGCTTTCCGTCGACGTCGGGCCGGGTGCGCAGCCAGGCGACGGCGGATTTCAAATCCCGGATCGCGCGGTCCTCGGGAAGCCCTCGCATGAGCTGATGCGCCGTGTCGGAATCGGTCGCGACCTTCCCGCGATAGAGATCGACGGCGAGCGCGACGTATCCGGCTTTCGCCAGCGCGTCCGCTTTGCCTTTCACGAAATCGTTCAGGCCCCACCATTCCTGGATGACGACGACGGCCGGCTTGCGCGCGCCTCCTTGGGGAGCGGCGAGATATGCGGAAGCCTTCTCGCTTCCGCTCGGGAACTCGACCATCCGATCGGGGGACTGCGCCACGAGCGTCGCGCCGAGCGCCAGGAGACCCATGAGCGATGCGGCAATCCTGCGAACCATTTTTTCCTCCTTCGCGGTTGACCGCGCTAATCTAATCCAGTGAGCCTTCTCTTTCCGATCGGCGCGCTCGACGCCGAGGCGCGGCTCCAATGGCAATACGACCGTCTCGCCGCCCGTTTCGGGCTCGGGCCGGCGGTGGTGCGGCTCTCTCGCCGCAAGCTGACCGGGGGCGAGATCGTCTACGGCGATCCGCACCGGATCACTATCTCGGCGCACCTCTCGGAGCCCGAACGTCTCGAGACACTGCGGCACGAGGCCGCGCACGCCTGGGCCTACCGGCTGCGGGGCGCGAGAGTGGGCCACGGCGCGTTGTTCTGGCGCCTGGCGCAGCAGCTCGGGGCCAGGCGGTCCCCCGCGCCGGAAACGGAGGCGCTCAAGCGATTCCGGGAAAAGAAAAAGGTCGTGTACCGCTGCGAGGGCTGCCACGAGGCCTTTCGACGATTCCGGGCCTTCCGGTCTCCACGCTTCTGCGTCCGCTGCCACGACGCGGGTCGTCCCTCCCGTCTGCGGCGCGTGGCGGATGCATTGTGACCGCCGACGAGGCTCATTTTCTCCGGGGTTACCGGATCGGACATGCGAGTGACTTCGGGCGGCGGACCGGATGCACCGTCGTCCTTCCGCCCGCTGGAACGATCGCCGCCGTCGACGTCCGCGGGGGAGCGCCGGGAACTCGGGAGACCGGCGTGTTCACCCCGGGCAACCTCGTCTCGCAGATCGACGCGCTGTTGTTCGCCGGGGGCAGCGCCTTCGGGCTTGCGGCCGCCAGCGGCGTGATGGCGTGGCTGCGCCGCGCCGGAACGGGCTTTCCCGTCGGGTCCGTCCGGGTGCCGATCGTCGCCGCCGCGGTTCTCTTCGATCTCGGCGTGGGAGACCCGGGCGCGTTTCCGGATGAGGGAATGGGCGAGGCGGCCTGCGATTCGGCGGCGAAGGGCGGCGGCATCGCCACGGGTCGCGTGGGCGCCGGCACGGGAGCGACCGTCGGAAAGCTCCACGGCGCCGGGCGAGCGGCGGCCGGGGGCCTGGGCATCTCCCGCCTCGATCTCCCGGAGGGCGGAGAGGTGGCGGCACTCGCCGTCGTCAACGCGTTCGGCGACGTCGTGGATGCCGGCTCGGGCGCGCTCCTCGCCGCCCCGTCCGACGGCCGCGGCGGACGGATCCGCTCGGCCGACGCGCTCTGGCGGGAGCCGCTCCCCGAACATCCGCGGGCCGGCTCGAACACGACGCTCGTCTGCGTCGCGACGACCGTGCCCTTCGAGCCCGGGTCGCTCAAGCGGATCGCGATCGAGGCGCATGACGGGATCGCGCGCGCGGTCCGCCCCGCGCACACCGTCGTCGATGGGGACGTCGTCTTCGCGCTCGCGCCCGGCGGAGACGCGCCTCCTCTTCCGCTGCGGCTCCAGGTGGGCGCCGCGGCGGCGGAGGCTGTCGCGCGCGCGATTGCCGCCGCGGTCTCGCCATGACGCCCGCGCGCCGCGGGGCGCTCCTGGTCCTTTCGGCGGCGCTCCTCTGGTCGACGGGGGGGATCGGCGTCAAGGCGCTCTCGGAGCCCGCGCTCAAAATCGCTTTCTTCCGGTCCGGAGTCGCCGCCATCGCGCTGCTTCTTCTCCTCCGCCCGCGCGTTCCCCGCTGGACGCCGGCTTTCTGCGCGGCCCTCGTCAGCTACGCCGCCTGCCTGACGACCTTCGTGGTGGCCACGAAATGGACGACGGCGGCCAACGCGATCTTCCTGCAGTACAGCGGCGTCGTCTGGGTGCTGATCTTTTCCCCCATCGTTCTGCGGGAGCCGTTTCGCCGCCGGGACGCTGCGGCGATCGCCGTGGCCCTGGCCGGGATGGCGCTCTTCTTCGTGGGGAAGTTCCGGGCGGGAGGCGCAGGCGATCTGATGGCGATGCTCTCGGGAGTGTTTTTCGCCGTGCTCGTCCTCGCGTTGCGCAGCGAGCGCGACGGCGGCGCGGAGGCGGCCGTCACCTATGGCAACGTCCTCGCCTGCGCGGCCCTGCTCCCTTTCGTCTGGAAAGACCTCGCGCTCTCGCCCACATCCGCCGCGATCCTCCTGTTTCTGGGCCTGTTTCAGATCGCGGGCGCTTACGTTCTCTTCGTCCGCGGGCTGCGGTACGTCACCGCGACGTCGGCGTCGCTCTTCGGAATGCTGGAGCCGATCGCGAACCCCGTCTGGGTCTTCCTGTTCCTGGGCGAACGGCCGGGCGCCTACGCCGTCGCGGGCGGCGCCGTCGTCCTCGCCGCGATCGCGTGGAGGACGGTCACATCCGGAGGCCTTCCGCCCGCGGTCGCGCCACCCGACTAGCCCGTTCGAGACGGGCCCTCTTCGATTCAGCCCCGGGACGTCTTTCGCCGTTCCTCACCCCGACCTCCCCGGCGCGCGGGGAGAGGGAGGAGGCGGTCACCTCTCGCCCGGTTCGGCTCCGCCGCCTTCCGCCTCCCGCCTCCCGCCTTCCGCCCCGTCGAACAGCGGCTGCTGCACCGGGCCGAGGAGCGGCAGAATCGCCTCGAGCGCGTCTCCCGCCCAGAACAGCCTTCGCTCGGGGTCGAGCCTGACCGCCTCGATCGACCAGTCGTTCAGCACCTCGTCGATCTCTTCGTCGACGACGTGCTGAAAGGTCGTATCGACGTCTCGCAGGCCATCGAACTGGGGCGTCCCGACGATGGGAACCTTGATCAGGAGGCGATAGGTGCCGGTCCACCACCGGACGAGCGGCTCGAGCATGGGATGCTTCCCCGTCTGGAGCAGATAGCAGTAGTTGTCGAGGACGCTGCGGTCGCAGATCACGACCTCGGCCTTGTTCTCGGCGACGAGCTCTTCGGCGATCTCGGTGTGGAGGATCCACGACTGCGCGGCCACGGTCGTGTCCCGGTTGATCGGCAGCGGGCAGAAGCGCGCGACTTCGCGCACCATCTCGACCACCTTGCCGCGCTTCTTCAGGAGCGCGGCGAGCTCGAAGCAGAGCGTCGTCTTTCCGACGCCGTGCGTTCCGATGAATGCGACCTTCATGGCGGGGGGCATGGCGGCGGAGACTACCCCAGGCCCGCTCGGGGCGCGGGAGCCGGCAATCCGAATTCCTTCCGCAGGCGATTCCCGTCCGCGTCGAGCGCCGGAGGAAATCGGAGGGGCGGTGGATCCCCCGGCAACGCGAACGGCGAGCCGATGAAGGAAACGCCCCCGGATTCGCGGATCGCCTCCGAGGCCCGCGCGCCTTCGCTCATGAGCGCCTCGAGCGGCCCGCGCACCGGCCCGGCCGGAACCCCGGCGGCGCGGCAGCGCGCGAGCCACGCGTCCCTCGGCTCGAGAAGGAGGATCACCTGGAGCTCGGGCTCGAGAGCGGACCGGTTGCGGACGCGCGCCTCGTTGGTGCGATAGCGCGGATCCTGCGCCCAGTCCGGGCGGCCGACGAGCTCCGCCAGGCGCGCAAACTGCGGGTCGGTGCCGACCGCGAGCGCGAAGTCCGCGTCGGACGCCGAGAACGTTCGATACGGCACGATTTGCCCGTGCGTGTTTCCGTGGCGGCCCGCCTCGGCTTGCGTCACGAGACATCCCTCTCCGACGTTGACGAGCGCGGTGAGACTCGCGCGGAAGAGATCCGTCTCCACGTGGCTCCCCCGCCCCGTCGCCGCGCGGGCCCGGAGCGCCGCGGCGATCGCGACCGCCGCGAAGGATCCCGCGAAGAGGTCGGAAATCGCCACGCCCCCTTTGGTCGGCGGGCCGCCAGGCTCTCCCGTGATCGCCATGAGGCCGCTGCCGGCCTGCGCCAGCAGATCGAATCCGGGGGCGGAGGCGTCGGGCCCCGCGCGGCCGAAGCCGGTAATCGACGCGGTCACGAGGCGGGGATTGTCCGCGCGGAGAAGGTCGAGCGAGAGGCCGAGACGCTCGAGCCCGCCCGGGGGAAAATTTTCGAGCAGGACGTCGGCGCGCCGCGCGAGGAGCCGGACCGACTCCCGGCCGCTCTCCGTCGCGAGATCGAGGGCGATCGATTCCTTGTTGCGGTTCACCGAGAGGTAGTACGCGGAGAGGCCGCTGACCGGGTCGTACGGAGGTCCCCATCCGCGCGTCACGTCGCCGCCTTCGGGATTCTCGACCTTGATGACGCGCGCGCCGAGGTCGGCCAGCAGCATCGTGCAGAAGGGCCCGGCGAGAACGCGCGAAAGATCGACGATGAGGATGCCGTCGAGCGGAGCCGGCATACGGTGTCGCTACCGCCGCGGCGGGATTGCTCTCCACGCGAGCGGGCCGGGGAGGAAATGGAAGAGCCCGAGCGGCGAGACCTCCACCCCGTCGAGGCGCGTCGAGATCGCCCAGTACTGGTCCGTGCTCCAGAGGAAATCCGCGGGAGGGTCCGCCGCGAGCAGGCGGTGCACCTGCCGGTAGAGCTCGATTCGGCGGCGCTCGTCGGGCTCCGATCGAGCCGCTTCGACCGCCTTGTCGACGGCCGCATTCCGGTAGAAGCCGGCGTTTCCGCCCGTCGGCGGCGCCTGCGAGGAGTGCACGTACTGAAACTGGTCGAGATTGGGGGGCAGGTACTGGAGGCCGTTCGGCGCGACGTCAAATTCTCCCGCCGAATAGCGCTGAACGAACGCCGCCCAGTCGAGCGGCCTCGGCAGGACCTCGACGCCGATCTTCTTCGAAGCCGCCCCGAAAATTTCCGCGAGACTCGCGGACATCGCCTGAGCCCCGGGGTATACGATTTCCAGAGAGACGCGGCGGCCGCCCCTCTGCCGGAATCCGTCGGCACCCATCTTCAGGCCCGCGGCGTCGAGCAGCCTCGCGCTTTCGGCGAGGTCGTACGTGAGCGGGGCGAGCTCCGGCGCGTTCTCGGGCGCGCCGGTCGGGAACGGGCCGGAGATCAGGTCCGCGCCCTCCGGGGGATAGAGCCTCTTCGCCATCTCCTGGCGGTTCAAGCTGTGGGAGAGCGCCAGCCGCACGCGCGCGTCCGCCAGCCACGGATTGCGAACGTTCCACACGAGCAGCGTGACCCCGAACTGCGGCGCCTTCTCGATCCGGTTCTTCTTCGCGAACTCCGGCGTCTTGCCGGCCAGGATCCGCTGGTCCCGGGAGATCCGGAACTCGTCCAGCTGGCCCGCGGAACCCGCTCGAAAACGGGTGACGCCGTCGGGAAGCACGCGGAACACGACCTGCCGGAAGGCTATTTGCTTCGGGTCGGCGTCGGCCCGGCGCGCCAGCACGATCTTCTGGTTCGCGGCCCACGACTCGAGCCGATACGGCCCCGTCCCGACCGGCTGCCGGTCGAGGCCGGTCCCGCGGCGATAGGCGGCGGCGGAGACGACGGGCATCGTGAAGGCGAGCAGCCGCTGCGAGTCGGGCTTTGAGAAGCGCACGATGACCGTCGAGCCGTCCGGCGTCTCGACCGACCGCAGGTCGTCGAACCCTCCGCGCCAGTTGAGCGCCGGGATACGCGGGTCCCGGACCCGCTCGATCGTGAACGCCACGTCCTCCGACGTCACGGGCGTCCCGTCTTCCCAGGCGGCCTTCGGATCCAGCCGGATGTCGTAGACGAGCCCGTCCGAGGATGCCGCCCACGACACCGCGAGCGAGGGCACGAACCGTCTGGTCTTGTCGAGGCCGATGAGCGGCCGGAAGATCATGTCCTCGACCCGGATGGCGAGCTCGTCGGTCGTGGTCAGCGGCTCGAGACTCGGAGGATCTCCGTCGAGATGCCGCGTGAGGACGTCGAGGGGCGCCGATGAGGGCGCGGCCGGATGCCGCGCGCACGACGACAGCGCGGATGCGGCGAGGAGAGCGACAACGAGAACCGGAATGGGGTCTTTGCCGGAGGCGGGCTTCCGGGAATCGCGCGTCGCAAAGGTCGCGAATCTTTTCTTGAGCACCCGATGCCACAATAGCATCCGTGGCCAGCGTCGTTTTCGACATCGAGACGGTGGGGATCGAGTGGGAACAGCTCGATGACGCCCAGAAGACCTACCTCTCGAAAAACGCGCGAACCGACGAAGACCGCCAGAAACTTCCGGAGAGTCTGTCGCTCTGGCCGCTCACGGGACGCATCGTCGTGCTCGCCATGGTCAACCCGGACAGCGGCCGCGGTCGCGTCTGGTATGAGAAAACTGACGGCCGCGTCGAAGAGACGTCGACAGACGGGCTCTTCACTTTCGTGGGCGACACGGAACCGGTTTTTCTGGCGGAGTTCTGGAAGGCCATCGCCCGCTTCCACCGTTTCGTCACGTTCAACGGGCGGTCATTCGACGGCCCCTTCCTCATGCTGCGCAGCGCCGCGCTCGGGATTCCTGTGACGAAAAACCTGGTCGGGTATCGCTACTCGATCCGGCCGCACACGGACCTTCTGGACGTCATCAGCTTCTTCGGCGCGGCGCGAAAGTGGAACCTGGATTTCACGTGCAAGGCATTCGGTATCGAGAGCCCGAAGGAGCACGGGATGGACGGGTATTCGGTCGGCCCATACTACCGGGCGGGCCGGTTGCGGGAGATCGCCCTGTACTGCCGGCGGGACGTCGAGGCCACGGCGCGGCTCTTTCGAAAACTGGAAAAAACGCTACTTCCGGTTTTCCGGGATGGACGGCTCTGAATCCGGCCCCGATCTGCTATTCTGAAAATCGTTCCACTGTCTGAAAATCGTTTGACCGAGAGACCGATGCAGGAGAAAACGCCCATGGCGCGGAAGCCCGCGGAGCAACGCCTTTCGCGCCGGATCCCCGTCAGCGCCCCGGCCGTCATGAAGTGGGCCGAGGAGCAGATGACCGGTTACGTCGAGCAAGTCAATCTCGCGGGCATGTACGTCGCCGCTCCCAGAGTTCCGGGTCTCGGCGATTACGTCGACCTGATTTTTTCGCTGCCCGGCAATCCGCGCACGTTTCGCGTGCGCGCGAGCGTCGTTCATGCCGACACGGAAGAGGGCAAAGCCGGGTTCGGAGCCCGCTTCGAACGCCCGCCTCATGGTTTCCTCGAGGCCATCCGCGACCTCGACAAGGGGCATTGAGGGGACTACTTGGCGCTCGCCTCCACCAGCCTCAAACGGTCGAAGAGAAACTCGACCGTCGAGTCCACCTCGTCGATCGTTCCGGCCGCGGAGGAGGAGAAGGTGCTCGGCACCACGCCGGTGAGCTCCCACCGGGCGAGCAGCTGGTCCTGGTTGTTTTTCGCCTGGATCCCGACTGTCTTGGACGCGGGCGCGGACGTATCGGTTGCGCTGTTCAACCAGTCCTGAAGCTGGTTCAGGCCCTTCTGGGTCACGGTGATCAGGAGCCTGCGCTGGTCGGGTGAGTAGGCGACCCCCAGCCGGCGCTGGTCATCCTTGCTCATGGGGTTTCGCGCGAACTCGATGCGGTAGCCGACGACTCCCGCGACCTCGGCGCCGTCGACCGTCAGCTTGAAGTTCCGCTCGCGCGGATCCGACGGCAGGGGCGCGGCCGAGGCGACCACGGCGGCGAACAACAAGCAGGCGGTCAGAGTTTTTTTCATGGTCAGCCTCCAGGAAGCGCCGGAAAGCGTAACACTTCCGTCGCCACCCCGATGGCGAAGCGAGCCTTTCTCCCTCTCCTCACGCCCGGGCAGGGGACGGGTTGAAGGGTCCGGCACTGCTCGTCGTTCGCCGCCGCCCCTGCAGGGCCCAGTTGCGCGGTTGCCGTCGGCGGGGAGATACTTTGCCCAGGTTTCCAGAGGCCATGCAGAACTTCGCCCCGCACGCCTGTGCGGAACGTTCGTCACTTTGAAAGGAGAATCTCGTGAAGAAAATACTTTCTCTCGCCGCCGCCGCGCTGGCGGCCCTCGTCCTCGTCGCGGCCACCCCTGATCGCGCGAAAACCTTCGACGTCACGGCGGACACGATCGAGTCCTGCTCCTGCCCGCTCTTCTGCAGCTGCTACTTCGGCCCCTCGGCGGATGAGCACATGTGCGAGGCAAACAACGTCTACAAGTTCCGTCCGGGCAGCCACTACGGCAAAGTCGACCTGTCCAACCAGATGGTGTGGGTCGCGCTCGACCTCGGCGGGGAATGGCATCACCATCCGGGGCCGGGAATGCCGACGAAATGGGCGGTGGTGACGTTCGACAAGGGCTCCTCTCCCGAGCAGCGCAAGGCGATCGGTTCCATCCTGAACACCGTGTTTCCCGTCAAGTGGTCGAAGTTCGACACCCGGGAGGATTCAATCTCGTTCTCCGACGGCGCGAAGGTCGCGGAGGCGAAGCTCGCCAGCGGCATGGCCTCCGTACGGCTCGACAAGGCGCTGGGGCCGGACAAGACGACGCCGACCGTCGTCGGGAACCTCCAGTACTGGTTCTCCAACTCGAACGACGGATTCCGTCTCGCCTACGGCACGCACCATTGGGACGGCGAGAAAAAGTTCTCCTACGAGAAGCGCAACGGCTTCACGATCGCCTGGAAGTCCTCGGGCGACGTCAAGCCCGACGCGGCGAAGGTCGCCTCCCGCTGAGGGGAAGACGACCGGAGCCGGGAATCGGGAATCGGGAATCGGGAATCGGGAATCGAAAACGGGAAACGGGAAGAAGGGGATCGGGTTAGTCCTCCGACGGCCGGAGGCAGAATATGCCTCTGGCCGTGAGGGGATCAGGACACTGATAACTGATAACTGATAACTGATTACTAATTACTGGCAACCGGATCACGGACAACTGATAACGTCCCCGCCCGTGACATTCGACGACATCGCCGACGAGTTCCGTTCGGTTCCCAAGGCGTACGAGCGGCAGAAGCCCATCGATGGCGTCCGCACGCTCAAGCTCACGCGGTTCACCGACGATCGCGGGTTTTTCCTGGAGATCTTTCGATCGCGGGAGAACCATCCGGAAAGCCGGGCCCTCGCGGAATTCTTCGCCGCGCCCGCGGCTCAGCCCCTGCAGATGAACTTCTCCACCGTGGACGCCCAGAATCACATCAAGGGACTGCACTATCACCTGCGCCAGGACGACATCTGGTTCTTTACCCCGCCGTCGAAGGCGAAGGTCGTCCTCTACGACATCCGGAAGAGCTCGCCGACCTTCCGCCACTCGCAGGTCATCGTCGCGGGAGGCGGCCAGGACCTGTTGATCCGCATTCCCGTCGGGGTCGCGCACGGCTACCGGCCTCTCACGAGCCCGTGCTCCCTCCTGTACTGGGTGACCGAGACGTTCGATCCCGCTTCCCCCGACGAATACCGGATCTCGTGGGATCACCCGGATGTGCGGGCGCTCTGGGACGTGCCGAATGGATGAGGCGGGAGGCGAGAGGCGGTAGGCGGGAGGAGGACGGGAATCGGGA
>JBDUBP010000210.1:0-6275 GCA_040004075.1 Acidobacteriota bacterium | reverse complement strand
GCCCGCGTCATCAGTCTCGCGACGGCGTCCGCGGGCGGGATGTCCTGGTAGAGCACCTGCACGACGGCGTCGGCGATCGGCGCCTCGATCCCGGCTTCGGCCGCCATGCGCGGAACGGCGAGGCAGGTCCGCGCGCCTTCGGCGACTTCGGGCATGCGGAGGAGGATGTCCGACAGGCGTCCGCCCCGCCCGATTTCCTCGCCCACCCGCCGGTTGCGCGACTCCCGGCCGGTGCAGGTCAACATGAGGTCGCCCACTCCCGCCAGTCCCGCGATCGTGCGCGCCTGGCCGCCGCGCGCCCGGACGATCCGGCCGAGCTCCGCCAGCCCCCGCGTGACGAGCGCCGCGACGGTGTTCGGGCCGAACCCGAGACCCGAGACGACGCCCGCCGCGATGGCCACCACGTTCTTCAGGGCGCCGGCGAGCTCGACCCCGACCAGATCGTCCGAGCTGTAGAGGCGCAGCCGGCCGTCCGAGAACTGTCCCTGGAGCTCCTGCGCGAGACCTCCTCCCGCGTCCGCGATGACGGCCGCGCTCGGGTCGCCGCGGGAGACCCCGTCCGCGAACGTCGGACCGGAGAGCGCGGCCACGCCGGCGCCGGGGCGATACTCGAGGATGATCGACGTCATCCGGGACAGCGTGTCGGGCTCGATTCCCTTCGCGACGGACACGAAGCGCCGGACCGCCATCTCCGGCGGCATCGATTCGAAGAGCGGCCGGAAGGAGGCGCAGGGCACGGCCACGAGGGCCGTGTCCGCGTAGTCGACCGCCTCGCGGAGGTCCGAGGTCCCCCGGACGCTCGACGGCAGCGGGGAATCGGCGAGACGCCGGGGGTGCTGGCGCGTCGACTGGATGTGCTCCGCGACCGCCGGATCCCGGCTCCAGAGGACGACGTCGTGGCCGCCGCGTCCGAGGTGCCGGGCGAGCGCGGTGCCCCAGGATCCGGCGCCGAGAACGGTGACGCGCATCAGCTGCCGATCTTGCGCTCGGTACCGGCCACCAGACGCTTCAGGTTTTCGAGGTGCTTGAACACGATGAGCACTGCCGCCAGGGCGGCCACCGCGACGGCGGGCAGCGGGGCGTGAAAGAGGCCGGCGACGGCCGGGAGAAGCGACATTCCGACGATCGATCCGAGCGACACGTATCGCGTCAGCGCGACGATAACGACGAAGGCCGCGACGCAGACGAGGGTGGGAATGGGGATCAACGCCAGAAACGCTCCGACGGCGGTCGCGACTCCCTTCCCTCCCCGGAAGTCGTAGAAGACCGGGAAGACGTGCCCGAGGATCGCCGCCAGCGCGGCGGCCGCGGCGGCGCGCGGATCCGACGAAACGAGCCGCATCAGCAGCACGGCCGCCGCCCCCTTCGCCACGTCGAACAGGGCGACTAGGAGGCCGAGCCCTTTGCCATGAGCCCGCAGCACGTTCGTCGCGCCGGCGTTTCCCGATCCCTCCGACCGGATGTCGGTGCCGGTCTTCCACCGGACGAGCAGGACCGCGAAGGAGATCGACCCCAGGAGATAGGACAGGGCGACGAATCCCAGGGCCCGCGCGCTCACGCGGTCGCTCCCCGTCCGGCCGCGCGAAACGGCCACTCCGCCAGGGGCGTGTGAACCGCGCCGCCGGGTCCGAGGCGGCTGCCGAAGAGGACACATGCCTGCGCGCGGAACTCGGGGAGGGTCCACTCCCCCGCCGCGCGCCGGAAGCGCTCGACCGCGTCGCTGCGCCAGCGGGTCTGGATCCGCGCCAGGGTGACATGCGGTTGAAAGGCGCGATCTTCCCGCTTGAGGCCGAGGCGCCGCGCCTCCGTTTCGGCGGCGGAGGCCAGGCGATCCAGATCTGCGAGCGAGCCGGCTCGGGCGAACCCCAGGCCGAGAACGCGCGCCGGCCCGTGGGAGGGAAAGACCGTCGCGCCCCCCGCGGGGAGGCCGCCGGCGCGCACGGCGGAAATGGCGGGTTCGATCGCGCGGGAGAAATGTTCGAGGGCCTCCGCGCTGCCGTCGCCGAGGAACTTGATCGTCACGTGCCACGATGCGGGCCGCGTCCACGCGGCGTCGGGAGAGGCCGGGCGGAGCGTCTCGACCAGCCGCGCCGCGCTCTCCGCCCAGTCCGGATCGCGGGGAATCGCGAGGAACGCCCGCACGGCCGGGCCGGCCGCCGCTCGCGCCTCCGCGGGGCGCATCTCAGGCATCGGGTGACTTCCATCCGACCAGGTGGCGGCGGATCAGCTCCAGAGCGTGAATCGAGGCCGACCGCCGGACGTGCGTGCGATCGCCAACGAAGAAACGGCGTCTGGCTGTCGCGGCGCCGTCCCGATCCGCAATCCCGAACCACACCAGGCCGACGGGCTTCTCGGGCGTGCCGCCGCCGGGGCCTGCGATTCCGGTGATCGCGCCGGCTACGTCGGAATCGAAGCGCTCCCGCGCTCCTCGCGCCATTTCCGTGACGCTTTCCTCCGACACGGCGCCCCGCGAGGACAGGGTTTCCGGCGACACGCCGAGCAGCGATTCCTTGGCGCCGTTGCCATAGGAGACGACTCCGCCGAGGAAGTAATCGCTCGAGCCCGGGACGTCGGTGACGAGCGAGGCGACCATGCCCCCCGTGCAGGATTCGGCGAGCGCGAGCGTCTTGCCCGCGTCGCGGAGGAGCCGTCCGACCGCCGAGGGCAGATCCTCTCCGTCTCCGCCGAAGACGCGTTCCTTCAAGACCGATCGGAAATCCTGCTCCATCGCGCGCAACGTCGTCTCTGCGAAGGCGGGCTCGCCGCGGACGTAGAGGTGCAGCTGGACCTCTCCGGGCGACGCGAGGATGGTCACCGGATGCTGCTTCCATCTCGCGTAGACCGGCTCGACGAGCTCTTCCACGGCCGACTCTCCCATGCCGGCGATCCGCAGGACCCTGCGGCGCGAGACGACTCCGCCCGCGCGCCGCGCGAGCTCCGGCAGAACGCTCTGCTCCATGATTTCCCGCATCTCCGAGGGCACCCCGGGGAGCACGACGATCTCGCAGCGTCCCTTATTCGCCCAGAAGCCGGGCGCCGTGCCGCGGGGATTCTCGAGGACGCGCGCTCCTTCGATGAAGTCGGCCTGTTTCTCGTTCACGGCCGCCATTCGGACGCCGCGCGCTTCGAATCGCGCCCGCATGCGCGCGATGAAATCCGCGTTGCGGACGAGAGGAGCCCCGAGCCACCGGGCGACCGCCGCAGCCGTCACGTCGTCCGCCGTCGGGCCCAGGCCGCCGGTCGTGATCAGCAGCGAGGCTTCGCACGAGGCGGTCTCGAGCTCCCGCACGATGACCGCCGGGTCGTCGCCGATGATCGACTTGCGGACGACCGGAATCCCGATCTCCTCCAGACGGGCCGTCAGCCAGAGGGAGTTTGTGTCCTGCCGCAGCGGGCCCAGCATCTCGCTGCCGATGGCGAGGATGCCGGCGCGAGTCTCGGCGGCGTCGCTCACGACGGCCGTCCCGCCTCCTGCGCCTCTTCCTCCGAGAGCCTCGCCCAGTCCTCGACCAGGGCGTCGAGCTCTTTCTGCCGCGCCGCCTTTTCGGCCGCGAGGTCGCGCGAGGCGATCGGACCGAGTGTGAGCGCCTCCTGCCAGAGCCGGCTCTCGAGCTGGTCGACGGCGCCCTCGAGCGAAGCGATCTTCTCCTCGAGCGTCTTGATCCGGCGGCGGCGCTTGCCCCCGTCCCGGTCCGGCGCCTCCCGGGGCGCCGCTAAGGCGGGAGCGGGTCGCGCAGCCGATCCGGGCTGCATGGGAACGGCGATCGCGGGTCCGCGCGGAGACGACAAGGCAGAGGAGGAGGAGCCGCCCGAACCGCCTAGGGCCTCCGGGCGGCGGCGCCGCTCCGCGCGGGCGGAGGCCGTTTCGGAATAGTTGCCGTCCATCGCGACCGCGCGGCCGGAGCGCAGATCCAGGACCCGCGTCGCGAGCCGGTCGATGAAGGCGCGGTCGTGCGAGACGAAGACGATCGACCCGGGAAACCCGTCGAGCGACTCTTCCAGGGCCTCCCGGGAGTCGAGGTCGAGGTGATTCGTCGGCTCGTCCAGGAGCAACAGATTGTGGCGCTGCATCATGACGACGGCGAGGGTCAGTCTCCCCTTCTCTCCGCCCGACAGCCCCGAGATCTGTGCGAACACCTCGTCGCCCCGAAAGGCGAATCGGGCGAGGTAGGACCGCATCGCCTGTTCCGTCGCGTTCGGGTTCAGGTTCCAGACGGCGTCGATCGCGCGGCCCTTCGGGTCGAGATCCTTCAGCTCCTGGTCGTAGTAGCCGATCGTGACGTCGTGGCCGGTGCCGACCGAGCCGGAGAGCGCCGGGAGCCGGCCCGCCAGCGTCTTCAGGAGGGTCGTCTTGCCGGTGCCGTTTTCGCCGAGGATGGCGAGCCGCTCGCCGCGGAGAAGCTCGAAGCTGACGTCCCGGACGATCGGGGATCCGGCTTCGTATCCGACGTTCAGGTGCTTCGTCCGGAGGAAGCTCCGGCCGCCGATCCGCGCGGCGTCGAACCGGAAGGCGACCGTGGTCGTGTCGTCCATCGGTCTCTCGAGCAGGTCGACCCGCTCGAGCTTCGTCCGCCTCCCCTTCGCCTGCCGGGAGTTCTGCCCGGCGATGTTGCGGCGGATGTACTCCTTCTCCTTCTCGACGAATTCCTGCTGCTTGTCGAACGCGCGCGTCGCCGTCAGGATTCGCTCGGCCTTCTGGCGCTTGTAGGCGCTGTATCCGCCGCTGTAGTCGGAGAGCCGCCCGTTCTCGAGATCGATGATCTCCTCGGCCACCTGGTCGAGAAACCTCCGGTCGTGCGTGACCACGAGATACGCGCGGCGGGAACGGGAAAGGTAGTCCTCCAGGAACTCGACGGCGTTGAAGTCGAGATGGTTCGTGGGTTCGTCGAGCAGCAGCACGTCGGGATTGGAAAGAATGGACCGCGCGAGCATCGCCCGGTTCTTCTGACCGCCGGAGAGCTCCGCGAGCGGCCTCTCGAAGTCCGCCTTGTCGAAACCGAGGCCCGACAGCGCCTTTTCGACCTCGGCGACCATGTCGTAGCCGCCCTCGTTTTCGAACCGGTGCGACAGCGCGTCGTAGCGATCGTGGACCGCGGCCGAATTGTCGCCGTCCGCCATGGCGTGCTCGAGGCGCCTCATCTCCGACTCGATCCGATGGAGGTCCGCGAACGCGCCTGCCGTGTAGTCGTGGAGGGACTCCGAGAGCGCGTCCGCGTTCAAGGCCTGGTCTACGGTCTGGACGCGGAGCGCGTTCGCGCGGACGAACTCCCCCGAGTCCGGCTCCTCGCGGCCGAGGGCGATGCGAAGCAGCGTCGTCTTGCCGGCGCCGTTGCGGCCGACGAGTCCGACCTTCTGGCCCGGGTTGTGCTGCCACGTGACGTCGCGCAGCACTTCCTTCGGGCCGTAGGCCTTGCGGACGTGATCGAATCGATAGAGCACTGCGGGATTCTAACTGCGCGCCCGCGCCTCCGATTTCCGCGAACGGAGCGCGTCCGCGCGGCCCTCGGAGATCATCTTTCGAAGCAGCGCCGGCTCGTCCGTCAGAATTCCATCCACCCCGAAAGAGACGAGCGTCGCCAGCCGTTCCGGCTCGTTGATCGTCCAGACGATGACGGAGTCGAGGTCGCCGCGCTCCCGCGCCCGCACGACGTCCGCCACCTCGTCCCGGAACCCCGGCCAGAAACGCTGTCCGACCCCCATGCTGACGCGGCGGAACCGCAGGTGCCGCGCCGCGGCCAGAATTCCGGGCAGCTCGAAGTCCGCGTGGACGGTGAGTCGGTCATCGTGGGGACGCCGCCCCGACTCGCTGCGGAGGGCGTCGAAAATCTCGCGTTGCGGGGTCAGCAGCGCGACGGCCGGAAACGGCATGTCCCCCTGTTCCGCGAAGAGTTTTCGGAGCAGGGCGAACAGGAGCGCGGCTGATTCCGTCTGGTCGGGCGCCAGCTTGATGTCGAGGCAGACCGTCGACAGCCGCGGCTCGCGGCCCGCCCAGGCGAGCAGGTCGTCGAGGGTGGCGGCGGGGATCTTCGGCGCGTCGTCGTTGCCGATCAGGTCCGCGACGCCGCCCTCTCGAAGCCGGTAGCCGTAGTGAGCGCGAAAGTCTTCGTAGTCCAGGTCCCTGACGCGCCGCCGCCATTTCGAGACGAGCGTCGCGACATCCGGCGTGCACAGCAGACCCTCCCGCCCCGATTGCCGGGCGAGGGCGATCTTCTCGCCCGGGTCCGCGTCGTGCCAGATGACGAATCGGCCGTCGCGCGTGACGCAGACGTCCGCCT
>JBDUBP010000215.1:0-6282 GCA_040004075.1 Acidobacteriota bacterium | reverse complement strand
TGTCGATGATGACGATCATCGCGGCACTATGTCGATGATGACGATCATCGCGGCCCGATGTCGATGATGACGATCATCGGCCGTGACCGGGCGAACGCGGAACGGCGAAGGGCGAAGGGCGGGAAACGGTATCCGTCTCCGCCGCCCACTCCCGCGCCATCTCGATGGCCCGGAAGACCGCCGCCGCCTTGGCTTCGGCTTCCCGGTACTCGCTCTCGGGAATCGAGTCGGCGACGATCCCGGCGCCCGCCTGGATCCGGCACACTCCCCCTTCGACGACGGCGGTGCGGATCGCGATGGCCACATCGAGGTTCCCGGCCGCGTCGAGGTACCCGACGGCCCCCCCGTACACTCCCCGGCGGCACGGCTCGAACGCGTCGATGAGCTCCATCGCCCGGATCTTGGGCGCTCCGGTGAGCGTCCCGGCGGGAAAGCACGCGGCCAGCGCCTCGGTCGCGCGCCGGCCTGCCGCCAGATCTCCGTGAACTTCCGAGACGATGTGCTGGACGTGCGAATACTTCTCGACGGCGGCGTATCGCGGCACCCGCACGCTGCCGGTCGCCGACACCCGTCCGAGGTCGTTTCTCGAGAGATCGACGAGCATGACGTGCTCGGCGCGCTCCTTGGGATCCGCCAGGAGACGCTCGGCCAGCGCGGCGTCCTCGGCGGGATTCGCGCCCCGCGGCGCAGTGCCGGCGATCGGCCGCGTCTCGGCGTGGCGGCCGCGGACTCGCACCAGCATTTCGGGCGAGGCGCCGAAGATCGACGCCTCTCGCGTCTCGAGGTAGAAGAGATACGGAGACGGGTTGAGCATCCGCAGCGCGCGATAGACCTCGAACGGATCGACCTCCAGCGCCAGGGTCCACCGTTGCGAGAGAACGACCTGGTACACCTCTCCGTCGCGGATGGCCTCCTGCGCCTGCGCGACGAGGTACAGAAAGCGCTCGCGGGGCATTGCCGCCCGCGGCGGCTGAACTGTCCCAGCCGCGCCGGGACGCGGGGGGTCGGGAGCGTGGAGAAGCGGCTCCAGCCGGTCGAGCCGCGCGGCCGCGGCCTCGGCGGCCTTTCCGGCGGCCTCTTCGCCGGCGTTCTCGGGAACCACGTCGGTGACGAGGAGAAGCCGCTGCCGGGCGTGATCGAAGGCGACGACCGACTCGAAGCGGAGAAAGAGCGCGTCGGGAATGCCGCCGTCGCGAGGATGGGCGTCCGGAATTTCCTCGAAGAGGCGAACGGCGTCGTACCCCAGAAACCCGACGGCTCCCGAGGAAAGGGGCGGCAGGTCCGGATCTGCGGCGAACCCGGGCCGCGTCGCCAGCGCCTCGAGGGCCGCGAGGAAGTCCTGCCCCGCCGCCCGCGGGCCGGACCCCTCGTCGATCTCGATCGCGCCGTCCCGCGCCGTCAGCCGCGCGACGGGCTCGCACCCGAGGAACGTGTAGCGCGCGATCGTCTCGCCGCCCTCGACGCTCTCGAGAAGGAAGCACTCCGATCCCGCGGCGCGCATGCGCCGGAACAGCGTGACGGGCGTCAGGGCGTCGGCCGGAAAGACCCGCGCCACGGGGGTCGCCCGTCCCCCCGCCGCCCGGGCGGCGAAGGCGAGACGTTCCGCCTCGCGCTTCGCGCTCACGACAGGGCCTCCGAAAGGATCTTCCGGACTTCTTCGGTTCCGGCGTCGCCCACTCCGAAGAGGCGCGCCTGGCGGAGCGCCTGCGCGGCGAACATCGAGAGCCCGTCGATCACCGGGCAGCGCGCGCGGCGCGCCGCGGCGATAGTCGCCGTCTCCCCCGACCGGCGGTACACGCAATCGAAGACGAGCGGGCGGTTCTCGAGAACCCGGTCGGGCACCGCGGACCCGTCCCCCTCGGTCATCCCGACGGGAGTCGTGTTCACGTAGAGGTCCGCTTCCGTCTCTGAAACGTCGCTCCATGCCACCGCGTCCACCTTCAGCTCCGAGGCGAGCGCGTCGGCCGCCTCCTCCCGGCGGCTCGCGATCACGACGTCGTACCCCAGCCGCCGCGCCGCGACCACCGCCGCGCGCGCCGTCCCGCCGGCGCCGAGCACGACCGCGGTGCGGCCCTCCCCGGTGTCGTGGTCCGCCAGCGGATCGAAGATGCCGTCGACGTCCGTGTTCTCGGCCCGCCACCGTCCCCGTTGTGCGACGAGGGTGTTCGCCGCTCCGGTCGCGCGCACGTCGTCCGAGGGAACGCCGGCGGACGCCGCCGCGCGCTTCCATGGCCGCGTGATCGAGAAGCCTCGAAACGGCGCGACGCTCTGGAGCTCCGGAGGCTTCTCGCGGGCAAAGTCCGAGACGGGCAGCGGCAGATAGAGAAACGGCAGCCCGCGCGCGCGAAAGAGCGCGTTGTGAAGCCGCGGAGACAGCGACGCGGAAGGATCTCCCGCGACGATCCCGTAGAGGGCCTCGGGCAGGAACGGCGCTCGCGTGCCGTACCCGCCGGCGAGATCGGCGATCGACAGCTGCCCTCGCGCCGTCGGAGCGCCTGCCGATCCGTACACGAGCGCCGCGCCGAGGTGAGCGGAGAGGACTCGTCCGGGCGCGCTCGCCGGACCCATCGGAAACACCGACACGGGAAAGGGCCGCGCCACCCTCTGCAGCGCCGCGGTCTCGAAGGCCGCGTGCAGGTCCGCCGAACCCGCGACGAGCTTCACGGCGCGGGCGCCCGCTTCGCTCATGGCGGCGAGCGCCGCTTCGGGATCCCGCGGCAGAGCGAAAGGGAAGTGCGCGGACACGACGACCCGGCTCCGGTCCGGAAACAGGGTGCGATCCGCGAGAAGACCCGAAGCGTGCTCGACGTCCACGATCGCCCCCGCTTCGTACGCCTCGAGGGCCAGCGCCCGGTACTCCGACGCCCCGCCTTCGAACCGGCCGCCCTCTCGCGCCGTCCTCCACGTGACGATCGAGGGCCTCGGATCGAGGCTCAGGAGCACGGAAGCCGGCAGCCGCTCGCCGGCGAGATCCATCCGGTATTCGATGGCGCCGGCCGCCTTCGGAAGCGCCGCGACGATGCGGCGCGCGTCGTCCAAGTCGCGAGGGGCGACGGACGCGACGTGCGAAGGAAGCTCGAGAATGCGCTTCAAATGGAAAACCCCCGGACCGTGCCGGCCGGGGGTCGCGATTCCCGCATCTCTTAGCGCCCCGGCCGACGGACTCGGCAGGGCGGAACTCGCCCTACCGCCTCTTCTCGAGACGCCACCAGGTGAAAGACGAAAGCGAGGTCATCGCAAGGGAGGCTAATCCGGACCCTCGAAGCTGTCAAGCGCTTCTCAGTCGTCCGTTTTCAGTCGTCAGTCGAATCCCGGGGAAACTGCAAACCGACAACTGACATCTGACGACTCCCTCACCCCTTCTTCCACCGCGTTCCCGCGGCGCCGTCCTCGAGGACGATGCCCCGGCTCGAGAGGTCCAGGCGGATACGGTCCGCCTCGGCGAAGTCGCGGCGCTTGCGGGCGGCGTTGCGCGCTTCGATCTGCGCTTCGATCTCGGCGGGCAGGACTTCCTTGCCGGCGGGAAGGATCCCGAGCACGCTGTCGGCCGAGCGGAGCGCCTCCCCGGCCACTTCCGCCCCGGACGCGTCGAGCGTGTTCTCGTCGATCGCGCTGTTCACCTCGCGCAGAAACGGGAACACGGCGCCGAGAGCCTCCGGCGTGTTGAGATCGTCCTCGAGCGCTACGCGGAAGGCGGCGAGAAAAGTCTTCGCCTTCGATGCCGCGTCGAACGCCCCCGGCTTCGCGGAACCCGCCGCCGCGACCTCGGCGAGCCTCGCAGCCGCCGAGCGGATCCGATCGACGGCCGTGGCGGCACCGGTCAGCCCTTCCCAGGTGAAGTTCAGTTTCTTCCGGTACGGAACGGAGAGAAAGAGGTAGCGGAGCGCCGCGGGATCGTCCCGGCGCGCGAGGACGTCCGCGAGCGTGTAGAAGTTCCCCTTCGACTTGGACATCTTCTCGCCGTCGACGATCAGGTGCTCCGAGTGAAGCCAAATGTTGACGAACGGCTCTCCGGTCGCGCCCTCGCTCTGCGCGATTTCGTTCTCGTGGTGGGGAAAGATGTTGTCGACCGCTCCCGTGTGCAGGTCGAAGCGGTTCCCCAAAAATTTCATGCTCATCGCAGAACACTCGATGTGCCAGCCGGGACGTCCGTCTCCGAAGGGGGATGACCACGAGGGCTCTCCGGGCTTGACCGCCTTCCACAGGGCGAAATCCTTGACGTCCTCCTTCTCGTATTCGTCGTCGGCGACGCGATCGCCGCGACGCATCGCGGTCAGGTCGATCCGGGAGAGCTTCCCGTACTCGGGGAAGGTCGCGATGCGAAACCACACCGAGCCGTCCGACTCGTACGTATGGCCGCGCTCGCCCAGCTTTTCGATCAGGGCGATCATCTCCGGCACGTGATCGGTGGCCCGCGGGTACTGCTCGGCCGGCTGGACGTTCAAGATCGCGAGATCCCGGAAGAACTCCCGCGCATATTTTTCGGTGAACTCCGTCAGCGGGAGGCCTTCGGCAGCGGCGCCCCGGATCGTCTTGTCATCCACGTCCGTCAGGTTCATGACCTGCGTGACGCGCAGCCCCGCCAGAAGGAGAGCGCGCCGCAGCACGTCCTCGAAGACGAACGTCCGGAGGTTCCCGATGTGCGCGACGTTGTAGACGGTCGGGCCGCAGGTGTACATGCGGACGTGCCCCGCCTCGAGCGGAACGAGGTGGTCCGTCCGGCGCCCGAGGGTGTTGTGCAGCTTCACGGAGCTACCAGAGTCCTTTCGCTTTTCGCTTGTCGATCCTCCTCCACGTCAGCTCCCGCTTCAATCCGCGGAGCCGGTCCACGAAGAGGGTCCCGTTCAAGTGGTCGACCTCGTGCGCGAAGGCGCGCGCGAGAAGCCCCGTGCCTTCGACCTCGCGGACTTTCCCGGTCTCGTCCGCGGCGCGCACGCGGACGCGGGCGGGCCGGATGACGCGCTCGGTGACGTCCGGAATCGAGAGACAGCCTTCGTCCTCTTTCTGCTGGCCGGTGGCGTCCACGATCTCCGGGTTGACCAGGACGACCAGACCGTCGGGCTCCGCGCCCACCGAGAGGTCGACGATCGCGACGCGGAGGTTGATGCCGATCTGCGGGGCCGCGAGCCCGATCCCCGGGGCCGCGCGGCAGGTCTCGATCATGTCGGCGAGAAGACCCGGAAACTCGGGCGACGCGGGGTCCGCCGGAGCATTCGGGGCGAAGAGGCGCGGGTCCGCATAACGGACGAGATCGCGGATCATCGCCCGCCCCCCCGACGCCGCGGCTCCGGCATCCGAGCGCCGCGAAAGACGAGCCCGCGCGCGGGAGACTCCCGGAAAGACGCGCTTTCTCCCGCCGTCCCGCTGTCCTCGGATTTTCCCAGGTTGTACCCGGGATGGGACACGTCGACCTGGTCGCGCAGGGCGTAAGGCTTCATAAGTCGTTGATTCTGAGCACATTCTGGGGCAGACCGCAAGCGGGACCCGTGGCACGCGGATCGCTCTTCTCGTGTCTGCCGGAGGAGACCTCATGAAAACCAGGCGTCTGACGATCACGGCGGCCATCGCGGCGATTCTGGTGCTGGCGGGGACGGCGCGGGCCGAACGGGCGGACCGTTCCGACCGGGCGGATCGCAGCGCGAGCCGCAGCGGCTATTCCTACCTCCGCGCCACCACCGGCGACGTCACCGTGATCTCGAAGTGGAACGGGCGTGTCGAGGCGCGGCGGAACATGCCGATCTCCTCGGGCGACGAGATCGTCGTCTCCGAGGCCGGGCGCGCCGAAGTGGGGCTCGCGGACGGCAACGTCCTGCACGTGGGCGGCGGAACGAGCGCGAGCTTCGAGTCGCTCTACGCCCAGCAGGGCGAGGACGACGAGTTCTCCGCGATCCGCTTGAAGGACGGCTCCGTGGTTCTCTCGGCGATCGGCGCCAACGACAGCCAGATTCCGCGAATCGACACCGACGACGCCACGGTCTATCTCTCCGCCGGGTCCCGGGCGAGGGTGAACGCCGACCCGAGGCGCGGAACAATCGTGGTCGCGAGACTCGGCGCCGTGGAGGTGCGCACACCTCAAGGAAGCTATAAGCTGAAGCCCGGCCAGTACCTGCTCGTCCGAGGAGAAGAGGAACCGACGATCGAGCGAGGCACGTTCTCGCGAGACCGCTTCGACACGTGGTCGGCGGACCGGCTCGATTCGCTCGGCACGACCCGCAGCGTCTCCGCGCGGTACGTCGACGAGGAGTACGCCGACGACGTCGTCGCGCTCGACGGTTACGGCGA
>JBDUBP010000066.1:0-6306 GCA_040004075.1 Acidobacteriota bacterium | reverse complement strand
GCGTCTCGCCGCTCTCGAACTCGCTGCCGCGCGGCCCGCGCGAGAGCGCCTCCATGCCGATCATCTCGCCGGTCTGGAGATCGAAGACCGGTTGGAACACGGGCGAGATGTCGCGGCGCGCGATCGCGTCCTGCAGCATCTCCCCGCCCCGGATCTCGGCGCGAACCGTCTTGCGGGTGACCTGGTCGCGCGCCTCCTGGATGCCGCGGTAGATCAGGCGCTCGAGCCGGTACTTGGTGTCGAAGAGGATGCGGCCGGCCCCGACGAAGGAGCGGAATCGGCCGGAGAGGTCCGCCCGCTCGGCGAGGTATCCGCGGATCAGCTGATCGAGCTCCGCCGCCTTCTGCTCGAGGGCGCCGGGCTCCTCCAGGAGCGCCGTGCCCGGCTCGACCATGAGAATGATCTCGTCGGAGCGCACGTAGGGGAGACAGAAGGAACCGGTCGGGACGATCCCGTCCGTCTGGAACGCCTTCAGCCGGCGGACGAAATCCAGGAGCAGGTCGTCGTACGCCTCCCAGCCCCAGACCTCCTCGACGCGCCCTTCGGAGCCGGGCCGGAAGATCAGGACCGCCAGCGATCCGCGGACCTGGAGCTCCTTGGCGAGATCCTCCGTCAGGGTGGCGATCGTCGGGAGGCCCGTATCGCGGTCGTAGAGCCGGGTACGCTCCTTCTGCCACTTCCCGCGAAGGGCGACGAACTCGCTCTCTCTCCCCTTGTTCATGGATTCAAGCCGACCCGAGAATAGCACTCAGCCGCCGCGAAGCTCGTCCCCCTGCCGGCATTTACGCGGCGCCGGAGCGCAGCCGCGCGATCGCTTCGTCGGTCCCGAGCACGATCAGGACGTCGCCCGTCTCGAGCCGGTCGCCCGGGCCGGGAACGAACCGCCGCTCGACGCCCTGCCGCGTGAGCCTCTTCACCGCGAGGACGGAGACGCCGAACGTCTGACGCAGGCTGGCTTCGGCGACGGTCCGGCCCGCGAGCTGCGGGGGGATCTCCACCTGGATCAGCCGGTGCTTCTCGGGCAGGTCGAACGTTCCCGACTGAGAGAGATCGTCGCCGAACCGCACGCGCGCGGTGAGCCGATTGCGCTGGAGCACCTCGCGGTCGAACGCGCCGAGAAGATCGCGACGCGTGACGACCCCGAGAAACAGACGGGTCTCCGCGCTCTCGACGACCGGCAGCTGGCCGAGGTCGCGGAACCAGAGCTTTTCGTTGACGCTCGTCAGCGACTCGTCCGGCGTCACGAACGGAATCTCCGAGACGAGGTCCTCGGCGATGACGAGGCTCGCCAGATCCCGCTCGGGCATCGACTCCTTGATGTCATGCAGGTCGACGACGCCGAGCAGCCGGCCCTCGTCGCCGCCCACGTACAGATAGAGGCTGCGCGTGTGGAGAAAGGTGGACACGATGTCGGCAAGAGGAAGCGTGCGAGGCACGAGCTTCACGTCCGTCCGCATCACGTCTGAGACTTTCAGGCTGGAAAGCGACGTCGCTTCAGGCGTCTGCTCCCAGACGATTCCCGCCGCTCGAAGGCTCTGCACGTAGATCGAGTCCTTCTCGAACGCCTTCGCGGCCACGATCGCGCAGACCGACACCACCATCATCGGAAGGATGACCGCCGTGTTCTGCGTCAGCTCGAAGATCATGATCACCGCGAGCAGCGGCGCCCTCGTGACGCCCGCGAGAAGCCCTCCCATTCCGAGCAACGCGTATCCGCCGACCGGCGCCTCGAGGCCCGGAACCGCGAGATGCGTGACCTTCGCGACGGCTCCGCCGAGCGCCGCCCCGACCAGGAGCGACGGAGTGAAGACTCCCCCGACCCCTCCCGAGCCGATCGTGGCGGACGTTGCGACGATCTTGGCGGCGAAGATGGCGACGAGAAAGAGGAGCGTCGGGTTCCCGCGGAGGATCCGGTTGGCTCCCTCGAACCCGTTGCCCCACACTTCCGGGAGAAAGATCCCCAGAGCTCCGACCGCCGCGCCCCCGATGGCCATCGAGACGGGCCGCGGAAGCCGGAGACGCGCGAACGCCGTCTTTGCCGTTCGCAGGGACCGCATGAACAGCGCCGAGCTCGGCCCGGCCAGCAAGCCGATCAACGCGAAAGGGATCAGCTCGAAGACGGACTCGAGTCGGAACGCCGCGACGCGGTAGACGGGCTCATCCCCAAGGACGAATCGTACGAGGATCGTCGACAGCACGGCGGCGACGACGGTCGGGCCGAAGAGCGTCATGGAAAACGACCCGACCACGACCTCGAGAACGAAAAGGGTCGCGGCAATGGGGGTGTTGTACGCGCCGGCGACGCCGGCGGCCATGCCGCAGGCGGTCAATATGCGCACGCGCTCGGGAGAGAGCTTCAGGCGGCGCGAGAGCCACGAGGCCATCGCCGCGCCGATCTGGATGATCGGGCCTTCGCGCCCCTCCGACCCTCCGGTCGAGATGACGGCGATGGAGGAGAAGACCCGCGCGACGGCCGGACGCATGCGCACGCTTCGCCGCCCGAGAGAAACCACCTCGATCATCTCGGAGATCCCGTGCGTCTCTCCCGAGATCAGGGACTTTCGGATGATGAGGCCGCCGACGAACCCGCCAGCCGCCGGAAAAAAGAGACACAGGGCCACCGGCAGCGTCTGCGCTGCCGAGACGACGTCGTGCGCGTCCATCAGGAGGACCGTCAGCCGCGAAGTGACGGCGCGGAACAGGATCGCGCCGAGCGCGCCTAAGAGCCCGACCGCCGCGGCGAGAAGGAGGAACTGGGTATTCGGGTCGCGCCAGAAGAATCGTCCGAAGCGGGACGGCCGGGACGGGGTCGCCGCCTCCGGAGAGCTCATTCGTCGTCGACGTCCGACCCGGCGGCGTCCTCGACGTCCTCTTCACCGCCGAAGAAGAAGTTGTGCCCGCACGCCTTCGTGCAGAAGTTCGAGCCGCCGACTCGGACGTTGCAGGTCGCGCAGACGGCCTTGTGACAGAAGCCGCACCGGGGCAGGCTGAAGAGGAAAGAAGTCCCGCAGACGCCGCACTTGTCGGAAAGGCCCGGCATGTCAGGAGTATAGAGGGATGGGAGAAATTGAGAGTTCAGAGTTCAGAGTTGAGTCACGGGAGGCTGGCGATTCAGCGGACTCTCAATTCGCGGCCGAACTGCCTGCTCGCGTCAGGCGTGGCGCTGTTCGGGGACGTAGTCCCAGGGGACGTCGCCGTGCGAGAGCGTTCCCGTGATCCGATTGGCCAGGTCGACGAAGACGACCCGGGGCGCGCGGTGGTTGGCGGCCTCGTGCGGCTCCATGTGGGCGTAGGCCATGATGATGACGAGGTCATCCACGTTGAAGAGAAGCGCGGCCGCGCCGTTCAAGCAGATGACGCCGGAGTCCTCCGGCCCCTCGATCACGTAGGTCTCGACCCTGTTCGCGTTGTTGATGTTGACGACCTGCACGCGCTGGTACGGGAGGATCCCCGAGGCCTTGAGAAGCCTCGAGTCGATCGTGATCGAGCCGACATAGTTCACGTCCGCCTGCGTGACGCGGGCGCGATGAATTTTTCCGATCACCATTTCCAGAAACATCGGCTTCTCCTCCGGATCTTCGTTTCGTTATCGCTCACGTCCGACGCAAGCGCGGCCCCGGCCGGAGACTCTCATTATGGGCACGAATTGCTCAGAGTCTGCACGCTCGTTCTGCGTGAGTAAGGCCGAAACGCCTGCTTCCTCCACCCATTACACATTCGACCGCCAAAAATCCCCCGAAAACGAAGGACCCGCGCCGGCATGAGGGCGACCACGAAAGAAGCAACCTCCCCCTCACCCCGGCCCTCCCCCCCGGCACGCGGGGACGCCGCACGCAGGGTCTTTTCTCAGAATCGCCCTCCATATAAGGGCCGCCCTTCACCCCAGCCCTCTCCCCCGGCGCGGCGGGGAGAGGGAGCAGAAGGGGGCAGAGCTGCGCTTCCGTCGAGATCGTGGCTAAGCCCGCAGCGTGAGAAGTCTCCCGACCGAAGGGAGGGAGGAGCCTCCCGCTGCGGGAGCGGAGCGAGCGAAGGGGCCAGGCAAGCGGTCGAGCCCTCAGGCGAGCCGCTCGCCGATGCGTTCGCCCGCGGCGAACGCAGGCCCCGCAGCGAGCGCAGCGACGGTAATGGTGGCGGTGCAGGGATTTGAACCCCGGACACAGCGGATATGAGCCGCTTGCTCTGACCAACTGAGCTACACCGCCCCGGCGGAGGGACCGCGGATGCTAGCACAGCGCCGAATTCCCCCGGGGCTTACCATCGCGGAGTGGATCCCCTCCTTCAGGCGCTCGCTCGGGCCGCCTCGACCGGCCTCCTTCCCCCGGGAGGGTCGATCCTGCTCGCCGTCTCGGGAGGGGCCGATTCTCTTTCCCTTCTGCACGCGGCGGCGGAGCTCGCGCCGCGCTTTCAATGGCGGCTCGCCGCCGGGCACGTTCACCACGGGTGGAGGGGACGCGAGGCCGACTTTGACCTCGCGTTCGTTTCGGATCATGCCCGGAGGCTCGGTCTCCCCTTCCTGTCCCGCCGCGCCGATGCGCGCGCGGCCTCCCGCGACCAGGGGCTCTCGCCCGAGGCAGGCGCCCGGCACGTCCGCTACGCCGCGCTCGCCGGGATGAGACGGGAGGCCGGCGCGGACAGCGTCGCAACCGCCCACCACGCCGGGGACGCGCTCGAGTCCTACCTTCTGGCGCGGGACCGCCGGGGCGGGGTCGCCTCTCTCGCTGGCCCTCGCGAGCGGAGGGAGGACGGGGTCGTGCGGCCGATGCTCGAGGTGACTCGCGCCGGGATCGTCGAGTATCTCGGCTCCCGCGGGCTGACGTGGCGCCGGGACCGGACCAACGGAGACCTCCGCCTCGCCCGCAACCGCATCCGGCGGCGTATCGCGGCCGCCGCGCCTTCGCTCCGGCAGGAGTGGGAAGACGGCGCCGCGGAGTGCCGGCGGCGACGCGACGCGCTCGACGCCTCATTCGCCGCCGTCATCGCTCCGGCCCTGCGCCGGGGGCCCGGAACCGCCCTGATCGACGCGAAACTCCTCGAGACGTGCCCCGCCGATCTGCAGCGGCTCGCGCTCGAAGCGGCCGCCGCGCCCTTCTCCCGTCGCGGGCACCCGCCCATGACGGGGCGCGAGCGCGAGCAGGTCCGGGAACGCCTTGCCTCGGGAAAGGACTTTCATTTCGAGGCTGGGCGCCGGATCGCGATCCGCCGGCGCGGCGGCCTCCTGTCATTCGGGCTCTCGGAGCGGGGCGCACAGGTGTACGATCTTGTGCAACTTCCTGCGGGAGAGATCGTTCATGGAGAACCTGCGCCTTGAGCCGAGGTACGACCGCACGCGTATCAGCGCGCGGGTCAAGGAGATCGCCGGCGAGCTCGACCGGGAGTTCGCGGGGGAGCTTCCCGCCCTGGTTTCCGTGCTCAAGGGGTCCTCGTTTCTCCTCGCCGACCTCGCCCGGGAGATGACGATCCCCTTAGCCTGCGAGTACATAGCGGTCAGCCGCCACGCCGGTTCGGGTGAGATCCTCCAGATCGACTTCTCGACCGGGTTCTCGCTGTCGCGGCCCGTCGTGCTGCTGAAGGACGTGGTCCACAGCGGAGTCCTCGAAAGCTACCTGATCACGCAGCTGACGGCCGCGGGGGCCTCGCACATCCGCCTCGTCTCGATCCTGGACAAGCCCGCGGAGCGGACGACCGACATCGCGGTCGACTTCCCTCTCTTCTCGACCGAAGGCGGGCGGTTTGCCGGATACGGCATGGACCACGAGGGACAGCACGCCAATCTTCCATACATTGCCGAGGTTTACGCCTCTGCCTGACGGCGCGCATTTCCTGGACGCGGGCAATAAATCGCGCCGGACCTCCGTTATGCTGGACGCCTCGAAAAAGACCCTTTCCGCAAGGAGCCACCGTTGAACGCGACGATCAAAAACCTTCTACTCTGGATGGTCATCCTGGTTCTGATCATCCTCGCCTGGAACGTCTTCAAGACGGGCGCCACCGCCGTCGAAGAAATCACCTTCTCCCGGTTCCTCACGCAGGTGAGCCAGGGCCACGTCCAGAAGGTCACGATCCGCGGCGACGAGATCCGCGGCACGTACACCCCCTCGTCCGGCAAGCGCGAGACGCTCTTCAAGACCTATGCGCCCGCCTACCCCAAGCTTGTCGACGATCTCTCGGCCAAGGGAGTCGAGATCGAGGCCACTCCCACGAAGGATTCCTCGTTCGTCTCGGCACTCGTCATGTACGGGCCCCTGATCCTGCTGGTCGCGATCTGGTTCGTGATCATGCGGCAGATGCAGGCGGGCGGAAACAAGG
>JBDUBP010000042.1:0-6310 GCA_040004075.1 Acidobacteriota bacterium | reverse complement strand
GCTACCTCGACTCGATCGACTACGACTCGGCCGCGGCCGGCTGCCGCTCCGCGCGGCGCGTGCTGCGCGAACGGACCGTCCAGTGCATGGATGGCGCTTTGTTTGCGGCGGCGGCCCTGCGAGTCCAGGGAGAACCGCCGCTGATTCTCGACCTCGAGGCGGACCAGGACGACGACCACGTGCTCGCTCTCTTCCGCGGACCGGCCGGCTGGGGGGCGATCGCCCGCTCGAACTACTCCGGACTGCGCTACCGCGAGCCGGTCCACCCGACCATCCGGACGCTCGTCCTCTCTTATGTGGAGGGGTATTTCAACCTCCGGCGGCAGAAGACTCTCCGCCGCTACTCGCGTCCCGTGAACCTCGCGCGCTTCGACCGGCTTCGCTGGATGACCGCGGAGGAGGACCTCTGGGCGATTCCCACGGCCCTCGTCGACGTCCCGCATCGGCGCCTCTTCCCGCCGAGGGTGACGGCGGCGCTGGCGACCGTGGACGCGCGCACGTTCTCGGCCGGACTGGTCGGACGGCGGCAGTGAAGGGGCGGCCGGTCCGTTCGGGAGGGGCCCGCTGCGCATGAAGGGGCTGCACTACTGGCGGCGACGGCTGATTTCCGCCGACCCCGCGCGCTTCATGGGCGCCGCGTGCGACGCGGCGCACACGTTGTCGATGCTCTCGACGGAGCCCAGGCCGAGCCTCTCGTGGCTCGTGCGTTTCCTTTCCTTTCTGACGACGCCTTTCAAGCGGCTGGGGATCTCCGGCTGGAGCGAGACAGGCTGCGAAGGGCGCGGGACGGGCTCTCCCGTGCGCGGCGTGCAGTACTCGACGGACGGTTTCTGGACGATCGACGTCGCGCTCTCGGATTTCGGAATCGGAGCCCGCAAAGCGGACCTCTCGAGGCCGCTCTTTCTGCGACTGGAGATCGAGCCGGACACCCGCGCGCACGCAGTCTGCGAGGCGCGGGAGATCCGGAAGGGGGATGTCGTCTCGTTTGGCGGCGCGATCGTCATCGACCGGGATGCGGACTTCCTCGAGATCCACCCGGACGACGAGTTCGCCGTCCGCAACCTCAAAGACTCCGAGTTGACAGCTCAGAGCTGACAGCTTTTCAGCCTCTCGTCGCCTCCGGGTCGTCGGTCGTGGCGTGGCGGAGGATCGCCTCCATCAACGGCCGGAACTGCTCCGGCGTGTGCTCCTCGTCGAAGGTCACGGAATGGCTCGTCTGGCCGTCCTCGACGGACAGCGTGTAGCGGATGCGGTCGGGCCCGGTTCGGAGCGTCGCCTCAGAGAAGCGCGCCAGGTCGGCTTTGGCGACGAGGCTTCGCATCTCCTGATCGTGCGCGCTCCCGTGCTCGGTGTCGACGACCGACTTGCGCGCCATCCCCGCGACGCCCCCACTGCGCACGAGCAGCAGTTTCATGGCTGGGCGGCGACCTCGGCGCCCGGCGCGCTCTCGTCCCGCACGGGGACGGGCTCTCCCAGGACCCCCTCCCACCGAGCGACGACGACGGACGCGACGCAGTTGCCCATGACGTTGATGGACGTCCGCGCCATGTCCATGAGCTCGTCCACGGCCAGGATCATCGCGACGCCGGCCTCGCCCGGCAGGTTGAAGGCGGCGCAGCCGGCCGCGATGATCACGAGGGAAGCGCGCGGGACTCCCGCCACGCCCTTGGACGTCAGCAGGAAGGTCAGCATCATCAGAAGCTCGGTCTCCAGGGACATCTTGATCCCCGCAGCCTGGGCGATCGTCAAGGCGGCGAGAGAGATGTAAAGGGTCGAGCCGTCGAGGTTGAAGGAGTATCCCGCCGGGATCACGAAGCCCGCGACGGACTTCGGCACGCCGTACTCGACCATCTTTTCGAGGGCCCGGGGCAGCGCCGCCTCCGAAGACGCGGTCGAGAACGCGAGGAGGAAGGGCTCGCGGATCTTCTGGAAGAACTGCCGGATGGGCGCGCGCGCGATCAGCAGCGCCGGGATCAGGACGATCAGCGTGAACAGGACGAGCGCCCCGTAGAGCGATCCCACGAGCTTCGCGTAGGAGCCGAGCACCTTCAGTCCGTGGTGGGAAACGGCGCCCGCCATCGCCCCGAGGACACCGAGCGGCGTCAGGGCCATCACGTAGTCCGTGAGCTGAAACATGACCGCCACGACGGAGTCCATGAGGGTCAGGAACGGCTCCGACTTTCCCTTGACGTGCGCGGCCGCGACGCCGATCAGCGTCGCGAAGACGACGACCTGCAGGATGTCCTGCTTCGCCATCGCGTCGATGACGTTGGAGGGAAAGAGATGCAGAAGCGTCTCGACGAACGTCTTTGGCTGCACGAGGGACTCGCCCGACGGCGGGAGCTTCAGTCCGTCGCCCGGCCGCACGATGTGCGCGATCGCGAGGCCGAGCGCGAGCGCGATCGTGCTTGCGACCTCGAAGTAGACGAGCGCCTTCCAGCCCATCCGCCCGACCGCGCGTACGTCGCCGGTCTTTCCGATGCCCACGACGATCGTCGAGAAGATCAGCGGAACGATCAGCATCTTGATCAGGCTGATGAACGCCTTCGACAGGAAGCGAAACGTCTCGTAGGCGGCCGGGTGCGTCTCCGCGGGGAAAAGCGCCCCGAGCACGACCCCCAGAATGAGGCCGTAGAAGATCAGCGCGGTCGAGGAGAGCCAGCGAGGGCGTTGGGACGAACGCATGGCGGGTCAGCCTACACGACTCATGCGGGAAGCCCGACGGCGGACCACGCGTCCCGGACCGCGGCCGCTTCGCGCCCCGCTTTTCCGTAGAGCTCTTCTGCCACCGCGGCCGTCAGCCGGGCGGCCTGGACGAAATCCGTCGTCCTGCGGAACCGGTCCCGAAGGGCGACGTACCAGATGCGTCCCGCCTTTTCCCACGCGAACCCCCCGATGGCCGTCGCCGCGAGAGAGAAGGCCCGGTTCGGAATTCCCGAGTTGATGTGCACCCCGCCGTCGTCGTCGGAGGTCTCGACGTAGTCGCTCATGTGACCGGGCTGCGGGTCCTTTCCGAGCACCGGGTCGTCGTAGGCCGTGCCCGGGGCTTCGAGGGATCTGAGCGCCTTGCCGGCGACGCGCTGCGTGAAGAGCCCCGCGCCGATGAGCCAGTCCGCGGAGATCGCGGTCTGCTGGAGCTCCCGCTGCTTGACGAGCGAGCCAAACACGTCCGAGATCGACTCGTTCAAGGCGCCCGGCTGATCCTGGTAATCGAGGTTGGCTTCGTGCGCGGTCACGGCGTGCGTCAGCTCGTGGCCGATGACGTCGACCGCCACGGTGAATCGCGTGAAGAGCTTCCCATCCCCGTCGCCATAGACCATCTGCGTGCCGTTCCAGAACGCGTTGTCGTAGCCGGTGCCGTAGTGGACGGACGAGTCGAGCCGCATTCCGCGGTCGTCGATCGAGTTGCGGCCGAAGGCGTCGAAGTAGAGGTCGAACGTCGCGCCCGCCCCGTCGTACGCCTCGTCGGTTGCGGGATCGCCGGTCTCTCCCTGCCCTTCGCGGCGGGTGAGGCGTCCCGGCAGACTCGTGCCGTGCCGCGCGTCGAAGATCGTCCTCCGCCTCTCCCCCGCCGGCGTGACGAGAGGCAGCGCGGCCACGAGCTGGCGGCGGGTCCGAAACCGCTCGGACGAGAGGAGGGTGGCGAGCGCGTCGCGGCGTTCCTCGGGCGAGCCGTTCTCCGCAATGGAACGGAGCATGTGCGGAGGGACCACGAAGCACGAAGCCGCTCGCGTGAACGTCATGGATTCCGGAAACAGTGGCGTCAGGACGCCGCGCTGTCAAGCGACTCGCCCTATGCTACGGGTCGATGGCTCCAGCAATTCCGGACGGCGCACGCGAAGGCCGGCGCCCGTGACGGCGAAGGAAGACCTCCCGACTCCCGCCGTCGTCATCGACCTGGCGATTCTCGAGCGCAACATCGCGAGGATGGCGGACGTGGCGCGAGCGGCGGGCGCGCGGCTGCGCCCCCACGCCAAGACGCACAAGTGTCCGGAGATCGGACGGATGCAGCTCGCGGCCGGCGCGTCGGGTCTGTCTCTCGCGAAGACTTCGGAGGCGGAGGTCTTCGCGGACGCGGGGTTCGACGACATCTTCGTGGCGTACCCGGTCGTCGGGAAGGGAAAACCGGAGCGGTTGGTGGCGCTCCACGACCGTTGCCGGCTCGCCGTCGGCGTCGACAGTGTCGCCGGAGCTCGGGCTCTCGGCGCGCCCTTCGCGCCCGCGGGGAGAACGCTCGACGTGCTGCTCAAGGTGGACTGCGGGCTGCACCGCGTGGGCGTCGCGCCGGAGGCGGCCGTCGAGATCGCGACGCGGATCGCGGGCCTGCCGGGCGTCTCCGTCCGAGGGGTCTTCACGCACGCCGGCCACGCCTACCACGAGGAATCGCCCGAGGGAGTCGCCTCGGTCGGCCGGGCGGAGGGCGCGATCCTCGCGGAGACGGCGGCGAAGATCCGCGAGGCGGGCCTCGCCGTCTCCGAGGTGTCGGTGGGCTCGACGCCCTCGGCTCGACACGCGATCGGCGCAGCCGGTGTTACGGAGTGCCGCCCGGGCAACTACGTGTTCCACGACGCGTCGCAGGTCTCGCTTCGCACCGGCACGATCGAGGACTGCGCCATGACGATCGAGGCGACGGTCGTGAGCGTCCCCGACGCGGACCGAGCCGTCGTCGACGCCGGTTCGAAGACCCTCTCCTCGGACGGACTCCGTCCCCGCCCCGGCGGGCATGGGTTTCTGATCGGGCGGATGAGCCGGATCGCCCGCCTGTCGGAGGAGCACGGGGTCATCGACGTCGTCGCCGGCGAACGGTTCTCGGTCGGCGAGCGGGTCTCGATCGTCCCCAACCACGCGTGCGTCGTGACGAACCTCCATGACCGCGTCTACGCCGTGCGCGACGGGAAGGTCGAGGCCGTCTGGCGTGTCGCGGCTCGGGGGTGCGTCGAATAAGGGAGGTTGAGCATTGAGCGTTGAGCGTTGAGCGTCCAGAAAGGACGACTCGCTCCTTCGCCTTCCGCCTTCCGATCAGGGCGCCTGATTCTCGGATTCGAGGCATCTCTCTCACCGCGCTTGCCTCCGGCCTCTCCCCCGGCGCGCGTTCTTCCGCCTATGGCCGTAAAACCCCGCTGTAAGATCTGCGTAAATTCCGTCATCGGACTCCTCGGCGCGCCGCCGGAAAATTCCCGCGGGACCTGGAGCCATCACCGGCGGACCTTGCGCGGTTCTTTTAACGAGAAGGAGGGTGGGGCGATGAGAAGGTTTCCCGCTTGCCTCGGCCTCGCGTTGGTTTTCGTTTGCGGGTTTCTGATGACATGCGCTTCGGCCCTGGCGGCCGAAGGCGACATGGTGATCGCCGGCAGGGTCACCAATCAGGAAGACGGGTCCGGCGTCGGCAGCGCCACCGTCACGATCCCGGAGCTCAAGTTGAGCGCGACCACGGACCGCGCGGGCCGCTACAGCATCACGATCCCGGCGGGCGCCGCCGCGCCGGGACAGACCGTCGAGGTGCGGGTCTTAGGACCCACCCTGCAGTCGAAAGTCGTCAAGATCCCCATCACGGCGGGGGCCCTGAGGCAGGACTTCGCCGTCGCCCTCTCGTTTTCCCAGGAGGTGACGGTCGGCTCGCGCGCGCAGGGAACCGCCGCCGAGAAAGCCGTGCCCGTCGATGTGATCTCGGCACAGCAGATCGAGACGGCCTCGGGAAGCGCCGAGACCGCGCAGATCATCGAGTCGATCGCTCCCTCCTTCAACTTCCCACGCCCGACGATCGCCGACGGGACGGATTCCGTCCGGCCGGCGACGCTGCGCGGCCTCGGACCGGACCAGATGCTGGTCTTGATCAACGGCAAGCGCCGCCACACGAGTGCCCTGGTGAACGTGAACACCAGCGTCGGGCGGGGGTCCACGGGCGTCGACTTGAACGCAATTCCCGCGAGCGCGATCGAGAAGATCGAGGTGCTGCGCGATGGCGCGGCGGCACAGTATGGCTCCGACGCCATCGCGGGCGTCATCAACATCGTTCTGAAGTCCGGCATCACTCCTCTCGAGCTCGGCCTGACAGGAGGCACGACGACGCACTCGGACGGCGAGGTGTTCGACGGCTCGGGCAACGTCGGAGTCAAGCTCGGCCGAGGAGGGTTGAACTTCACGGGCGAGTACCGCAAGCGCAACGCGACCAATCGCGCGGGCAACGATCCCCGCGACCAGATCGTGAAGGGAGACGGGGGCCACAATGCCGTCCCGCAGCCGAGCTTCCACTATGGAGACGCGGAGGAACGGGACATCCTGGGCTTTGTGAACGGCTCGGTTCCCGTCA
>JBDUBP010000098.1:0-6317 GCA_040004075.1 Acidobacteriota bacterium | reverse complement strand
ATGAGGAAGAAGAAGATCATCACGACGCCGTGCATCGTGAAGAGCTTGTTGTACGTCTCGGCCTGGACGAGGTCTCCCGCGGGCGTCAAGAGCTCCAGCCGGATCAGGAGCGCGAAGAACCCTCCCAGGAAAAAGAAGAACGTAATGGAAATGAGATACAGGAGAGCGATCCGCTTGTGATCCCTGGTGAGAAGCCACGAACGCACGCCGTAGCCGGCGGTCAGGTAGTTCTCGCGCGGTTCGGCCACCTCGGGCTCGACGTATTCGGCAGCGCTCATTATTTGGGAGCCTCCCGCTCCGGAGGTGAGTTCCTGACCGGCGGGGCGATCCTCGCCTTGCCGGCTTCCGCGGCTGCGGCTCCGCTCGTGCCGGCGCCCGCGGCGCCCGGCACCGGCGACAGCGACTTGATGTAGGCAACCAGCTGGAGAAGACCTTCCTCGCTGATCAACCCCTGAAACGTCGGCATGATCGGCTGAAAGCCTTCGACGAGCTTCGCCTGCGGCATCAGGATCGATTCGCGGATGTACTGCTCGTCCGCGACGACGGTCTGTCCGTTTTGAAGGTGCACCGGCTTGCCGAACAGCCCCTCGAGGTTGGGCCCTCGAGCCAGCGAATCGCTCCGGTGGCAGGTGTTGCAGGCGTGCTGCAGGAAGAGCTTCGAGCCGGCGGAGGCAAGAGACTCGCTGCCCGCCCCCCCGGCGAGCCACGCCTGGAACTCCGTCGGAGGCAGGACATGAACCGTCCCGATCATCGCCGAATGCTTCGTGCCGCAATATTGCGAGCAGAAGATGTGGAAATCGCCCGGCCTCGTCGCCTTGAACCAGACGGTCGAATAGCGCCCGGGCACGACGTCGCGCTTCATCCGGAACGCGGGGACAAAAAAGCTGTGGATCACGTCCTCCGAGGTCATCGTCATGCGCACGGGCTGGCCGACGGGCACGTGCAGCTCGTTGATCTCCCGGACGCCGTCCAAGTGTTGGATCTTCCACATCCATTGCTTGCCGACCACGTAGATCTGCATCGCGTCGTTGGGGGGCCGGTTCATCCGGAAATAGATCCGCGCGCCCCACGCAAAAAAGGTCAGCGAAATGAGAAACGGAATGATGGTCCAGGCGAGCTCGAGCTTCAAGGAGCCCTCGTTGCCGACCGGATACTCGTCGTTGGAACGGCGCCGGTACTTGATCGCGAAGACGATGACGAGCAGCGCGATCAGCAGGGAAAAGAACGCGCTCACGGCGAGGAGGTAGAAATAGAGCGCGTCCACCTGCCCCGCCATCGCGGAGGCCTGGACCGGGAAGAGCGGAAGCTCGGTATTCATCAGTGCGCCCCGCGGGGCCGCGTACGCGTATGCGTATGCATATGGTCGCCCGGAGCCTCCGGCCCGCCGCCGGCGGATTTCATCCGCGCGGCGTCGCGGCGGCGGTCCCGCCGCCACATCAGGGTGACGAAGGTCGACAGGATGAGCACCGCGCCAACCCCCGCCAGACGGACGAGGTTCATCACGACGGCGCCGTACTTGCCGACCTTCGGGTCGTAGTGATAGCAATAGAGGAGAAGGGCGTCGACCGGGTTTCCGATGCGGCGGTTAGACGCCTCGATGAGCCCGAGACGCAGGTCGCGCGGCGCGTACTCGATGCCGAAGAAATAACGCGACAGCTTGCCGTCAGGCGTCAGTACGAAGATCGCGCTCGCGTGCGCAAACTGCGCGAGGTCGTTGTCCCAGCTGTATCGGAAGCCGACCGCCTGCGCGAGCCGGTCGATCGAGCCCGGGCCGCCCGTCAGAAAATGCCAGCCCTGAGCCGCGCCGGGCCGGCCGTACTCACGGATGTAGGGAACCTTCTTCGCCGCCGCGTCGGCAGGGCGGTCGTGCGGATCGAAGCTGACGGTGACGACCTCGAACTCCTTCCCGGCGTCGAAGGACAGCGCCCGCATCGAGGAGACCAGCCCGTTCAAGACCTGCGTGCACAGCATCGGGCAGTTGTAATACGCGAGGACGAGGACGACGGGCCGGTCCCCGAAGTACTGCCGCAGGCGGACCGGCCGACCCCCCTCGTCCTGAAACAGGAGATCCAGCGGGATCTGTGCTCCGAGTTTCTGGTCGATGCCGACCCCGCGCAAAGCTCTTGGGGTCGAAGTCGAGACCGGCGCAGGATCCGCCCGCTGCGTCTGCCCCGTCGCCGCCGCGACAAAGGCGCCGGACGCGAGAAGCATCGCGGCGAGTCTCGCGCCTCGGCGCGCGGGGCGGCGGCACGAAAGACCGGGATCCGCGCTCATCGGGCCGCCTCCGGCGGGGTCGGCTCGACGGGGGGCACCGCGCCGGCGGCGGAACCCGCAGCGGCGGGAGGAGTCGCCTCGATCCCCTGCCGGGCGACGATGTCGATCGCGAGGTCGATCGGAATGTGCACGGTCGAGGGCTTGTCGACCCAGCCGAAGGTGTTCAACCGCGCGTTCTCCTCCGCGTTCAGTCGGGCGCGGGGGGCGAGCGGCCTGTCCTCGAGCCTCGGGTAGGGCGGGAGACGCCTGAGCGACTGCGCGACGTTTCCGGGCAGCGGGCGGTCCAGCGACCTGGCATCCCGGGCGAGGAGTCGGAACACGCCCCACATCACGACGCCGATCAGGATCAGCGCGACGGCCATGCTCACCAGGAAGCCCGCGAGCGGCTTCGCGGCGACGAAGTCCGGCTCGTGGCCGCCCGAATGCGGCTCAGTGTGCGCCATGTTCGAGGGCCTCCCGGAATTCAGGATCGTTGACAGGAAGGAGCGGCCGCCGCAGGAGCTGGCCCAGGAACAGAAATAACCAGAGGCCGAGCACGCCGATCGGCGCCGCGAGGTCCATCCAGTGAAGCGCGAGCTGACGGGGCGGCGACGTCGCGGGCCGGATGTACCAGAAGACGTCGACGAGCCGCATGCACAAGACCAGTCCCGCGACGCCGATCAGGATCCGCGGGTTGCGGTTGGCGGACGCCGGGAGAAGCAGGACAAACGGCAGCAGGAAGTGGAGGAGAACGATCGCGACGCCGAACCAGCCCCACCCGCCGTTCAACCGCCGCAGGTACCAGGGGATCTCTTCGGGCAGGTTCCCCGACCAGATGATGAGGTACTGCGAAAAGGAGACGTAGGCCCAGAACATCACGAAGGCGAGCATCAGCTTGCCGAGATCGTGGAAATGCTTCGGGTTGACGAACCCGGCCAGAGGCTCGAACCGCGCGAGAATCACGGTCATCGCGACGATGAAGGCGAAGCCCGACAGGGACTGACCCGCGATGAAGAGGACCCCGTACATCGTCGAGTACCAATGGGGCTCGAGCGACATGACCCAGTCGATCGAGAAGAAGGTGATGGTCAGGCCATAGGCGACGAGCCCCGCCGAGGAAAGGAGCTGGAGCCGCCGGGTGAGGCCCCGCTTCGGCGACTCGTCCTGCTCCCGGGACCAGCGATTCAAGAAATACATGAACGCCATCCACACCGCGAAGCCGAGGACAAATCGGACGAGGAAAAACGGGACGTTCAAGTACGGAGCCTTGTGCCGGAGAATCACGTCGTGGGCGGCCTCCTCGGGGCGGGCCCATTCGTAGAGCGTCTTCAAGCCGAACAGGAGAGGCACGAAGAACGCGGCGATCGCGGGCAGCGTGCGGGTTGCGGCCTCCAGCGGGCGCCGGATCGGGATGCCCCAGGCGCCGCCCGTGACGTGGTGAAGCATGAGCACCGCCTGACAGCCCAGCGCCAGGCCCAGGCAGAACATGCACGCGAACAGGTACGAGGGAAAAAACCTCCCGGGCGCAAGGAAGAAGCCCGCCGCGGACGCGACAAGGCCGGCGGCTCCCGCCACGAGGGCGCGCCGGCGCGCGCGGCCGATGCCGGCGCTCAGATCGGCGGAGATCGCGGCGTCGATCATCGGTGGTCCTTCTCCTTCGGGCTGCCGGGCGCGGCCGCGGGCGCGCTCCGATCGCCGCCGCCGGGGGCCTTCGGTCCGGAGCGCTCCGGCGCCGAAGCTGGGAACATCGGAAATTCGGGCGATTCGGGGGACGGCCCCGCCGCCGGCGCCGGGCGGTCGAGGTCGGCCCTTTTCTCCGGCGGAACGACGGCGAGCGGCGCCCTTTGCGAAAGCTGGAGCGCGCGGACGTACGCGACGATCGCCCAGCGATCCTCCGGCGGAATCTGGGAGGCGTAATCCGGCATGGCGCCGAACCCGTTGGTGATCACGTCGAAGAAGTGGCCGACCGGCCGCTGCCGCAGGCGGTCGATGTGAAACGACGGGGGCGGCCGGTATCCGCGCTGAACGACCATTCCGTTGCCCGACCCTGTGCGGTCGTGGCACGGCGCACAGAAAATGTCGTAACGCTGGCGGCCCCGGTCGAGAAGCGCGCGCGTCACCGGCAGCGGAAAGGCGCCGATGAGCGCGTTGCCCTCCTTCCCGGTGTAGAGGCGGGTATCCGCGCGGAGCATTCCGCGAGCGACGGTGCCCTCGACGGGAGGCCGGGCGTTGCGCCCATCTGCGAAGAACTCGCTCTTCCCGAGGGGCTTGTATCGCGGCTGGTTGTACATCTCCTGCCGGCAGGCGGCAGCGGCAGCGGAGGCGAGGACGAGCACAGCGACCAGGACGGTGTGGGCGGGCGCCGCGGCCGCGGACGTCGGGCGGGGGGCGCCGGGCGTACGGCGAAGGCGGGGTCGCCGCAGCGATCTTTCGGCCGCCCGGCGCCCAGAGCCCGACTCCCGTCGCTCTTCCTTCATCAATCCTCCACCTCGGAGACCACGCGGGCCCCCTGGTTCGCGAGAAACCGGCTCGTCTTCTCCAGGGCGAAGTTCGGGTCCGCGACCTCGATGCAGAGGAAGAAGCGGTCGCGTGAGGCGAGCGCGAACCGCGGCGCGTTGAAGACGGGGTGATAAGGCATCGGCAGGCCGTTCATTCCGAGCATTCCAAAGACGGCGGCGAGCGACGCGAAGAGCACCGTCACCTCGAACGTGATCGGGATGAACATCGGCCAGCTCGCGAGAGGTCGGCCACCGACATTCAAGGGATAGTGGATCGTCGCCGAAAACCACATCATGAGAAGGGCCGAAACACAGCCGATGATGCCTCCCGCCAGAACGATCCAGGGCAGCTTCGTCGGCTTGATCCCGAGCGCTTCGGTGAGCTCGTGCATCGGGTACGGCGTGTAGGCGTCCATCTTCCGATAACCGTCCTCGTACGCGCCGCGCGCCGCCGACACAAGCTCCGTCGGGTTCTCGAATTCCGCCATGAGCCCGTAGAGATGCCCGCCCTCGCCGTGACCGTGTTCGAATTGGGTCATGGGAGGAGAGCCTTGGGGCGGGAAACGGAAAAAGGGAAACGGGATACGAAGGAAGAGAAGAATTCCGGGAGGCCCGGGCGCGCGGGTCCGGGCTGAGAGCTGACGGCGGAAAGCTGACGGCTCATGGCTCCTCCTTCACTTCGGCTTCCGGCACGAGTGTCCGCATCTCGAAGATGGAGATCATCGGAAGGAAGCGGAGGAAGAGGAAGAGAAGCGAAAGAAACAGGCCGATAGTTCCAATGAACGTCGCCCAGTCCCAGACCGTGCCGTGATACATGCCCCATGAGGAGGGAAGAAAGTCCCGGTGGAGGCTCGTCACGACGATGACGAAACGCTCGAGCCACATGCCGACGTTGACCACCATGGCGACTAAGAAAAGGATCCAGGGAGTCGATCGGACCTTTCGGAACCACAGGGTCTGCGGGGTCACGATGTTGCAGAAGATGAGCGCCCAGTAAGCCTTCGCATAGGGCCCCAGCATCCGGTTCATGGTGACGTAGAGCTCGCTCGGCGACCCGCTGTACCAGCCCATGAACGCTTCGATCATGTAGCCGTACCCGACGATGAGCCCGGTCGCGAGCATGATCTTGCCCATGTTCTGGAGGTGTCGCAGCGTGATGAAGTCCTCCAGGCCGTAGAGCTTCCTGAGAGGGATCGAGAGCGTCAGCACCATGGCGAAGCCGGCGTAGATTGCGCCGGCGACGAAGTAGGGCGGAAAGATCGTCGAGTGCCAGCCCGGCGTGATCGCGATCGTGAAGTCGAAGCTGACGACCGTGTGCACGGAGATGACGAGCGGTGTCGCGAGGCCCGCGAGCAGCAGGTACGCGGTCTCGTAGCGGTGCCAGTGCTGCGCCGAACCCCGCCAGCCGAGCGACAGCATCCCGTAGACGATCTGGAAGCCCTTGCGCCGCGCGCGGTCGCGAAGGGTCGCGAAATCCGGAATCAGGCCGACGTACCAGAAGAGGGCCGAGACCGTGGCGTATGTCGAGACGGCGAAGACGTCCCACACGAGCGGGCTGCGCCACTG
>JBDUBP010000149.1:0-6355 GCA_040004075.1 Acidobacteriota bacterium | reverse complement strand
GGCCGACGAGATCGTGCTCGACGAGATCCGGCGGGCCGGGCTCTACGACGCGATCTCGCAGGCCTTCGCCGTGCTGTTGCCTGTCCGGTCCGTGGGCGTCATGGGAGACAACCGGACGCACGATTTCGTCCTCGCGGTCCGCGCGGTGCAGACCAGCGACTTCATGACGGCGGACTGGTTTCGCATGCCCCACGACGTGCTCGACGCGATCGCCTCCCGCGTCGTGCGGCAGGTCCGAGGCGTTAACCGGGTGGTGTACGACATCACGTCGAAGCCTCCTGCGACGATCGAGTGGGAGTGACGGCCCGGTCCTCGGAAGGGCGAGACCGGTTCCTCTTCCGCCTCGGCTGGTTTCTGGCGACTCCGGTGATCCGGATGCGCCGCGCGTTCGGTCGCGCCCGGGCCATGCTGCGTCCCGCCCGCGCGCGCGTCCGGCACCGGTGGAGCCCGGGCGAGGCGTCCGCGCTCGCGCCTCTCGTGTGGACGAATGCGGGCGTCGTGCGCGAATACCTGCACGTCCGCGCGTCGGGCCACCCCGGCTGCGACTGGGTCACGTGGATGCTGTCGCGGTACTCTCGCGACTCCGGGCAATCCGCGCTCGTGCTCGGCGGGGGAGAAGGGTGGCTCGAACGGGTGCTTGCCCGAGATCCCCGGATCGCGAAGGTCATGGGGGTCGACATCGCGCGCGAGGCCGTCGAGGAAGCCGCGAGGCTCGCCGAAGCGGAAGGGCTCTCGCCGCGCATCTCCCACGAAGTCGTCGACCTCGATCGCGATCCGATCCCCGGAGGGCCCTACGACCTCGTTCTCGCCCACGATGCGATCCATCACGTGAGGGACCTCGAGGGCCTCTTCGAACGGGTTTCCTGCGCGCTCGCTCCCGGGGGGACGCTGCTGTTCTGCGAGTACGTCGGGCCGAGCCGGTTCGATTTCGACGAGCGAAGACAGGCCCTCCTGGACGACGCGCTCCGTTCACTCCCCGAGAAGTACCGACGGCTACCGGGCCGCCGCGGTCTCGCGACGAAGGGACATCGGACCGATCCGGCCGAGCTCGCGATCCGGGATCCCTCGGAGGCGGTCCGCTCCGACGAGATCCTTCCCGTCCTTCGGAAATCGATGTCGGTGCTGGAGGAGATTCCGTACGGCGGCGGTCTGCTCGCGCCGCTGCTCTTCGAATTGATCCTGAATTTCGAGGAGGGCAACCCGGAGGACGATGCGGTGCTCCGGGGCCTCTGCGACCGCGAGCGAGCGCTCATGGAAGGCGGCGATCTGCCGTCGGACTACGTCATCGCTGCGGCCAGGAAGCGCGCGGAGAGCCCGGCGTAGCGCGAAAGCGCTCAGGGTTTCGAGATCGCGCGCAGGCGCCCGGATTCCGAGATCGCGCGCGGGGCTCAGGATTCCGAGATCGCGCGGGCGATCGCCTCGACTCCGCGCTCGAGCTTTTCGGGCGCTCCGCCGAGCGAGACGCGGAAGTGGTCCGCCGAACCGAAGAACGCGCCGGGCGCGACCGCGACGCCTTCGCGCTCCATCAGCCGCTCGGTGAAAGACTCCGTGCGCCGGCCATCCGCAAATCGCGGGAACACGACGCTGCCGTCCGCGCGGACGGAGAGGAGCTCCGGCTGCCGCTCGAGAAAAGCCTCCCAGAACAGACGGCCGAGGGTCAGAATCTCCCGCGAGCGGCGCGCGAGCACCGGAAGATGCGCGAAGGCGAGCGCGGAGAGCCTCTCGGCGGGCATCGAGCCCAGGCCGTCGACCACGTCCCGCGCGCGGCGGATGGCTTCCGTCACGTCCGGATCGGCGATCGACCATCCGCAGCGCAGAGGCGACAGCCCGTACGCCTTCGTCAGGCTGTTGGTCGAGATGAAGGCGGGGGACAGCGTCGCCGCCGGCGGGCGGGGCGCGCCGTCCATCGTGTCCGCATACACCTCGTCGATCAGGACGTGAAAGCCCGCCTTTTCCGCGATCTCCGCGAGTCGTCCGAGCGCGGCGGTCGAGGCCGCGACGCCGGAAGGGTTGTGCGGGCTCGAGAGGATCACGAGCCTTGTGCGGGCCGTGGCCGCGCGGACGATCCGATCGGGATCGAGCGCCCAGCCATCCTGGAACGATCTCTCGAAAAATCGGACGGAGGCGCCGAGCATCCGGGCCGCGGCGGGGAGGGGATCGTAGCCGGGCGTTTCGACGAGCGCTTCGTCTCCCGGGCGCAGCACGGCGGCGCACACGAGAAAGTTCGCGCCGGAACATCCGCTGGCCGTCGCGACGCGATCGGTCGCGACGCCCGACCGTTCCGCGATCGCCTCGAGCAGGGGCGGATAACCGTTGGCGCTCTCCCCGGCGAGGTCCACGGCCTCCCGCGCCCCGGGAAGGTCCGAGAGCGCGCACGCCAGGAGATTGCTTCCCGCGAGGTCGATCGCCGGCACCGGGCGGTTCTTCGCCCATGTCATGTAGGCCGCGCGCGGCTCGCGTCTCACGCCCGCGTCCCCCGCTGCCGGCGGGCGTAGAGGAAGTACACGGGAGCTCCCGTTGCGACGATGAGGGCACCCAATCCGGAGCGCTGAGGGCTCGAACGCAACGCGCTGACGACGGCGAGGGCCGCCGCCGCGATGAAGAGCAGGGGAACGACCGGGTAGCCCGGCGTGCGGAACCGGCCGGCCGGCGGCGGGCCTCCGGAGCGTCGGCGGAGCACGAAGATCGCCGCGGCCGCGAGCCCGAAAAAGGTGAAATCGGCGAAGACGACGGAGTCGACCAGCCCGCCGTAGTTCCCGATCGCCACGAGGACGCAGGACCAGAGGGCCTGCAACGCGATCGACGCCGCGGGCGTCTGGAAGCGGGGATGAACCCGCGCGAGAGCCGCGGGAAAGAGGCCGTCGCGCGCCATCGCGAACGAGATCCGCGTCTGGGCGAGAAACGAAAGGTCGAGAAATCCGAAGGTCGAGACCGCGATGGCGGCCGCCACGAAGCGGTCCGCGCCGGACCCGAGAAGTCGGCGCACGGCGTCGGCCGCGGGAGCGGTCGTCGCGGCGAGGCCGTCCCTTCCGAGAGCCCGCAGGTAGACGAAATTGACGGAGACGTAGACCAGGAGGACGATGACCGTGCCGGCGACGAGAGCGCGGGGCAGCGTGCGGCGCGGATCGCGGGTTTCTTCCGCGACGAGGTTGGCGCTCTGCCACCCGCCGTAGGAAAAGAGGATCGGCACGAGCGCCCCGCCGAAGGCGAGCAGGCCCCCCGCCGGCAGGAGGCCTGCCGGCCCCCGCGCCGGAACGCCGGCCGAGGCGAACACGAGGCCTCCGAAGATCAGGGTGGCGAGCGCCGCGATCTTCAGCACCACCAACGTGTTCAGGACCCGGCTTCCCGGCTTGACGCCGAGCACGTTGATGCCGGCCAGAAGCGCGATGGCGGCGATGGCCAGGGGCGTCGGCGACGCGCCCGCGAGGCCCGCGAGGCGCAGGGCATAGTTCGCGAACGTGATGGCGACGGCCGCGATGCCTCCGCCCTGGATCACGAGGAGCGAAGCCCAGCCGAAGAGAAAACCGACCAGCGGGTGATAGGCCTCGCGCAGGTACGCGTACTCGCCTCCCGCCTCCGGGAGCGCGGCCGCGAGCTCGGCGAAGACGAACGCGCCCGCGAGCGCGATCGCTCCTCCCGCCAGCCAGGCAGCGAGGACGAGGCCGGCCGCCTGGAGGCGCTGCGCGACGAAGGCCGGGTTGATGAAGATTCCGGCGCCGATGATTCCGCCGACGACGACCATCGTGGCGTCGAAAGTCCCCAGGGCGCGGCGGAGGGACATGGGGGAAGAGTAGCTGAGGACGGAAGGCGGAAGGGGGAAGGCGGAAGGTGGAACGAAAAAAAGCGACGAGTGACTTCGAACACTCCTTCGCCTGCCGCTCAACGCCTCCCACTACCGTTTCCCTTACAATCGTTCCTTCATGCCCGGCGACTTCGTCCACCTTCATCTTCACAGTCAGTATTCGCTTCTCGACGGCGCCAACCGGTTGCCGGAGCTCTGCAGGCGGGTGGGGGAGCTCGGGATGAACGCCGTGGCCGTGACCGACCACGGAAACATGTTCGGCGCGTTTGCCTTCTACCACGAAGCGATCAAGCAGGGCGTGCGGCCCATCATCGGCGTGGAGGCGTACATCGCGCCCGCCGACCGGCGCGATAGAGAGGCGCAGGCCGCGAGCGAATCCGGCGACGGCTACGCGTACCACCTGACGATTCTCGCGGCCACGCAGACCGGATACCGCAATCTCGTTCGGCTCGTCTCCGAGGCCTACATGACCGGTTTCTACCACCGACCGCGCATGGACAAGGCGCTCCTCCGGGAGCATGCCGAGGGCCTGATCGGCCTGTCGGGCTGTCTCAAAGGCGAGGTCGCGGGGTCGCTCGCGCGCGGGAACTACGACGCCGCGAAGAAGGCGTTTCTCGACTACGAGGACATCTTCGGCAAGGGCAATTTCTACGTCGAGCTGATGGATCACGGGCTTCCCCAGCAGACGGCGATCATTCCGGACCTCCTCCGCCTTTCGACCGAGGTCGGGGCGCCCGCGGTCGCGACGAACGACAGCCACTATCTGCGCCGGGATGACGCGTTCGCGCACGAGGTGCTGCTCTGCATCGGGATGGGGAAGACGCTCGAGGATGAGCGCCGCATGCGCTTCTACAACGACGAGTTCTACGTGAAGAACCCGGACGAGATGAAGGCGCGGTTCGCGAACTGGTCGGCGGAGGCCGTGACGAACTCCGCCGCGATCGCCGCGCGCTGCGCCGTCACGTTTGACACCGGCGGCCTCCACCTGCCGACGTTCACCGCGCCCGCCGGCCAGACCCCGGCGGAGCACTTCGGCGAGCTCGCTCGGGAAGGGCTCGAACGCCGGCTGAGCGAGATGGAGACGGAAGGACGGGAAACGGGAATTCCGTCCGAGAAATATCGGGACCGTCTCGCGTACGAGATCGGCATCATCGAAAAGATGGGGTTTCCCTCCTACTTCCTGATCGTCTCGGACTTCATACGGTACGCGCGGGAGAACGGCATCTCCGTCGGACCCGGACGGGGCAGCGCCGCCGGCTCGATCGTCTCCTGGGCGCTGCGGATCACCGAGATCGATCCCCTGAAGTACGACCTTCTGTTCGAGCGGTTCTTGAACCCCGAACGCATCTCGATGCCGGACATCGACATCGATTTCTGCCAGGCGCGCCGCGGCGAGGTCATCGAGTACGTCACCAGGAAGTACGGGCGCGAGAACGTCGCGCAGATCGTGACCTTTTCGCAGCTGAAGCCGAAGCTCGCCGTCCGGGACGTCTCGCGCGTGCTCTCGCTGCCCGTGGCGCTCGGGGATCGGATTGCCAAGCTGATCCCCGACGGACCGGACGTGAGCTTCGACCGCGCCCTGAAGGAATCGCCGGGTCTCAAGGAGCTGATCGCGTCGGACGAGGCGGTGGCCCGCGTGGTCCAGATCGCCGGGCGGCTCGAGGGACTCTCCAGGCACGCGGGCATGCACGCCGCCGGCGTCGTGATCGCCCCGAAGCCGATCACGGAGTACCTGCCTCTCTACCGGACGAACAAAGACGAAATCACGACTCAGTTCGACATGAACGCGGTCGAGAAGATGGGCCTCCTGAAGATCGACTTTCTGGGCCTGATCACGCTCGACATCATCGACGCGGCCGTCGGTGCGATTCGGGAGCGCGAGGGGGCGGCGCCGGATCTCGACCGGCTCCCGCTCGACGACGAAAAGACCTACGAGCTCTTCCGCTCGGGCAGGACGGCCTGCGTCTTTCAGTTCGACTCTTCGGGCATGCGCGATCTCCTGCGGCGAGCCAAACCGCGAGTCTTCGCAGACCTCGCCGCCTTGAACGCGCTCTACCGGCCCGGGGCGCTCGACGCCGGCACCGTCGAGGAGTACGTGCGCCGGCGCAACGGAACGAGCAAGGTCACCTCGCCCTTGCCCGAGATCGCCGAGGTTCTCGCCGAGACCCTCGGCATCCTCGTGTATCAGGAACAGGTGATGCGCATCGCCGCGATCGTCGCCGGCTATTCGCTGGCCGAGGCCGACCTGCTCCGGAAGGCGATCGGCAAGAAGAAGGTGGAGATCATGGCGGCCGAGGGGGAGAAGTTCCTCTCGCGCGCCGCCGATCACGGGACTCCGAAAAAGAAGGCGAAGGAGCTCTGGTCGCTGATCGAGCCGTTCGCCCGATACGGATTCAACAAGTCGCACGCGGTGGCCTATGCGCTGGTGGCCTACAAGACGGCATATCTCAAGGCGCACTTCCCGGTCGACTTTCTCGCGGCGACGCTCTCTGCCGAGATCGGCTCGACGGACGGGATCGTCAAGGTGATCGGCGACTGCGTCGAGATGGGGAT
>JBDUBP010000020.1:0-6385 GCA_040004075.1 Acidobacteriota bacterium | reverse complement strand
CATCGCCCACGGCCTCCATGTAAACCGCGCCCCCGTCGACTCCATGCTCGGGACCGAAGAGCCGGACGAGCCGGGTCTCCGTCCTCTCGATCAGCGCCTTCCAGGACGGCACGCCCGCCCCCGTCACGCCGGAGGGATTGGTGATCAGCCCGATTCGCCGTCCGGCGATCGCGGAGGGATCCCCGATGAGGACGTCGAGACCGACGCGGGCGGTCCGGCCGGTCAAGCGGGCGTCGCCGGGGGCGGCGCGGGATGATCAGGGCGATCGCCGCGGCGCAGCGCCACCGCGTGCGGGAGGAGCGGGGCCACGGCGCGCAGGCAGTCGGCGGCTCCCCGCGGAGAGCCGGGAAGCGCGAGGACGAGGGTTCTTCCGCGCACCCCCGCGACCTGGCGCGAGAGGTAGGCGGCCGGGAAGTCCCGGCCGGTGTCCGCGCGCATCTTCTCCGGGAGCCCGGGGACCTCGAAGTCGACCGCGGCCCGGACCGCCTCCGGAGTGCGGTCTCGCGGGGCCACTCCCGTCCCCCCCGTCAGGACCAGAACGTCCGCGTCGCCCGAGTCGGCGCGCTCGACGATCGCCGCGAGGACCCGGTTCAGCTCGTCCGGAACGATCTGGCGCGAGACGACCCGGTGGGCGATCCCGGACTCGGCGAGGGCGCGCTCGCAGGCCGGTCCGCCGCCGTCCTCCCGGGCGCCGGAGGCGACCCCGTCGGAGATGGTCAGGAGCGCGATGCGGAGGTCCACGCGCTCATTAGTCTCCACGGTTCATCGATTCGAGCGACTGCCGGATGCCCGCGCCGCTTTCTGGTCGCCGGTTTGCATTGCGTCGCGGGCATGAAGGTCTGTCCCGACTGCGGGATGTGCGTCGAGGACGGGGAAAGCGCGTGCCCGGAGCCCGGCCACGCCGCTCCGCTCGTCGTGCGCCCCGGGGAGCGCCTCGTCGCGGGAAAGTACCGCCTCGATCGGCTCATCGCCCGCGGCGGCATGGGAGCGGTCTTCGTCGCTTACCACACCGACCTCGAGCGGCGGGTCGCGGTCAAGCTGCTCCGACCGGACTCCGTCGCCGACCCCGAGGCCCGTGAGCGCTTTCGCCGGGAAGCGAAGGCGGTGGCGCGCATCAACCACCCGGCGGTCGCCGCGCTCTACGACTACGGCGTCCTGCCGGGCGGCGAAGCGTACATCGTGATGGAGCTCGTCGTCGGCGAGACGCTCCGGCGCGCCCTCGATCGCGAGGGGCCCCTGTCCGCGAGCCAGGCCGCGGCGATCGGCCGCCGGATCGCGCAGGGAATGGCCGCCGCGCACGCGAGCGGCGTCATCCATCGTGACCTGAAGCCCGCAAACATCGTCCTCCCGGCCGTTCCCGACGGTCGGCGCGTCGCCAAGATCGTCGATTTCTCAATCGCGAAACTCGCCGAGCCGGGGGAGACGCTCACCGGATCCGGCGCGTTCCTCGGAACGCCCCGCTACATGTCGCCCGAGCAGTGCGAAGGCCGCGAGCTCGACGCTCGCTCCGACGTGTACGCGCTCGGAGTCCTTCTCTATGAAGTGCTGTCCGGCCGCCCGCCGTTCGAGGCGCGAACGCCGGCGGCGATCGCCGTCAAGCAGATCCGGGAGTCACCGCCGCCCCTCCTACGAGTCCGGCCCGACGTCCCGGAGGAGCTCGCCCGGCTCGTCATGAAGTGCCTGAGCAAAGACCCGGCTCTTCGGCCGCAGACGGCGGAGGAAGTGGGGGCCGCGCTCCGGCGTTTCGAGGGACCTTCCGTCCCCGGACCGGTCGTTCTGCCGGAAGCCGCGCCTGGCCCGTCGAAGCCCGAGCCCGATCGCTTCGCCACGAGTCCCGGAATCCCGAGGCCCCCGCCCGAACAGATTCCCGCTTCCCCCGACCCTGTCGTGGACGGCGGCGAGCCGGCGGTGACAGGCGGGTCCTACTGGCGTTCTCTGCCGGCGACGGAACGGGGGGGCCGGTCGAGACCTCCCCGCCCCGCGCTCGTCGACGGCGCCGTGGCGGCGGCGCTCGCCGCAGGCGCCTTGCTCCTCTGGCTCGTCGTCGAGGTCACTCCCGGCCGGCGTCTGCCGCCGGGAGCCCCGAATCCCGCAGCCTCGACGGGCTTTCCCGCGACACACGTTCCGGAGACTCCGGCCCCGACCGCCGCCCCGTCGCACGGCGTCCTCACGACCGGGGTCGCCGCCATCAACACCTCTCGGGCGGACCCTCCGGCTTCCGCGCGGCGCGACGATCCCCGTCCGGCTCTCCGGGACGCGCTCCATGGGTGGATTGCCGCCTCGAACGCGCGCGACTTGCCCGAGCACATGCGCTTCTACATGCCGCGCATCCGGCGCTTCTACCTGCGACGCGACGTCTCGCGCGACTTCGTGCGAAGCGTCAAGCGCGAACTGTTCGCGGGCGCGGACTCGATCTCGGTCGCCGCCGACGACCCGGAAATCTCTACCGACCGCGCGGGCCACGAGGCGACGATGCGTTTCCGAAAGCGCTACGACATTCGCGGACAGCGGGGAGAGCGGCGGGGTGCCGTCCTTCAGGAGCTCGTCTGGGTCAAAACGCCGGAGGGCTGGCGGATCGTCGGCGAGAGGGACGCGAAGGTCCTGAGGTAGGTTCGGCCGTTCTCCTTTCCCAGGCTGGACCGCGGTCCGGATGCCGCCTGGGAATAGAAGACCTACCGGCGCCGGTACGTCCCGGACCGCCCCCCCACTTTCTCGACCAGGACGATCTCCCGGATGACGATTCCCCGGTCCAAAGCCTTCGCCATGTCGTAGAGCGCAAGGCACGCCCCGGCGACGGCGGTGAGCGCCTCCATCTCGACGCCCGTACGGGCCGAGGTGGAGGCCGTCGCCGTCGCGACGACCGCGCGCTCCGGCGCGCGGAGTACGCAATCGACGCTCACGGCGTCGAGGCTGACCGGGTGCGCGAGGGGCACGATCTCGGAGGTCTTCTTGGCAGCAAGAATGCCCGCCAGGCGGGCGACCGCCAGGGCGTCTCCCTTTGAAAGCCTCCCCTGCTCGAGCGCCGCAAACGCCGTCGCGTTGAGGCTCACCCGCCCGCGGGCGACCGCGCGTCGCGCGCTCGCAGGTTTTCCGCCGACGTCGACCATCCGAGCCCGGCCGCGGACGTCCAGGTGCAGAAGGCTTCCGCGCAACGGCCTCGTCGTGCGAGGGCGCTTCGGGCGCTTGCGCGGCTTCTCCGGGGTCTCGTTCAAGCCCGGTCCTTCACGGCCAGGTATTCCTCCACCGTGTTGACGTTCGCAAACGAGTTGCCGGACGGATCGAGCGCCCGCCACTCGGCCTCGCGCAGGATCGCCGCATCGGACCCCGTCGCGAGACGCGCGAGGGAGAGCTCGCCCCGGAGAACGTTCTGGCGGGCGGCTTCGAGAACGCGGCGGGTCCACAACGCCGCGAGTGGCTGGAGCTCCCCGTCCGACTCGGGCAGGACGGCGGGCGCGGCGCTCGTTCGCCCGCGCTCGACGATCCCTCGAATCACCGCGGGAGCCACGAGCGGGAGATCGACGCCGAGCACGAAGACCGCGTCCTCGCACTCTTCGAGCGCCCGGACAACACCATGGATCGCGGCGAGGTCCGGGGTCCGATCGAGGAGCAGGCGGGCGACGCCGAGCGGGGCCGGCGGCTCGCCCTTGGCGACCACCCAGACCTCATCGAAGAGCTCGAAGAGTCGCGAGGTCTGGTGCTCGAGAAGCGTCCCCGGGCCGTAGGGAAGTGCCGCCTTGGGGCGCCCCATCCGCCGGGAGGCGCCGCCCGCAAGAACGGCGGCCGGGACGCGAAAGCGCATCGGACCGCCGATGCTAGCAGGTGCCGGAGGAGCGCGGGCGGCCTGCTACGATCCGACCCGGCGCGTGATTTCCGTCATCGTTCCAGTTCGCGACGAGCCGCCCGAAGTCGCGGAGCGGTTCCGCGTGTTCGGGAGCTCTCCCGATTCGGAGCTGATCGTCGCGGATCACGGAAGCCGCGTCGAGACGTCCCGCGCGTTCGACGCCGTCGCCACGCGCCGGCTCTGCGATCCCGGCAGCCGCGGAGCCCGCCTCGCGAAGGCCGCGGCGGAGGCGCGCGGCGATGTCCTCTTCTTCCTTCACGCGGACTCGCGACCCCCGGAGGGCGCGCTCGACGCGATCCGGAGCTCGCTCGCCGCCGGAGCGCGCGCGGGATCGTTCGAGCTCGCGTACGAGAACGCCGGGCCGCTCCTGCGCTGGATCGCCTGGTGGGCGAACCGACGGTCGCGGTGGTTTGCGCTCCCCCTCGGCGACCAGGGGATCTTCTGCCGGCGCGAAGAGTACCGGCGCTCGGGCGGGTTCCGCGACATGGCGCTCTGCGATGACCTCGATTTCGTCCGGCGGCTGCGGAGACTGACACCGATCACCATCCGGCGCGAGAAGACGGTGACGTCCGCGCGGAGGTTCGAGCGGGCCGGCGTGCTCCGCCAGATGCTCCGTAACTGGCGCGTTCAGCTCGGCTACTTCGCGGGGGTGTCTCCCGAAGTGCTCGTTCGCTGGTACGAGGGTCCGGAGGCGAAGACCGCCCCTATTTCGGCTCGCCGGAAAGGATGATCGGAAGACCCGACTTCGAGTTGCCGATCACGACGATCTTCGAGTTCTGCGAGAGGGCGAGCTTCTCCGTGGCTTCGATGCCTTTCCACTCGAGGAGCTGTGCCGAGATCCCCGCCGCGACGATCTTCTGGAAGTCGGAGATCCCCTGCGCCTCGATGCGCTTTCGTTCCGCCTCCTGCTGCTCCTTCTGGAGCACGAACTTCATCTGCTCGGCCTCCTGCTCGCGCTTCAGCTTTTCCTGGATCGCGTTGGCGACGACCGACGGGAGTCCGATCTTCCGGAGGAGGACCGCCTCCGCGACGATGCCGCGGTCGCGGGACATGCGCGAGAAGAGCTCGAGCGTCTCGCGGGCGATCTTGTCGCGCTCGGCGGAATAGAGCGCTTTCGCGTCGTAGGACGCCGTCACCTCGCGGATCGCGGACCGGATCTGAGGGTGAACGGCGACTTCCTGGTAATCCGCGCCCACCTTCTTGTAGATGTCCGCCGCCTTCCCGGGGTCGAGCCGGTAGAGGAGTGAGCCCTCGAGGTCCATCGTGAGGCCCTCTTTCGAGGGGACCTCGGCCACCTCTTTGACCTCTTGAGTCTGGACCGACATCTTCACGACCCGCGTGAAGGGCAGGACGAAGCGGACTCCGGGCGGAAGGACGTCGGCGGACACGCTCCCGAAGAGGTCTTTCACCCCGACGTGGCCGGCGGGGATGACCCGGATCGGATTGCCGAGGAGGAAGATGACGAGAGCCGCGACGAGCACCAGCAGGACCTTGACGCGACCGCCCGACATCCGGGGTTGACCCACGACCTCGAGGAGTCTGGGAGACATGGAGCCTCCTTCGAAAAATGACGCGGTTACACCATCTTCAGCAGATGCCCCATCTTGTTCTTCTTCGCCTCCAGGTATTTTCGGGAGCGGTCGGTCGGATCCACCTCGAGCGGAATGCGTTCGACGATCTCGAGGCCGTAGCCCCCGATCGCGACGTACTTGGACGGATTGTTGGTCATCAGCCGCATCCGGCGCACACCGAGGTCCCGGAGGATCTGGGAGCCGACGCCGTAATTGCGGATGTCCGGAGGAAACCCGAGCTTCTCGTTCGCGGAGACGGTGTCGTGGCCCTGGTCCTGAAGATCGTAGGCCTTGAGCTTGTTCAAGAGCCCGATGCCGCGCCCCTCCTGGAGCAGGTAGAGAAAGACGCCCTTGCCCTCCGCCGCGATCTTCTCCAGGGCGAGCTCGAGCTGCTCGCCACAGTCGCAGCGCAGCGAGCCGAACACGTCGCCGGTCAGGCACTGCGAGTGGACTCGAACGAGAACGGGCTCGTCCTCGCGAATCTCGCCGTGGACGAGCGCGATGTGCTCCTCGTGCGTGACGTCGCTGCGGTAGGCGTACACGCGAAAGTCGCCGAAGCGCGTCGGCAGGTGGGGTGCCGCGATTCGCTGAACCAGGCGCTCGTACTTCATGCGATGGCGGATGAGGTCGGCGACGGTGATCATCGGGAGGCCGCCTCGCTCCGCGCAGAACCGGGTGAGATCGGGGACGCGCGCCATCGTGCCGTCCGCGTTCATGACCTCGCAGATCACCGCCGACGGATCGAGGCCCGCCGTCCGGCAGAGGTCGACCGACGCCTCCGTCTGTCCCGCTCGCTTCAGCACGCCGCCCGGCTCGGCCTTCAAAGGAAACATGTGGCCGGGGCGCAGGAGATCCGCCGGTCGCGTCGCCGGGTCGATCGCCGTGAGCACCGTCGCGGCCCGGTCGGCGGCCGAGATCCCGGTCGTCGTCCGGCCTCGCGCCTCGATCGATACCGTGAACGCCGTCCCGAAGT
>JBDUBP010000096.1:0-21459 GCA_040004075.1 Acidobacteriota bacterium | reverse complement strand
CACGAAGGGCGGGCCGATCGGCCCGCCCCGCGAGGTCCGTGGAACACGTCAGGGATGGACAGGTTGAGGCGAAGGGGACAACGGAGTTTGAAGATAGGGAAACTGGTCGCGGAAAAGCCGGTAAAGCGGATCGTTCGAGATCCGGCCGTCCGGGGTGTACGCGATCATGGCGTTGGTCAGGGCGCCATCCGTGAAGGGTTTGCTTCCGTCCGGAGCGACCGACGCGGGCAGCAGGGCTCCCATGAGGACCCGCACCTCGATATCGACGACGTCGTCGCCGGGGCGGCGTCCGTTGGGAAATCCCGCCTGGTCCCCTTCGAGCACGCCGAGCGATTTCTGGAGCGGAGCGGGCTTCGCGGGGATATTGGTGTTCAACCGCAGCATCTCTCCCGGGACGACATTGGGCGGCTGATTCAGACCGGGGACGCCCGTCAGAAAGGCTTGGACCAGATCCGTGCGAGGGAAGAGATTCGGAGCGGTCGTTCCTGGAAAAATCACCTCGAGCAGTTCGGGGATCGTGGGGTTGGTGACGTACTTCAAGAACTGCGCATCGTCCTTCGGTTCGCTGGCGTTGAATTTGTCCTTGTCGGGAAGCCCGATGACGACTTCATTCACCAGCGGGCTCCCGAGACGAGAGACCTGGGTCAGGCTGCCGGCCGGGACGGAGTCGGATGTGGGAACCAGGCCGTGCGGCGACTTCGAGACGCTCGCCGTCGTCCAGGCGCCGATGATCGGCTGACCGGGGTTAGCGAGGCACTGTGTCGGGACTTCCAGGGCGAGAGTCGTAATGCTCTTGCCCGCCAGGTCGTTCAACTTGCTGTCCCGGGCTGCCAGGGGGTTCAGGTTGAACAGGTCGAAGATCTCGCCGACATTGATGACGAACCCTTCCCGGCGCTGCCCGACGAAGACGCGGCCCGTTCCACTGCACCCCGGAAAGTTGACCTCGTAGATGTGATCGTCCGCGTACACCGGGTAAACCGACCGATCATTGTTCAGAATCGACTTGTCGCCGATGCGATCCACGGGCTTCAAGAACGAAGAATCACCGCCAACGCGGGTCACGAGATCGCCCTTTGGATCCCCCTTTCCCTTGCCGTCCCGGCGGATGACGCTGAGCGAATACGTCTCGATGACGTTCAGATTCGCGGTGTCGTGCCGCGAGGGCCCGATCCCACCGACGTTGATGACCGGGACCGCGACGGTCTGTCCTCCCACCGGGATGGCGATGTTCTTCGCGGTGTTCTGAAACCGGAACTGAAAGGTGATGTCGGGTCTGGAGTCCCCGTTGTTGTCGACGTTAATCTCGTAGACGGCGTCCGGGTCGAGCATGTAGAAATTCGGGCCACCCTGCGGGTCCTGAAAGGGCTCGTAGTTTGCCAGAATGGTCACGTATTCCGAGCGGCCGGGCTCGTAGCTGCGAAACATGTAGAAATCCGTTCCATCGACTTTGGGCGATTTCGTGATCGCCGGCGCTTCACGATGGCTGGATGCGTGGCTCACGGATGGAACGACTAGTGAGAGAGCAGCCGTAGCGGCGGCCGCTAAAAATCGAGAGGGATGCTTCATGACTCCTCCGGAAGGGGTGGACTAAAACGTCTCCCGGGCAAGCCCCGGGAGATTCTGCATTCGTTACGGACGATGCCGGCTTACGGATTCCCGGCAACGCCGATCTCAAATAAAATCGCGGCAGGAGCTCGTGCGCCCGGCGCGACGAGAAACAGCCCGGGCACGAGCGCGATTGATGAAGGTCTCGAGGTGGGTGCAGGAAGACCGCCCCGGCGGGACTACACCGGGATCCTCACTTCAGAAAATCACGAAACGAAGACCAGGGGCCGCGCCTGCGCGATCAGTCCCTGGTCGGCGGCGAGCCGGTAGAAGAGCTCGAGCCCGCCCAGGTCCCCTCGGTCGAGGTCGAAGTGGAGGCTGTGCCGCAGATAATCCTCGACCACGGCCTCGGCGAGTCCGGTCTCGGCGGACTCCTCATGGACGAGGTCGTTGAAACGGTCCCGGCCCCGGTCCCGAGACTCGCGCACGATTCGCTCCGCCTCCATCCCATCGACGCCGTCTCGCACCGCCCAGAAGGCAAACACGAACGACTGCCCCGTAAACGCCCGCCACTCGGCGGCCAGATCGAGCACCACATGCCCGGTCAGACGGGCTTTGAGCGCGGGGTCTCCGATGACCAGCCGCGCGTCCGTGTTCTCCCCAATGCCTTCGACGAACGACGGCCGGACACCGTAGCGGCGGTCGAGAAGAATCCGCGTCAGGGCGGCAGAGGTTCGGGAGCCCGGGTCGAGCGCAACGGAGCGGATCTTTTCGCGCGAGACCTTCGAGACGAGCAGGACCGAGCGAACCTCGGACGACGCGGCGATGCCGAGCCCCGGAACGACCCGCAGGCCCGGGATCCGCTGGTATTCGATCGAGGGAATCAGCCCGACGTCGGCCTCTCCGCTGGCGAGCTTGTCCGCGCACGCGGACGGCAGGTCGCGGGAAACCTCGACGCCGGGAGGGGGCTCTCGAAGCAGCCCCCAGGTGAGGGGCCGGGCGTTCAGGAAGTCGACGACGGAGAAGCGCATGCTTGCGCGGGCAGGAAGGCGAATGACCAAAAGGCGAAAGGCGCCCTACGTTCGCCCTTCCCCGTTCGCCGGCCTCATCCTTGAGACATCATCGACAGGAACTCGCCGTTGCTCTTCGTCTTGTCGAGCTTCTCGGTCAGGAGCTCCATCGCTTCCACGGTCGAAAGCGGGTTCAAGACCTTGCGGAGCACCCAGACCCGGTTCAGCTCCGCCTTGTCCATCAGGAGCTCTTCCTTGCGGGTTCCCGACTTGTTGATGTCGATCGCCGGGAAGACGCGCTTGTCGACGAGCTTCCGGTCCAGGTGGACTTCCATGTTGCCGGTGCCCTTGAACTCCTCGAAGATCACGTCGTCCATCCGCGAGCCGGTGTCGATGAGCGCGGTCGCCATGATCGTGAGCGAGCCACCCTCCTCGACGTTCCGGGCGGCGCCGAAGAAGCGCTTGGGCCGCTGCAGGGCGTTCGAGTCGACGCCGCCCGACAGGACCTTCCCCGACGGAGGAACGATGGCGTTGTACGCGCGTGCGAGGCGCGTGATCGAGTCGAGCAGGATGACCACGTCGCGCTTGTGCTCCACCAGCCGCTTTGCCTTCTCGATCACCATCTCGGCGACCTGGACGTGGCGGGCGGCGGGCTCGTCGAACGTCGAGGAGATGACCTCGCCCTTGACCGAGCGTTGCATGTCGGTGACCTCTTCGGGCCGCTCGTCGATCAGCAGCACGATCAGGGTCACTTCCGGGTGGTTGGTCGAGATCGAGTTCGCGAGTGACTGGAGGACCATCGTCTTGCCGGTTCGCGGCGCCGCGACGATCAGTCCGCGCTGACCCTTGCCGACGGGCGCGACGAGATCCAGGACCCGGGACGTCATGTTCCCGGCCACCTCGAGCTTGATGCGGTCCTGCGGATAGAGCGGCGTCAGGTTGTCGAAGAAGATCTTTTCGCGCGCGACGTCCGGGTGCTCGAAGTTGACCGCCTCGACCTTGATGAGCGCGAAATAACGCTCCCCTTCCTTGGGAGGGCGGATCTGTCCCGACACCGTGTCGCCGGTCCGCAGGTCGAACTTCCGAATCTGCGACGGCGAGACGTAGATGTCGTCCGGACCCGGCAGGTAGTTGTACTCCGGCGCGCGGAGGAACCCGAATCCGTCCGGAAGGCATTCGAGAACGCCTTCGGAAAAGATCAGCCCCTTCTTCTCCGTCTGCGCCTGGAGGATCTTGAAAATCAGGTCCTGCTTGCGCATTCCGGTCGCGTTCTCGACCTCGAGGTCCTTCGCGATCTTGAGCAACTGCGGAATCTTGATCTCGTGCAGCGCGCGGATGTCGAGCGTGTCGCCGTGCTCGAGCCCGAGCTCCTCCTGCTCCTGCTCCTCCGCCGTGGTGTCGGGGAGACCCTCCGGCGGCGGCGGCGGATCGAGCGTCTGCACGTCGGAGCCGCCATTCGAACCTTTTCGTCTAGCCATGTGCTCTCTCCTCGCCTCGCGAGATTGCCCGGCGGATCTCCCGCCGCAGTTCATCGATTCCCTCGTCCGTCTTCGCCGACACGGGCCACACCGCCCCGTGCCCCGCTTCGATCGCCCGCCGCGCCTTCACGCGCTCGGCCGAGCCCAGCCGATCCCATTTCGTCGCCACCGCCAGGGACGGTATCCCCGCGTTTTCCAGGTAGTCGCGAATCTCGACGTCCGCGGCGGAGTCCGTCACCCGCGAATCGATCAGTCGAAGGGCCAGGCTCACGCGCCCGCTCCCGAACAGCTCGTCGGCGAGCCGCGCCCAGCCTTCCCGCTCCTCCCGGGACCGCCGGGCGTAGCCGGCGCCGGGGAGGTCGGCGAAATGATGTCCTTCGCGTGTTGCATAAAAGTAAATGCCCCGGGTCTTCCCCGGGGTCTTGCCGACCCGGGCGCTAACGCTCCCGAGAAGACGGTTCAGCAGGCTGGATTTGCCGACGTTCGACCTTCCTACGACAGCAACCGCCGGATGACCGTCTGCCGGGAAGTCTTCCCGCCGGTGAACCGCGGCCACCAGAGCGCCGCGGCTCGCATTTATTTTCAAGCGGTTCGCCCGCGGCTCTTCTTTTTTCAAACGATTCGCCCGAGGGCTCAATGCTTTTTTCAAACGATTCGCCCGCGCGGGCTCAATGCGCGACCGTGCCTCCCTCGGCGGGCTTGGTGTCGGGCGGCAGGGTCGCCGCCGTCGTCGGCACGCCCTCCATCGCGACCTTGATCACCTCGTCCATGTTCGACACGAGGTGAAATTCCATTTCGTTCCGGATCTCCGCCGGCAGGTCGTCTAAATCCTTGTCGTTCTCGGCGCAGAGGATGATGGTGCGAATTCCCGCGCGGTAGGCCGCAAGCACCTTGTCCTTGATGCCGCCGACGGGAAGGACCTTCCCGCGGAGCGTGATCTCGCCCGTCATCGCCACGTCTTTTAAAACGGGGATCTTCGTCACGGCGGAAAAGAGAGAGACCGCCATCGTGATGCCCGCCGACGGGCCGTCCTTGGGGATCGCGCCCTCGGGGACGTGAATGTGGATGTCGAACTTCTCGTGGAAGTTGGGATCGGCGTCGTACATCTCCGCGCGGCTCCGGACATACGAGACGCCCGCGCGGGCGGATTCCTGCATGACGTCGCCGAGCGATCCGGTCAGCGTGAGGACGCCCTTGCCCTTCAGCAAACTCGTCTCGATGGAAAGGATTTCTCCCCCCGCCTCCGTCCACGCCAGCCCTGTCGCGACCCCGATCTCCGAGATCTCCCCCTTGACGCGGCTGCGGAACTTCGCTTTTCCGAGAAACTCGCGCAGGTTGTCCGGAGTGATCCGAACAGGAGTTTCCGCCTTCTTCTGGACGATCCGGCGCGCCACCTTGCGGAAAACGCTGCCGATCTCCCGCTCGAGATTTCGGACGCCCGCCTCGCGGGTGTGGGCCGTGATGATCCCCAGGACCGCTTCGTCGGAGATCTCGATCTGCTCGGGCTTCAAGCCGTTCGCTTCCACCTGCTTGGGAACGAGAAACTGCCGCGCGATCGCCAGCTTCTCGTTCGGGGTGTAGCCGGAGAGCTGGATCACTTCCATCCGGTCCTTCAGAGCCGGCGGAATCGGGTCGGCGATGTTGGCCGTCGCGATGAACATGACCTTGGAGAGGTCGTACTCGACGTCCAGGTAGTGATCCACGAACGTGGCGTTCTGCTCCGGATCGAGAACCTCGAGCAGAGCCGACGCCGGGTCGCCCCGGAAATCGGAGGACATCTTGTCGACCTCATCGAGGAGGAAGACCGGATTGACGGTTCCCGCCTTCTTCATCATCTGGACGATCTGACCCGGGAACGCGCCGATGTAGGTGCGGCGGTGCCCGCGGATCTCGGCCTCGTCCCGCACTCCGCCGAGCGACAGGCGCACGAACTTGCGGTTCAAGGAGCGCGCGATCGACTTCGCCAGAGAGGTCTTGCCGACGCCCGGGGGGCCGACGAAGCAGATGATCGACCCGCGCGTCTTCTGGACGAGCTGGCGCACCGCCAGGAACTCCAGGATCCGCTCCTTGACCTTCTCCAGGCCGAAGTGGTCTTCGTTCAGAATCTTTTCGGCGCGGGTCAGGTCTTTCGACTCGCGCGACGCCTTCTTCCAGGGCACTCCGACGAGCCACTCGATGTAGTTGCGCGACACGGTCGCTTCGGCCGATACGGGCGGCATCGCCTCCAGGCGTCTCAGCTCGGCGTCGGCCTTCTCGCGCACTTCGCGGGGCATCCCGGCGGTTGCGACCTTCTTCTTCAAGTCGTCCACTTCGTCGGTGCGATCGTCTTTGCGGCCGAGCTCCTGGTGGATTGCCTTGATCTTCTCGTTCAAGTAATACTCTTTCTGCGCCTTCTCCATCTGCTTCTTGACCTTGTTGTTGATCCGGCGGTCGATGTTGACCTTCTCGACCTCGATCTCCAGCAGGTCCTGCAGCTTCTGAAGCCTCTCGTACACGGACTCGGCCTCGAGGAGCGTCTGCTTCTCCGGAGTCGAGACCGCCAGGTGCGCCGCCAGCGTGTCGGCGAAACGCTCCGGGTCCTCGACTTTCAGAGAAGCGGCGATCCCTTCGAAGGCGAGGTGGTGCGAGAGCTTGGCGTACTGCTCGAAGAGCCCGAGCACCTTGCCCATGTACTCCTTGAGCTCCGCTGCGTCCGCCGGCCGCTCGGGGAGCGGCTCCACCACGACGCCGAGATAGTCCCGCAGCTCCTCGAAGGCGCGGATGCGCCCCCGGCGGACGCCCTCCACCATGACCTTGATGTGGCCGTTGGGCAGCTTCAGGGACTGCGCGACAGTCGCGACGACGCCGACAGAGTAGATGTCGCGCGGAGAAGGCTCGTCGAGCTGCGGGTTCTTCTGGGCGGCGAGGAACAGGCGTTTGGAGGGGGTCGCCAGGGCCGCCTCCAGCGCGTGAATGGACGACTCCCGGCCCACCACGAAGGGGGCCATCATGTGCGGGAACACCACCATGTCCCGAAGGGGGACGAGCGGAAGCGTTTCCTGGAGCCGGCTCGGGTTCTCTGGTTTCATTTTGGAGTTTCCGGTCCTTTAGTGCCCGCGGCGACCCGCCGCGGGCCGGAACGATGCGAGAAGGGTGCCTATCCGGCCTTGCGGAGAATCGTGATGGGGTTCGTGCGGTGTTTGACCACGTCCCGGGTGATGACGCACTCCTCGATGTCGTCGTCCGAGGGGATCTGGTACATGACGTCGAGCATCAGGTCTTCGATGATGATCTTCAATCCCCGGGCGCCGACGTTGCGGGCGAGAGCCTCCTCGGCGATGGCCTCGATCGCGTCGTCCGTGAATCGCAGCTGGACGTTCTCGAACTCGAGCATCGTCTGGTACTGCTTCACGAGCGAGTTCTTGGGCTCCTTCAGGATCTCGACGAGAGCAGCCTGATCGAGCTCCGAGAGCGTGGCGACTACCGGGAGCCGGCCGACGAACTCCGGGATCATCCCGAACTTGATCAGGTCCTCGGGGTGCACCTTCTCGAGGATGGCGCTCACCCGCTTCTCCTTCTTGGAGGTGATTTTCGCCCCGAAGCCCATCGTCTTCTCCGTCATCCGCCGGCTGATCAGGTCTTCGAGACCCACGAACGCTCCGCCGCAGAGGAAGAGGATGTTCGTCGTGTCGATCTGGATGAACTCCTGGTGCGGGTGCTTCCGGCCGCCCTGAGGCGGCACGTTGGCGACGGTTCCCTCGAGGATCTTGAGCAGCGCCTGCTGGACGCCCTCACCCGAGACGTCGCGCGTGATCGAGGGGTTCTCCCCCTTGCGGGCGATCTTGTCGACCTCGTCGATGTAGACGATGCCCCGCTCCGTCTTCTCCTTGTCGTTGCCCGCGGCCTGGTAGAGCTTCAGGATGATGTTCTCGACGTCCTCGCCGACGTACCCGGCCTCGGTCAGGGTCGTGGCGTCCACGATCGTGAACGGCACGGACAGGAGCTTGGCGAGCGTCTGGGCGAGGAGGGTCTTGCCCGTTCCGGTCGGACCGATGAGCAGAATATTGGATTTCTGGAGCTCGACGTCCAGCTTCCTGTTCTTCTCCAGGTAGTCGATCCGCTTGTAGTGGTTGTAGACAGCCACGGCGAGCTTCTTCTTGGCCTGGTCCTGCCCGATCACGTAGCCGTCCAGGAACTCCTTGATCTCCTTGGGCTTCGGGAGCTTCGTCTCGGGAGCCTGGGTTTCCAAGACGCGATCTTCCGCGATGATGTCGAGGCAGATATCGACACACTCGTCGCAGATGTAAACCGTTGGACCTGCAATGAGTTTCTTGACGTCCCTCTGGCTCTTGTTGCAGAAGGAGCAGCGCAGGACGTCGCCGTTTCCGGTTTTTTTCGACATTCAGCCTCCGGCGGGGATGGAAGCGATTCTAGGCGGCTGTCGGGGGCCCGTCAACGCCTCGACCCGCCCCTTTTCAAATCTAGCACACCAGCAAGATTAACGCCGGCCTGGGGGCGGTGATTCCCTGGCCGCGGTCGAGGGCCAAACTGCTGACAGCGCTCTCTTCGCGGCGCACCAGCCTTGCAGGCCCCCGGCGGTTTTCAGTTCTCAGTTTTCAGTTTTCAGTTTCTTGTAATGACGCCTGATAACGGAGAACTGACAACGGTCTACCCCGCTGCCTTCAACACCACGTCGTCGCGGCGGTGGTAGATCGTGTCGACCAGCCCGTACTTCTTGGCGTCCTCGGACTCGAGGATGTAGTCGCGGTCGGTGTCCTTGGAGATCCGCTCGATGTTCTGGCCCGTGTGCAGGGAGAGGATCTGGTTCAGGCGCTCGCGCACCTTCAGAAGGTCTTTGGCGTGGATCTCGATGTCGGTTGTCTGGCCCTGGAGGCCGTACGCGAGCGGCTGGTGGATCAGGAACCGCGAATTGGGAAGCGCGAACCGCTTGCCCGAGGCGCCCGCCGCCATGAGGACCGCCGCCATCGACGCGGCCTGCCCGATGCAGATTGTCGCCACGTCCGGCTTGATGTACTGCATGGTGTCGTAGATCGCGAGGCCGGCCGTGATCGAGCCGCCCGGCGAGTTGATGTAGAACGAGATGTCCTTCTCCGGATTCTCGGATTCGAGAAAAAGCATCTGGGCGATGATCAGGTTGGCGATCGTGTCGTCGACCGGCTGGCCCAGAAAAATGACGTTGTCCTTCAGGAGCCGGGAGTAGATGTCGTAAGCCCGCTCTCCTCGACTCGTCTGTTCGATGACCATCGGAACGAGAACCATGCCGCCTCCCTCGTAGTCGTCTTCCATTAGCCGTAAAACGGTAAACGGAAAACCGGAAACGAATAATCCACACTCGAGTCGAGGCTGACGATTCGCATCAAGCGGTGGTCCCTTCGTTTCCCGTTTCCCGATTCCCGATTCCCGATCCCGAGGGTAGCACCCGCGCCTGGGAGATCAAGAGGTCGATCGTGCGAGCCAGCCGCATTTCGTCCCGGAGAGCCTCAAGGCCATCGCCCTTGCTCATCTGTTCGCGCAGCTGCGCCGGGTCGGCTCCCCGCCGGGCGGCCGCCCGCTTGAACTCCGCTTCGAGCTCGGTGTCGTTGACCTCGATTCCCTCCCGGCGGGCAATCTCGTCAACAAGCAGGTATTCCTGGACGCGGCGGACCGCGCCCTCCCGGGAGTCTTCGCGTAGCTTGTCCCAGTCCGCTTCCTTCGGGTCGACTCCGTTGTTCGCCAGGTACCGCGCGTAGTCGCGAAGCGCGCCGGCGATCTCGGACTCGACGAGCACTTCTGGCGCCGGCACCGGGGTCTGCGCGAGGAGCTGGTCCAGGATCGACCGGCGGAAGGCGCGCCGGCGCTCGGCCTCCTTCTCGTGGCGAAGTCCCTCATGGACCTTCTGCCGGAGACTCTCCGCCGTCTCCCCTTCCGCGACTTGCTTCGCGAGGTCGTCATCGAGCTCGGGAACCTTCTTTTCCTTCAAAGCGGCCAGCGTGAGCTCGTAGTCGACCGTCTTGCCCTTGAACTCCTGGTTGGGGAAATCGTCCGGAAAGGTCTTGCGGAAGCGTCGCGTCTCGCCGGTCTCGGCTCCGCGAAGCGCGTCGTTGATCTCCGCCATCGAATCGGGGTGACCCACTTCCAGCGTGACCTTCTCGTCGCGGAACGTCCGCGGATTCTGTCCGGGCGCGAGGATCTCGATGAACGTGCCCGCGACGTCGGCGACCGCGTAGTCGCCCGCGGCGGCCGGGCGCCCCTCGACCGGATGGAACTCGGCATGCTGATCCCGGAACCGCTGGAGAACGCGCTCGACCTCATCGTCGGTCGGCTCGACGCCGACGTCCTGCACCGGCAGACCGCGATACTCGCCGGGCTCGATGGGAGGCTTCAAGTCGAGCTTCGCGGTGAATCGAATGGGGCCCGGCGGATCCCAGTTCAGCGCGTCGATGTGCGGCCGCCCCAGCACGGAAAGCTTCTTTTCTTCGACGGCGGCGGACAGCGCCCCAGGCAGCAGGTGCTCCAGCACGTCGCTCCGGATCTCGTCGGCGAAGCGTTTCTGGACGACGCTTTCGGGCGCGTGTCCCTTTCGAAAACCGGGCAGCGCGGCGCGCTTCGCGTACGCGCGCGTGACTTCCTTCCATGCCTTCTCGACCTCTTCGCCGGGCACCTCGATCTCGAGGCTCGTGCGAGTCGGCGACTCCTCCTGCGCGTTCAAAACGACCATAGGGGCGGAGTCTACTAGGAGCCGTTCTGCTCCGCCCGCGCGCTCTTCCCGCGCGTTCTCAGAGAGTGCGCGGGGGAACGGCGCGCGTCGCGGGAGGCCGGGGCTTGCGGCGCTCGAAAACCGGGCGCGGCTCGGACGCCGGAGCGAGGAGGAGCGCGGCGGCCACGTCGAGGCGGCCGAATCCGAACACGGCGTTCGGGACAGCGGAACCGGGGAAGCCGGCGCAGTCCTGCGCCGACGTGAGCGGCATCGCGCTTCTCTCGAGCAGCGCCGCCGTCGCGGCGACCTGCCCGATGAGGGCGGGCGAGGCCGACCACAGCAGTGCGACCGCCCCCGTCACGTGGGGCGCGGAGGCGGAGGTCCCGGAGAACGGCCGGTAACCGGACGGCGAGGCGGCGGTCCGCACGCCCACTCCCGGAGCGCTGATGTCGGGTTTCAGCCGCCCGGAGCCGTCCGCCGCCGCGGGGCCGCGGCTCGAGAAATTGGCGATCTCGTCCGCGAGGGTCGTCGCGCCGACGGTGAAGGAAGAGGCGTAGAACACGGGGACGTCGCTGGTCGTGGCGCAGGCCGGCCCGGAGTTGCCGGCGGAAACGGCGAGGAAGATTCCGGCCGCCGTGACGTGGTCGACCACCCCGAGAAGCACGCTCGGGTCCGTGCATCCCTCGCTGACGGGACATCCCCAGGAATTGTTGATCACGTGCGGCGCGAGATCCGGCCGCGGGTTGCCGCCGTTGGCGTCCGTCGGCGCCAGGAACCACTGGAAGCACTCCGTGTAGCGGGCCGGCGTACCGACCCCGCGATCCATGTTGCGGCACCCGATGAACCGCGAGCCGGGAGCGACCCCGATCTGGTTGTCCCCTTCGCCGCCGATGGACAGCCCGGAGGTCGACGTCCCGTGTCCGTCGTCGTCGCACGGAGCCGCGGTGCTCGACCCGCAGGGGTTTCCGCCCGAGGCGTCGTGGACGGCGTCGTGCCAGTTGTAGTCGTGGACGGCGGTCGCGCCGTTGAAGCCCCGGTAGTGCGGCTTCAAGGCGGGATGCTCCCACGCGAATCCCGTGTCGGCGATCGCGACGACGATGCCCTGCCCCGTGAATCCTCTCGCCCAGACCTCCGGCGCGCGGATCCTCGTCAGGTTCGGCTCGACTGCCGCTGCCGCCCGGGCTTCGAACGGCGCCTCGCGGCCGCCTCGATCCTCCGGGGGGGCGGAGAGCGACGCCTCGCGGTTGGCGGCGATGGTCGAGACCTCGGGAAGAAGAGCCAGCTCCTCGGCGACCTCGCCGGAGGCGCGCACCTCGATCATGTTCACGAGAAAGAACGGCTGGAAGGCAACGCCGCGGGCGGTCAGCCGCGCGCGCACCGCCGCCTGGGAGACCTCCGCCTGCGCGGAGAGCGCGTCATACACGAAACGGATTCGCGCGGCCCGGTCGGAGATGGCGGCGGCCGCCGAGAGATCCGCCTCGTCTCGCAGCACGACCAGGAATGAGACCTCCTCTCCGCGCGGCTTTCCCGCGAAGATCCGCTCGTCGAGGGGCGCGCGGCCCGCGGCGGCCGAGGTCATAGAGACGCCCAGAAGAACCGTGGAGGCGAGGGCGCTCTTGAGTGATCGCACGGGAAACACTCTAAGGGTTTTCCGTCGTCAGTTTTCAGTTCTCAGTTCGGACCGCTCAGCTTTCCCCCTTCGATTCCCGATTCCCGATTCCCGATTTCCGGCTCCCAAATCCCTTCCCCGTCTCCCATAGACTCGGGGCTCATGCCGGCGCAGCGAAGGCGGGGGAAAAGGGAGCCCGCGGGGCGCCGGGCGCCCAAACGCCGTCCGGAATGCGTCGAACGCCCGGGCAGGCGAGGGCTTTCGACTCTTCTGGCCTGCGCGTTGCTAGCCGTCCCTTCTTTCGCCGTGCACTCCGGCGTCCTGCGCAACGGGTTCGTCAGCTTCGACGACGAGATCTATGTCCTGAAGAAGCCCCACGTGCGCGCGGGCCTCACCGGGGGCAACCTCGCCTGGGCCCTCACGGCGACGGAGGCCGCGAACTGGCATCCCCTCACGTGGATCTCCCACATGACGGACGTGGCTCTCTGGGGATTGCGCCCCGCCGGCCACCATGCGACGAGCCTGCTCTTTCACGTCGGCAGTGTGCTGCTCGTCTTCCTTCTCCTGTGGCGCGCGACCCGGTCCGCGGGCCGGAGCGCCGCCGTCGCCCTGCTCTTCGGGCTCCACCCGCTTCGGGTCGAATCGGTGGCGTGGATCGCGGAGCGCAAGGACGTGTTGAGCGTCTTTTTCGGGCTCGCGGCGATCGGGGCCTGGGGATCCTGGGTCCTTCGAAGAAAGAAGGCCTCGTACGCGGCGAGCCTCGGACTCTTCGCCGCGAGCCTCCTCTCCAAGGGCACGCTCGTCACGATGCCGATCCTTCTCCTCGTTCTGGATTTCTGGCCCCTCCGCCGCGCGTCCCGCGGCGATTCCGAATCCCGTGTTCCCTGGCCCGCGCTGCTTCTGGAAAAAACGCCCTTCCTTCTCCTCGCCGCCGCCGCGTCGATCGCGACACTCCAGGCGCAGCGGGCAGGCGGCGCCACGTCCGCCCTGTCCGTCCCCTTTCTGCTGCGGCTCGAAAACGCGGCGGTCGGCTGCGTGCGGTACCTCGGAAAGACGTTCTGGCCGTCGGACCTCGCCGTTCTCTATCCGCACCCCGCGGAGGGCCTCGGCTGGAAGAGCGCGGCGGCGGTTCTTTTCCTCGCGGCGATCTCCGCGGGCGTCCTTCTCCTCCGCCGGCAACACCCGTGGCTTCTCGCCGGGTGGCTCTGGTACCTGATCGCGCTTCTTCCGGTGCTCGGCCTCGTGCAGGTCGGCTGGCAGTCGATCGCGGACCGGTACACCTACCTCCCCTCTCTCGGAATCCTCGCGGCCGTCGTGTGGGAGGCCTCGGAACGGGCCCGGGAGAGGGTGCCGGTCCGGGTCCTCGCCGCCGCGACCGCCACCGTCCTGCTCGTCCTTTCTCTCCTGACGTGGCGGCAGGTGACGACGTGGCGCGACTCGCTACTCTCTACGAGCACGCGGTCGCGGTGACGGCGCCCAACGAGACGATGCAGATCGACCTCGGGATCGAGCTCGCGCGCCGCGGGCGCACCGAAGAGGCGCGGCGGCATTTCGCGGAGGCGCTGCGCATTGCGCCCGGGTCGAAGGACGCGCTCTACGCGCTCGGGACCCTGGCCCTGAACGAAGGACGCCCCTCGGAGGCGCGCGACCGATTTCAGGAGGCGGTCCGGCTCCATCCCGAGTTCGCGGAGGGCGAAATCCAGACGGCCGTCTCCTTCTTGCGCGACAACCGTCCGGCGGACGCGGCGTCCCACGCGCGACGCGCGCTCTCCGTGCGTCCCGGCATGCCGGAGGCGCTCTATGTGCTGGGAACGGCCCTCGACGCGCAGGGGCGAGCGCCGGAAGCGCAGGCGCAGTCCGAGCGCGCGATCGCGGCGCGGCCCGGATACGCCGAGGCCCACGAAAACCTCGGGGAACTGCTCGCCGCCGCGGGAAAGACCGCGGCCGCGATCCCGCACTTCGAGGCCGCGCTGCGCGCGAACCCGGACTTCGTCGAGGCGCGGCAGAGCCTCGAAGCCGCGAGGCGAACTCCGCGGTGAGCCCCCGCGCAAGATCCTGATAGCCGCCGTCCGCTTCGTTCCATAGCGTCAGGGCCACGGAGTCACCGGATGAGTATGCGCAGCCGGATCGGAATGGTTTCGGTGGTCGCCCTGGCGGCCGGCATCCTGGCTTCGAGGACGAGAGGCGCCGGAGCGAGCGCGGGCGACTCGGCTCCTCCGACTCCGGCGACTCCCGGCGTCCCCGAGGCGATGGCGAGGCTGCAGGCCGGAGACGCAGCCGGCGCCGCGAAGATCCTCGAAGAGGTCGTCTCGCGCGAGCGCCGCAACGAGAGGGCGTGGCGCGCGCTGGGGGCCGCCTCCCTCCGGCTCAAAAATCTCGATCGCGCCGAGGAGGCGTTTCGCAAGTCTCTCGAGATCGAGCCGGGATCGCCCCGCGCGATGTACAACCTGGGCGCCGTCGCGGCCTGCCGGCAGAACACGGACGCCGCGTTCGACTGGCTTTTGAAGGCGCGGGCGACCCGCAAGCTCGACATGACGTACGTCGAGGTCGACGAGGACCTGGCCGGGCTGCGTCAGGATCCGCGCTTTCGCTCGCTCGTCCCCGGCCCGGGGGAGTTCGAGCCTCCGTTCGTCGAGCCGGTCCGGATCATTCGCGAATGGGACGGGGAGGCGACGAACGACCAGTTCGGATGGATCGCCCGCAACATGGGCGACGTGGATGGCGATCGCGTGAATGACGTCGTCACCTCGGCGCCGACGAAGAACGTCGGAGGAGCGTCCGCCGGACGCGTTTACGTGTACTCGACGAAGACGGGGAAACTTCTGTGGACGGCCGACGGGCGCCCGGGAGATGAGCTCGGCACCGGCGTCGAATGTGCCGGAGACACCAACCGCGACGGCGTGGCCGACGTCATTGCGGGAGCGCCGGGCGGCGGGAGGGCCTATCTCTACTCCGGCAGGGACGGACGGCTGCTTCGGACGTTCACCGCCGAGACCGCCGACGTGGACTTCGGGCGCCACGTCTCGACCGCGGGCGACGTCGATGGCGACGGATACGCGGACGTGCTCGTCGGATCTCCCGGAAAGCCCGGCGACGAGAACGCCCTCGGCCGCGCGTACGTCTATTCCGGCAAGGACGGCCACGTGCTCCTCGCGTTGAAGGGCGAGAGATCGGGAGACGGATTCGGCAGCACCGTCGGCGGATCAATCGAGGGGAAGAGACGGCTCCTCGTCGTCGGAGCCTCGGGCGCCGGCCCGAAGCGCACCGGCCGGACGTACGTCTACGAGGGACTCGCGTCGAAGCCGAAGTTCGTGATCGATTCGGATGAGACGGGAGCCGCCCTCGGCGCGATGTTCGTTTCGGTGGTCGGCGACCTCGACGGCGACGGCGTCCCCGATGTGTACGCCTCCGACTTTTCGAACGCCGCGAAGGGACCCTCGACGGGGCGCGTCTACGTGCACTCGGGCCGCGACGGCTCGCGCCTTCTGACTCTGACCGGCGAAACGGCCGGCGAAGGGTTCGGAATCGGTCCGGCGACCGCGGGCGACGTCGACGGGGACGGCCGCGCCGACCTGATCGTCGGGGCCTGGCAGTACGCCGGGGCCGCCCTATCGGGAGGCCGCGCCTCCCTCTTCTCAGGGAAGGACGGGCGGCGGATCAAGACCTTCACGTGCCGGATCCCGGGAGACACCTTCGGGTTCGACGCGGTAGGGATGGGAGACGTCGACGGCGACGGAAAGATCGATTTTCTGATCACGTCCGCCTGGAGCGGCATCCACGGCTTCCACTCCGGGCGGATGTTCATCCTCTCGAGCGGCGTCAGCCGGCCTTCGGCCGCCTCCACGAAGTAGGCCGGCCCTGCGCCGCTGCGGAGAGCGGCCACCGGGAAGGCCGCTGCCCGGGTCCGGGCCGGCAAAATGCCCTGGGCAGGCAAGGCCCTTGCTGCAGCCAGAGACGATGGATCGAAACACCCCTGCCCCTGGCCGCACTGCAAGGGTCGCGTTCGCTTCGACGCCGACCCGACCCCGGGGGCGTACATGAACTCTTTCGACGCGGAGATGGGGCACGCGGTCCGGTTGCGCGTCTCGACCGCGGCCTCCAGCATCGAAAAACCCGCTAAGAGGCCCCGTCTGCCGCCGCGCTCCATTCTCTAGAGTCCGCTCCCGGGAGGGCCCGCCTTTCTCCTCGGAAGTCCCCCCTTCCGCACGCTGCCGTACCGACGCCGCGTTCGCCCGGCGAGAGAATCCATCTCGGGAGACCCCCAAAATGTCCACGCCACTTCGGATCGCCTTCCAGTGCCCTGTCTGCAATCTTTCGGAGGTCCTGAAGGTGGAGTCGGACGGAATCGAGAAGTCCGGCGTGGAGATCGAGACGGTCTGCGTGAACGAGCACCGCGTCCGATTCGTGGCCTTCGAGGACCGGATCGTTTTTCTCCCCGACGTCCCCGTCCTCGCCACGTCCCCGCGATAAGAACCGCGGCAGGCTGGTCGGGCGCCCCCCCGGTCAGAGGTCCGACGCCTTCCGCTCTTCCGCCGCGGTGGATGAGCGAAGTCTCCGGCCACCAGCGCACGAAAACTAACGTTCGCTCGACGCAATGCTGGTGCGAGAGGAGGGATTTGAACCCTCATGGGTCGCCCCACGGGATCCTAAGTCCCGCGCGTCTGCCAGTTCCGCCACTCTCGCCCGCAGGGATCGTAAGCCGGGCGGTCTTTCGACTCAACGGATCGCCTCCGTCCCGGCATCCCGGGGCTCCCGGGTCGGCGGCCGGCCTCTCTTGGCTGCCGTCTTGCAGACAAAAGGGTTGCTCCAGAGAAAAGAGGCAGGTTGTTGAATCGCCGGAGTTCCGCTCCCTGTAGAAAGCAGATTCTCGTGGTCGAGGACGATCCGGCCCAGCGGGATGCCGTGTGTGCCCTTCTGGAGCTCGAGGGATTCGGATGGACGGCCGCCTGCAACGGCCGGGAAGCGCTCGATCTGCTGCGGCAGAACGGGGGGCCCGATCTCGTGCTTCTGGACCTCTCGATGCCGGTCATGGGCGGATGGGAGTTCCGGGTCGCGCAGCTGGCGGACGGCGATTTGCGCGGCATCCCGGTGCTCATTCTGTCGGCGGACCGGCCCGGCGATTTCGAACAGTCGCTGCGACCCGACGGGTTTCTCCGCAAGCCGATCGACTGCGAGACCCTGCTCGATGCGGTCCGGCGATTCTGCGGCGCTGAGGCTACGCTGCCGGAAGCGTGAATGTGAAGGTGCTGCCGTAACCGGGCGAGCTCTCCGCCCAGATGCGTCCGCCGTGCGCCTCGACGATGGACCGTGAAATATAGAGACCCAGCCCGAGCCCCTTCCTCCCCCGCTTCTCTACCTGACGAAATCGCTCGAAGATCGCGCCGATCTGGTCTGACGCGATTCCCGGCCCGCTGTCGCGGACGCCGATCGCGACGAATTTTCCGGAGCTTTGAGCCGCGACGGAAATGTTTCCCATCTCGGGAGTGAACTGGATCGCGTTGCCGAGGAGATTCTGGAGCACCTGAACGACGCGGGCTCCGTCGAAGCTCGCCGGCAGCGGGACCTCGGGAAGCGCCGCTTCGAGAGACACGGACCGCTCCGACGTCGCTTCGCGGAACATGTCGACCGCCTCGCGAACGGGCAGCCGCGCGTCCCCCGGGCGAGGTACGACCGAAAGTTTCCCGGCCTCGATGCTCGCCACGTCGAGCAGGTCCGAGATGATCCGGTCCATCTGGACGACGGACTCCCCGAGCGCCATCGCGATGCGGGCGAGCGGGCCTCCCCCGGTGGCGTGGCGGGCAACCAGCCGGGCGTTCAGCGCGATCGCGTTGAGGGGGTTTCGCAGATCGTGGCTGACGATGGCGAGAAATTCGTCCCGGAGATTCAACGCGCCGATGGCGTCGGAGAGCGCTAGAGACTCGGTGTCGAGCAGTCCCTGGATACGCCCGACCTCCGTTTTCTGAACGATGCCGTCGCTCAGGGATCGCCGGTCCGATTCCCGCCGTTCGTCATTGAGGGCCGCGTCGGAGGAGAGACGCTCGGCCTTGATCGCCTCGGTCGAAGACTTGCGGCGCTCGCGGGCGAGCCCCCCTTCCGACGCAGGCGGAGGGTCGGCGTTCCGATCGACCCTCAACCGTTTCTCTCGCAGACGATCGTCACGCTCCGCTCGCCCCAGATCGCGGGCCTCGTCGGGCGTGACAGGCGGCGAATCCCCCCGGGAGGAATCCATATGATACGAAAGCGTACCATTCACGGAAGACCCGCGGTTGTACAAGCGACTTCGTGAGCGAGCGCCGGCCGAAGAGACAGAGCCTCGCCCGCCGCTTCTTTTCGGCGCTCGGCCCGGGTCTCGTCACCGGGGCGGCAGACGACGATCCCTCCGGCGTCGCGACCTATTCGATCACCGGGGCCCAGCTCGGAACCTCACTTCTGTGGACCGCATCGCTGACGTGGCCTCTGATGGGCGCCGTCCAGATGATGTGCGCGCGGATCGGGATGGTCACGGGCCGGGGACTCGCGGGCGCGATGAAGCAGGAATTTCCCCGATGGATCCTGATCATTTTCTCTGTCGCCCTGCTGCTCGCGAACACCATCAACATCGCCGCGGATCTCTCCGGGATGGCGGACGCGGCGGAAATGCTGACGGGCGTGAACTCCCACTTCTTCGTCGTCGGGTTCGGCGCCGGCATCGCATGGGCGACCATCCGCCTTCGCTATTTCCAGATTGCCAGGATCCTGAAGTGGCTTGCGCTGATCCTGTTCGCCTACATCGTGACAGCGCTCAAGGTGAGAGTGAACTGGTCCGAGGTCGCCCGCGAGGCCTTCCTCCCGGCCATCCCGGCGAGCCGCGAGGCGTGGGCGGGCCTCGTCGCCATTCTCGGCACGACCATCAGCCCGTACCTCTTCTTCTGGCAGGCGGCGCAGGAAGTCGAAGAAGAGAACGCGATGGGGCGCCGCATGCTGGTCGACCGTCTCGGCGCCACGAACAAGGAAATCGCGGACCGCCGGCTCGACGTGGGCGTCGGCACGTTCTTCTCGAACCTGGTGATGTTCTTCATCATCCTCACGACGGCGCTGACGCTGCATCGCCACGGGATCACGCACATCCAGACCTCCCGCCAGGCGGCCGAGGCGCTGGCGCCTTTCGCGGGCAGATTCGCCGCGGCCCTGTACGCGGCGGGCCTGATCGGCGTCGGACTCCTCGCGATCCCGACGCTGTCCGGGTCGGCGGCGTACGCTTTTGCGGAGACGTTCGACTGGGAGTTCGGCCTGAACCAGAAGCTGCGCAACGCGCGCTACTTCTACAGCGTCGTGATTCTCTCGACCGCGGCCGGGATCTTCCTCGATTTTGCCGACGTCAACCCGATCCGGGCGCTTTACTGGAGCGCGATCCTGAACGGCCTGCTCGCGCCCTTTCTTCTCATCGCGATTCTGATCGTCGCGTTCGACGGGAAGGTGATGTGCGGCCAGCCGAGCTCGATGCTCTCCCGGGTGGTCGTCGGGGTCACGACCGCCGTGATGTTCGCCGCGGCGTTCGGGATGTTCGTCTTCTGACCCGGTCCGCGGCGCCAATCTCGTCCTGCAGAACAGGAAAGCCGCCGGGTCGCCCGGCGGCTTTCTTCCCTCACGAGACGCGCGCCTCAGAACGCCGATGTGTCGTTCAACGCCGACTGAGTGCCGCGCGGCGCCGCGTAGGTCCGGACCGTCCCGGTGGTGAGATCCGTCACCGTGATCGCGTACCCCACGTCGGACAGCCCGCCGGAGAAGAACCAGAACTTTCCGTTCACCGCACGCCCATCGACGACCTTGATCATGAGCTCGAGGTTGTTCTGGCTGAAGAACCAGAAGGAGCCCGTGTCGCCGGTCAACGGAATGGCCTTTCCGATTCCGGCGGCCGTCGCCGTCTGAAAGGCCACCTGCACCTTGAAGCGGCCCTGGTTCAGACACAAGGTCGTCGAGTCGGCGAGGCAGGTCCCGGTCGTGGTTCCCGGCGCGGGCATGAGCTGTCCGCGGATCGCTCCTCCCGGAAACGGCGAGTTGTGGATGTTCGCGTAGAAGTTGGCGGGGTTCCCGGCGATCTCTCGGATGAGGGAGTCATCGACTCCGGTGACGACTCCGGAAGCAACGCCGTTCGTGAAAGGGAAGTTGAAAGGTACGACGATCTGGCCATTGACGCCCGAGGGCCCCCGGTGAATGTGTGCGGCGGTTGGCGGACTCGAGAGTCCTGTCTCCGCCAGAGTGAAGGTGACCGTCCGGGCGGACTCGTCGAGAGTCACCGATGCAAACCCGACGGCCGTCGGATCGCCTCCGTTCGGCTCGTTGGCGCCCAGCAGCACCGCCGTGAAGGTGCCGGTGACCGCCGTGGCCTCGCTGGGAACACTCTGTGCGGTCATCGCCGATGCAAAGGCCCAGCAGATCGCAAACAGGAGAAAGCCGTATTTTTTCATCACCCCTCCTCGATCATTAAAAAGAAGATCCCCGCGGGCGGAGCGCCCCGAATATTCGAAACTTATACGGGGGGATCGCCTTCCGACGGGTCTTGAGGTAACGCTTAACTCGCCGCGCCCGCCATCGAGAGAGGCGGAGAGCGATCCCGTGGCGGAGGCCGCTTCGGCGGGTGTGGACCCCGGCTTCCCCGCCGTGAGATCGTGATCCCGCCCACGATTCACAGGAGGTCCCATGAAAAGGCTCCTCGGAGCGCTGGTCCTCGCGTCGTTCGCCTCGCTGCTCGCGGCCGCCGAAGAGGGCCCGAACCGGAAGACCTGGGCGGCGTCGCCGGAGGCGTACTTCCTGACGTCGGAAGAGCGCGCCGCGTGGAAAAATGTCGGAACGGACGAGCAGGCCTCGAGTTCGTCGCGCGCTACATGGCGGACCGGGGGGCGGACTTCGAGCCGATGCTCCGCGAACGGATCGGGGTAGCCGACAAGCACTTCTCCTCCGGGAAGAAGCGGGGATCGGAGACCCTGCGCGGGAAGGTGATCATCGTCTTCGGCCCGCCCTCCCGGCTCGGCGCGAAAAACGGGCGCGAAAACATGGGTTCGACTAACTCGGACCGCGCGGAGGTCGCGAGCGGCGTCGCGGACCCGCACTCCAACGTGGGCCCCGGCGTCCGGGGGCTGGCGCAGACCGCGCAGGACCCGA
>JBDUBP010000054.1:0-6391 GCA_040004075.1 Acidobacteriota bacterium | reverse complement strand
CGGCTCAATCCATCGAGCGCCTTCTCCGGCTCCCCGACCAGCATGTAGATACGCGCCCGCTGGTGCTCGTACCGATCTTCTTTCCGTCGCGCAACGTGTTGACGCAGAGGGGGTGGGTGAAGAGGACGCGAAGTCGACGCCGCTGTACGCGATGTCGTCGGCCGCCGACCGGAGGGCGGATTCATACCGCCGCGGTCCCGGACGGTCTTCGCGATCTCATGGTCCGCGCACGCCGTGTCGCCGCTGACTCCGAGACCGCCGATCCGGGTCTGGCCCCTGTAGAGCGGCAGCCCGCCGCCGACCACGCCGGTCTCTCTCGACCGGGTGTGAGCCTCCTTCCGGGAAGGCGGGCAGGGTTTCGGCCGAGTGGGGGGAACCCGCTGGCGCCCGGAGTCGGGGGAGGGCGACGGGCGCTGTGCAACCTCCTCGTTTTCCGAGGGTTACAGAAGACGAGGCAAAGACGCCCGGACTTTCCGCGTACGGGGACCGGGTTGGCCCGATTTTGGCAGATCGGTGCACAGTCCTGGGAGGGGACCTCCATGAGATTGCCAGAACTGACTCCGTTTTTTACGAAGCGAGTGCCCGGTGAGTTTCTGTCGGGCCAGTCGACGGTCGCGATCTCGATGGCTCGGGCCGTTCTCTGCGGAAACGACCACATTTACGACGCTTATCAGTTCAACGTCTGTCCCAACTGCACCGCGCAGGAGCGGCTCCAGCTCTCCGACCTCCTGCAGAGGCGGTTCGCGCCGGCGGCCGCGGGGTAGGGCGGAGAGTCTCCCCCGGCGAAGACGCATCTCGCGCTGCCCCCCGGGTCGGGACGTGATAAAGGTTTCCTCGTTCTGATTCGACGGTGACGACGGGCCTGCCCGCCTCACACCCCCGTGACCGAAATGAAGGAGGACGACATGGCTCTCCTGGATAACCTCGGAGATCTCGTCGGCAAGTTCGCAAGCGGCAATGTACCCGCCTCGGAAGTGGATTCGACCTACGACCAGGTGGCGACCGCCGTTCCTCAGGGAACCCTCGCGGACGCCCTCGGCCATGCTTTCCGGTCCGATCAGACGCCGCCGTTCGACCAGATGGTGTCAGGCCTCTACGGCCAGTCGAACCCGGATCAGAAGGCGGGCCTGCTCAATCAGCTTCTCGGAGCTCTCGGCCCCGGCGCCGCGGCGCAGATCCTGGGGTCGCTCGGGCTCGGAGGCGTCGCGGGGGCGCTCGCGGGCGGCGGAGTGACGCCGCAGCAGGCTCAACAGGTGAGCCCGGAGGCCGTCCAGACGATCGCGCAGAAGGCGGCCCAAAAAAATCCGTCGATCATGGACCAGGCCGCGGGCTTCTACGCGCAGCACCCGACGCTCGTCAAGGCGATCGGGGCCGGAGCTCTGGCGTTTCTCATGTCCAGGATTTCCGCGGCGAGGAGATGAGCCATGGGAATCCTCTGGTGGCTCGTCGTCGGTCTCATCGCGGGATGGCTCACGGGCAGGATCATGGGGGGCGGGGGCGGAGTTTTGATGGACATCATCCTCGGCCTCGTCGGGGCGCTGGCGGGCGGCTTCCTGATGAGCCTCCTCGGCTTCAGGGCGGAGGGCGGCCTGATCTACACGATCATCGTGGCGGTCATCGGGGCCGTCGTCGTCACGTGGATTTACCGCAAGGTCGTGGCTCGGCCGGCCGGGCCGGCGTGAGAAAGAAGTCTCCCGACTCTCGAGCGATTAGAAAAGGAGGATGGCATGGCAGATGACCCCAACAAGCCGGATTTCTCGGACGTCGTTTCGGGGAGCTCGTCGACCGCCGCTTCGCCTTCGAGCGCCTCGGCGGACAAAGGCTCCGACACGTCTCGGATGTATGTCGTCCAGGGCGGAGACAGCCTCTCGAAGATCTCCAAGAGATTCTACGGCGACGCGAACTCCTGGAGGCGGATCTTCGAAGCGAACAAAGACATCGTCAAGAACCCGGACATGATCCAGCCCGGCTGGAAGCTCCGGATTCCCGAATGAGCGAAAGCGCCGCTTACAGGCGGAAGGAGAACAGATGACGACACGTACTCGCGCCGCCGCCCTCGCCGCGGCGGTCCTGACATCGGTATTCGCGCTGACCGCCTGCAAGAAGCCTGAGGCGCCCGCCGCGACCCCCGCGGCGGCCGAGCCGGCGGCGGCTCCGACGGCGATTCCGGTGGCCGCCGTCACGGTGACGGACGTTTCACTCGGCAAATCGGTTGGAGCGGACAAGAAGGTCCAGGCAGCGACCGATACCTTCGCGCCCAAAGACACGATCTTCGCCTCTGTCTCGACGGACGGTTCCGCGCCGTCGTCCATCATCGCGGTGAAGTGGACCTTCGGCGACGGGCAGACCGTCAAGGAAGACTCGAAGACGATCGCGGTGACCGGCCCCGCGGTGACGGAGTTCTCGATCCAGAAGCCGAAGGGCTGGCCGAAGGGGACCTACAAGATCGACGTGACGGTGGACGGGAAGCCGGGACCGTCGAAGACCTTCACGGTGAAGTAGGACGTCTTTTCTCCCCGGGACGGGCTGAGACGGCGATCACGTCGCGTCTCCCGTCCCGGGGACTTCCATCCGCCGCCGTTACTTCAGAGCGAAATCGACGCGGCTCGCCCTCGCCTTTGCGAGAGGCTCCGCGGACTTCTCTCCAGGCTCGACGATGAAAATGCGGGACGGATCGACTCCGCCTCGTACCGTGAGATCCTCCTTCACGGCATTCGCGCGCGCGAGGGCGAGCTGGCGGAGGTCGTCCGCCGTCACCTTCAGGTTCTCGCGCATGAGGCTCTCCATCTCGGGCGCAGGGATATCCTTCGCGATGCCGAGCACGTTGCGCGGCTTCTGAAACTTCTCTTTCCGGTAGGCCTTCTCGAGATACGTCGGGTATTCCTTCTCGTCGACGACGACGGCATCCACTCTGGCGGGGGAGTCGCCCTTCCGCGCGAGATCCAGCAGTTTCTGCGCCCTGACCTTGCGCTCCAGAAGCAATCGCAGAAGCCCGTCCGAATCCTGCTCGCTCGAGAAACGGCCGGCCGCCTCGAGCTTCAACGCGGGACGGCCGTTCAACGCTTTCGCGAGCGCGTCGAGCTTCTGTTTCGCGGCGTCGTCCAGCGCGGCGCGGCCGTCGGCGAAATCGATCGACGAAAGCTCCTCGCTCTTGCCGCCGAGGAGCTTGCCGAGGAGCGCGAACGGCGCGGTCGCCGCCTTCCCGATGAGGTTTCCGAGGACGTGCCAGATCACCTTGCCCAGCCGGAACTTCGGATCGTCGAGCGAGCCTTCGACCGGCAGATCGAGGTCGATCAAGCCGTCCTTGTCCTTCAGGAGCGAGACTGCCAGGCGGACCGGGAGCTTCGTCGCGTCCTTGCTCTCGACCTTGTCTCCCAGCTCGAACTGGTCGACGAGGAGGCGGTTCTCGGCCGACAGCTTGCGGTTCTGAAGCTTGTACTGAAGCTCCACGGTCAGCGTTCCGCGGGCGATCGTGTACCCGGCGTACTTCCCGGAGTACGGCGTGAGCACGGGAAGGTCGATGTCGCGGAACGTCCCCTTGACGTCGGCGAAGGCCGAAGCCGCGAGCGGATTGACGCGGCCCGAGATCTCGAGCGGCGAGCGGTTCGCGAGCTTGCCGCGCAGGTCGAGCTGCGCCACCGTCCCCGCGTCCGTCGAGAGCCCGGTGACCCGCCCGGCGAGGTCCGTCAGCGTCGCGGCGTAACTCGGCCGGATGAAGTGATCGACGAGGCCGATGCGGGCCTTCTCGACGATCAGCGTGTCGATGCGAATGGGCACCTTGTCCTCCGGCGGTGGACCCGTGGGCGCAGCCGCGGGCGCCGGCGCGGCGGACGGAGTGGCCGGCGGCGCCGCCGCCACAGGAACCGCCGTCTCCGAGAAGGGCCCTGCGGCCTCGTCGTCGTCTTCCGCGGCGGGCGGGGACTTGCCGGCGATCCTGCTCAGGTTCACCGTCCCGTCGGGATCGATCACGATGTCGCAAGCCGCCCCCGTGAGGGAAAGCTTCGCCACGTGCAGAAACGTCGGGTTGTAACCCGCCTTCGCGCCCTCCAGGGAAAACGCCTCCCACTGGAAAACGTCGAGCTTCGTCTCGGGGTCCACAGCCAGAAGATCGGCAACGAGCGCCTTTCCGGCAAAGACGATGCCCGCTTTGCCGCCCCGGTCCTCCAGGAGCTCGAGCCTGCCGTTCGCGGTCAGACTTCCGCGAGCCAGCGACACGCGGAGGTTCGAGAGCACGTATGCCTCGAGCGGTACGAGGTCGAGGCGTTTCACGTCAGCCTTGAGATCGGCGTACGTCGGGTGGATTCCGACGGGTCCGGACGCCGACGCCGTGCCCCGGCCATTGATGCCGAACCGCACGGACAGGTTTGCCTTTTTCCCCGCCGCCGTCGAGAAGTCCTCGAGGGTGAGGTCCGTCTTCGTGAGCGCATACCGCGCGGGCCGCCCCGCCGCGCGGTCGTCGATCCGAATCGTGTATCCGCCGAGCGAGAGGCGGTGAAGCGCGACGGTCCACGGCGGAGACGGCGGTTCCGGCGCGCCCGGCCGCGGCGGGGCGAGCAGGTTCGTCAGGTCGGCGTTGCCATCCTTGTTCCGGACGACCGCGAGTGTCCCTCCGGCGCTCGACAGCGCGCCCAGGGCCGCATCGCGTCTTCCGAAATCGAGCGCGGAGCTCGTCAGCTCCACCGAGGGGGCCTGGAAGAACGGCGTCCTGTCTTCGCGTTTTCGAAAGCGCGGCGATCTGAGGGTGGCGGTGAGCGCCGAGAGGACCGTGCTGGCGTTTTTTCCGGCCCCGCCCGTCGAAAAGAGGTACCGGGAGCCGAGGTCGAGAACCCCGTCCTCCACCTCGAACGTGACGAGACGGTCGAAGAACGGCCGGTAGCGCTTCAAGGGTAAACGGGCGATCTCGAGCGTTCCTTCCATCGCGAACGGATCCGCCGAGACGGTTCCGGCGTTCTTCAGCGTCTCCCCCGCGTCGGTCTTCGCGGAGACCTCGAGGACGGCGCGACGGCCCGGCGCGTTCGAATAGCCGCCGAGCGAGAGGGCGACGTCGGCCACGGCGGCGTGAAAGGACGCGTCGAGGGCGAAGTCGTCGTAGTGAATGGCGCCGCGCTCGATCGTGGCAAGGGCGAGCTCGAACCGCATGGGACGTTTCGGGGCTTCGGGCGGGTGGGACGCGGAGGCCTTCGTCCTCTCGCCTCGCGCCGGCGCTGCGACGAAGGCGGAGGGAAGATTGAGATCGCCGCTCTTTTCGCGCCGGATCCACACCTCGGGCGCAATGGCCTGCAGGCTCGCGACACGCAGCTTTCCGCCGAACACGTCGAACGAGTTGACGACCGCGTCGAGGCGCTCCCAGGCCAGCAGCGGCCGGCCGGCGGCCTCGACGGCGAGCCAGCGGACGCTCGACCTTCCCGAAAGCACCAGAGCCGGCGCCTTCGACGGCGGCTGCAGAAAGCTGAGGGTGAGCTTCAGATCGAGCCGCCCGGCCGTGAGCTTCGCCGGCGTCGTGCCGGGGAGATACGCCGCGTAGTAGGGAAGATCCACATCGGTCAGATCGAGATCGACCGTCGTCTCGCGCGTCGCGCTGAAGGGCTTCGTCTTGCCGTGAACGGAAAACGGCGCGCCGTTGATCTTCGCCTCGAACGCCGGCCGCGTGGTGATCTCGACCTGCGAAGGGATGTTGGAAAGGAAGGGGATGCCGAGCGTCACGTTTCGAAGGGTGTGACGCACCCGCTTCAACCGGTCGTCGAAGTCCGCGCTTCCCTCTTCGACGCGGATATTGTTCAGGGAAAAGCGAACCGGCGCCGACGCGGGCTTCGGCTTGGAGGCCTCGTCCAGGAGGTCCTGGAAATTGTAGGCGCCGTCGTCGTTTCGCACCACGTGGATGGACGGCTTCGTGAGCGTGATCTCGCGGATCACCGGAGCCCGTCGAAGGAGAGAGATTGCTTCGAGGTTGACGTACGCGCGCTCGAGCGAAAAGAAGGCGCCTGACCCGGCCCGCTCCTTCACCAGGAGGCCCTCGAGGGTGGCCGACAGCGCGAACGGGTTCAGAGCGAGGCCGCGCACCGAGACCGGCCGGTGGAGCGATTCGGCGAGCTTTCGTTCGACGACCGGGCGAAGGACGGCGGGAGCCACGAGAAAGCCCGCGATCGTCCAGAGGACGAGGAGCGCGCCCGCGACGACAAGGACTCGACGCGCGCGCGGCCGGCGGATCGCCTCGCGCAGTTTCATTCGGACCCCGGCTCGAATCTTAGTCCCGCGGAAGGCCGGCTCGGTCCTCCCGCCACTCAAAAGGTGGAGCGGAACGGGATCGCATGGTATTCTTCGCGCCCTCCTGCCGGTTCGTGGGGCTGTAGCTCAGTTTGGGAGAGCGCCTGAATGGCATTCAGGAGGTCGA
>JBDUBP010000092.1:0-6396 GCA_040004075.1 Acidobacteriota bacterium | reverse complement strand
GACGAGCGAGAAAGCGGCGAACCGTCTCCTGCGGCGGCTCGAGATGCAGGACATGCCGTGCACGATCGAAGAAATCGACGGAGTCTGGTTCTGCACATTCTGGATCATCCTCCCGGGCAGCCGCGAACGGCTGTCGACCGGAAGCGGCGAGACGCGCGCGCTCGCGATCGCGCGCGCCGTCATGAACGCTCACCTCGGAATGGGCGCGAGTCTCTCCTCCGCGGCGGAAGGTATGTCCAGTCGCCTGCACTGGGCCCATTCGGGCGGCTCAGGGGAAGCGAGCCGCGCCTGCGACGGATGCGGAGCGGACCTTCCCGCACGGAATCGCGAGGCCGCGAACCGTTTCTGCACCGTGTGCTCGTGGCGAATCCATCGCGCGTCTGGAGCCAACGACGAAACGCGCAAGTCCGCTTCGCGGGCCCCGGTCAGCGCGTCCCAGATTCCCATTCTCGCTGACGGCCCGTCCGAGCGGAGCTCCGAAGAAAACGCGCGAGCGGCCGAGCGGTAGCTCTAGTTGGCGCCGAGGGTCGCGAGCCTATCGAATTCCCGACGGATCACCATGTAGCACTCGCAGGTGGCCGCTTCCAGGCCCTCGCGGTCGGTTACCTCGATCCGTCCCTGACGGTAACGGATGAGGCCCGACTGCCGCAGCTCGCCGGCGGCTACCGTCACCGTCGCGCGCCGGACCCCGAGCATCTGCGAGAGAAATTCCTGCGTCAGGAGAAACTCGTTGCCGTCCACGCGGTCGTGCGTCATGAGAAGCCACCGCGCGCACCGTTGCCGGAGGCTGTGGAGGCGATTGCACGCCGCGGACTGCGCGATGAGCCTCAGAAGCGTCTGCGTGTAGTGCTGGATGATGTCGAAGAGGGCTCCGCCGTTCTTGATCTCGTTGCGGAAGGCGGCAGCCTTCATCCGGAGCGCCTGTCCCGGGACCTGCACGAAGGCTTCGAGCGCAACGGTGCCCGTCTCGAGGAACATCGGCAGGCCGACCATCCCTTCGTTCCCGACCGTCGCGGCCTCGACTGTGGTCCCGTCTTCCATGGTCGTCACGAGAGAGGCCACGCCGCTGACCGGAAAATAAACGTCCGTGATCGTCTTCCCGGGCTCGTGGAGAGGCATGCGGATCTCGAAATGGATGGGCTGCAGTAGCGGCTCGATGCGCTTGAAATCCTTCGCCGAGAGCGATGCCAGAAGATGATTCCCCGGGCCGGGTTTTCCTTTGGGGGCGACGCTCGGTTTTGCCATGACACCCTTTCTCAGGTGCCTGGCGGGTTTACCCCGACGCCTGCGATGTACGCCACGCTACAAGTTGGCCGCGTACAAAGCAGTACGTCAACGAACAAGCCCGGTTCGGCCCGGAATAGAGTGGTCGGCGCAGGAGACACCATGCCCCAAACCCCTCATGTCGAGAAGCACTTCACTTCGTCCGCGAAGGTCCGGGACATCGTGATCGGCATGTCGGACGGGCTCACCGTGCCGTTCGCTCTCGCCGCCGGCCTCTCCGGAGCCGTGAACTCGACGAGGCTCGTCATCACCGCGGGGCTCGCCGAAATCGCCGCCGGGTCGATCGCGATGGGTCTCGGCGGGTACCTCGCCGCCCGGACGGACGCGGAGCACTACGCGGCGGAGCTCGCGCGTGAAAAAAAGGAAACGATCGAGATCCCCGAGGAAGAGACGCGGGAGGTCATCGAGCTCTTCGAAGACTACGGAGTTCCGCACGGCTCCGCGGTCGAAGCGGCCCACGCGCTGCGGAAGGACCGCAAGCAATGGGTCGACTTCATGATGAAGTTCGAGCTCGGTCTGGAAAAGCCGGATCCCGCGCGCGCCCGCACGAGCGCGCTCACGATCGCGGGCTCCTACATCGCGGGCGGACTCATCCCTCTCGGACCGTATTTTTTCGTTCCGGAAACTCGCGGCGCGCTCCTCGGGTCGGTCGCCGTCACGATCCTCGCTCTCTTTCTCTTCGGGTGGATCAAGGGGCACTTCACGGTGAAGCGCCCGCTCCGCAGCGCCTGGCAAACGACGGTCGTCGGAGGACTGGCCGCCGGCGCCGCGTTCGCCATCGCGAAGGCGATCAGCTGAACAAGACGGGAGGCGGAAGGCGGGAGGCGGGAAGACGGGAATCGGGAATGATGCGAGACCGCTCGGGTGAGCGTGAACCTCTCCCTCTCCCCGCGCGCCGGGGAGAGTCTGCGCTGTCGGCGACGTTTACAAACTGCCCAACCTCGCGTACTCTGAGACGACTCACAACTCATTCATCTTCACCGGAGCAGCGCCACCTTTGTGTGAGCCGCGTCGTGCCGAGTGCGAACCTGCCGGGCGGTCTACGCCGGCGGGACGGAAGTCCGCTCGCTCAAATCTCTCACCGGGCGCCGCTCCGGCCCGTCCGTCCCGCGACCTCGAGGAGGCCTGATGACGCGCGATGAATTCGACAGGATCCGCCTGCGCCTCATGTTCTCGGGTGTCTGCCCCGCCTGTGGATCGCCGATCGATCTCGACAGCCTCCGGGAGTTGCGACTCGCCTGCGCGAACCCGACCTGCAATTTTGCCTACCAGGCCGCGTTGAACGAACGCTTCGAGCTTCCCGTCCCGGAGGAGGATCGCCCGAGCCCGGCGAGGCTGCCCTTGAGAGAGAGTTGAGAGTTGAGAGTTCAGAGTTGAGGGTTGGTGTCCCGGGGGACGGTTCGACCTGCTGACTCTCGACACCTTACGCTCCACGCTCAACGCTTGACGCTCGACCTCCATTGCTCAACGGCCCAGCGGTGGCTGTGGTGCGACAGCATCCCCGAAGCAGTCGATAGGTCGACCAACAGAAGCTCGTGTCCCGGTTCGGCCGCCGTCGCGGCGGGACCGGTGACTCTTCCATCCACGAACGTGCTCCGTTTTTCGAGGTGAGCGCCCATCGAGCTCGACCAGGCGAACTGGACGGCGCGGACGGCCCACTCGCCCAGTGACACGAGGAGGCCGCACTCTTCTACAGCCTCGCGGCGAATCGCGTCCCTGACGTCTTCGCCCGGCTCGATCCCCCCTCCCGGCAGAAACGTTCCCTCCCACGTGCGGACGATCGCCAGGCCCCCGCCGCCGGCGTCCATCAGGACGTAGGCGCTCGGCCGGATGACGGAAACCCCCATCTCCGGCCGCCGCCCGAACGCTGGCACATCTGTCCATACGTCACGCGCTGGATCCCGGTCCATCGGGCTGACTTTAAAGGAGATCATGGAAGTTCAGAGTTGAGAGTTGAGAGTTGAGTTAAACGTCTCCGGTAATCCGGAATGCGCGCTCGACGCTGAACGCTTGACGCTCAACCAGAACCTTCCGCACAGCCGCCCGTACTTGACAGCATCAAAGCTAAAAAATTAGCATGTGCTAGTTTTTTAGCATCCCGGGAGGCGGCATGGCGAAACGGGCCCTCGAGAGGTTGAGTCGACGCGAACGGCAGATCATGGAGCTCATCTACGCGTCGGGGCAGGCGACCGCCACCGAGATCCTCGACAGGCTCCCCGATCCTCCCTCCTACTCGGCGGTCCGGGCGCTTCTCCGGATCCTGGAGACGAAGGGCCATCTCCGGCACGTCGTGGATGGAACGCGTTACGTCTTTCTTCCCACGGTCGCTCCCGACCGCGCGCGGCGCTCCGCGATGCAGAGCGTGATTCACACGTTTTTCGAAGGCTCTCCCGAGAAAGCGGTCGCCGCCCTTCTGGACGTCTCCCGCTCCGAGCTCTCGGAAGATGAGCTCGACCGCATCTCCCGCCTGATCGAAAACGCCCGTGAGGAGGGGCGCTGACATGGTGCACTTCGCGCTTTCCGCGCTCCGGTTCGGGCTCGACGCGTCGCTGAAGGCGACGATCCTTCTGGCCCTCGTCCTCCTTCTGGCCGCGGCGTGGCGTCCGCTGTCGGCGGCGACCCGGCACCTGATCGCCGTGCTGGGCCTCGCCGGGGTGCTCGCCCTTCCGCTCGCGGCGCCCTTCGTTCTCTCGATCTCCATTCCGCTCGTGCCGAGCCTGCTTCCGGCCGCGGCCTCCGAGGCTTCGATTCCTCCCGACGCCATCCCGGCGCCGGCGGCGCGCGCCAGATTCGAAGACTCCCGTCGCGAAGTGCGAGCCTCCGAGAACGAGGATGTCGTGACCGTGACCGCGGCATCCTCCTTCCGCGGGGGCCCGATCGCGGCAGGCGCGAAGCCGCCCGCCTCGCCGGCGCGTCCCGAGTCGTGGGCGCCGTGGGTTTTCCTGGTCTGGGGGGCGGGAGCGATCTTCTCGCTCGCGCGCCTGGCGCTCGGATGGATGCGCATTCGCTCTATCGCCCGCGCGGCGACTCCCTTGGCCGACCGGACGTGGACGGACTCCGCGCGGGAGCTCTCCCTCCGGATCTCTCTCCGGCGTCCCGTGACGCTCCTCGTGAGTGCGGAAGTCCCGGTTGCGATGACGGCCGGTCTTCGCCGTCCGGTCCTCCTCCTGCATGAGAACGCGCGAAAGTGGCCGGACGACCGGCGGCGCGTCGTCCTGCTCCACGAGCTGGCGCACGTGCGCCGCGCAGACTGGCTGACGCTCCTCCTGGTCGAGCTCGCCGCCGCAGTCTACTGGTTCCACCCCCTCGTGTGGCTCGCGCGCCGCGAAGCGCGGATGAGCGCCGAGCGCGCCTGCGATGACCTCGTGCTCGCCTCCGGCACGAAGCCGTCGGTCTACGCCGCGCATCTTCTGGGAATCGTCCGCTCCTTCTCACCGGGCGTGCGCGGCGCGCTCCCCGTTCTGTCGATCGCGCGACCCTCGCAGTTCGAGGGGCGCATGCGCGCCATCCTGGCTCCGGGCCTCCATCGCCGGGGGCCGACTCGCGGGCAGATCCGCGTGGCGGCCCTCGGCCTTTTTACCGTCGTCCTGTCCCTGGCCTCGCTCGAACCGTGGGCGCCGCGGGCCGCCGCCGAGGGCGGTGTTTCCTCCGTCGCGCGCGTCACCTCGAGCGGGCTGGCCGGATCTCCCGGCCCGGATTCCTCAGGCAACGGCGCGTCGGTCCGCGTCTGCCCGAAATCTTCGGGAAAGGTCGCGCCCGCCGCGGCGCCCGTCCTCTCCGGAGCTCAAGCGGCCTCGGCGCGCGAGACCGAGGCGCCAGAGGAAGTGATCGAGCCCTCGTTCGAGCGGGCCCCCAGCGCGCCCGTCGCACAGCCGGCCGGATTCGTGCTCGCCGGAAATGGCAGGCATACGGGAAGCAGCTGGTATTCGCAGGCGATGGATGCCCACCGGAACGAACGGTACGACGAAGCCCTCGCCGGATTCGCGAAGGCGATCGAGCTCGGATACAAGGAAGGCGCATCGAGCTACAACATCGCGTGCGGATACGCCCTCCAGGGGAACTCCGATAAGGCGTTCGAGTGGCTGCACAGGGCGGAGCAGGCGGACTTTCACATCGCGGGTTACCTCGACAGCGACGACGACCTGGTCCGGCTCCGGTCCGATCCGCGCTTCGCGGCGCTCCGGCAGGAGGCCCGGCAGGCGCGCCACAAGAAGGACCGCGACGAGGCGCAGAACGTCCGGCGCCGTTACGAGAGCCTCGCGTCCGGCCGCGGCGACACCTGGTTTTCCGTCGGGCGGGAGCTCCTCCACGCCGGGGAGAACGCGCTCGCCGCCAAAGCGTTCGCGAAATCGGCGGAGCTCGGAAATCGGGTGGGCACCTCCCTCTACAACGAGGCCTGCGGTCTCGCGCTCGCGGGCGACAAAGCCGCCGCGCTCGACTCGCTTCAGAAGGCGCTCGAGAACGGTTTCGACGATCCCGACATGTTCCGCAGGGACGACGATCTCGACGCCGTGCGCAATGAACCGCGTTTTGGCCAGCTCGAGTCCCTCGCGGACGAGCTCGCCATGCCGTCCATCGACTGGAGCTCGAAGCTCCTGCGCTCGACCGCCCGGTCGGATTGGACCAAAGCGGCCAAACGCGCCCGTGAGATCGCGTCCCGGCATCCGCAGATGGGAAGGGTCTGGTTCACGCTCGGCTACGCGGAGATCCGGAGCCAGCGTCCCGCGGCGGCCGCGGAAGCGTTCCAGAAGGCACTCGACCTGGGATACCGGAAGCCCGCCAGCCTCTACAACCTCGCGTGCTCCTACGCGCAGCTCGATCAGAAGGACCGCGCGTTCGACTATCTCTTCAAGGCGCTCGACGCTGGGTTCAACCCCAACTCCCTCCGGCACGACGAGGATCTCGACAAGCTGCGCAACGATCCCCGGTTTCGCAAGGCGGAGAAGGTGGCGGAAGGGATCGCGCAGAAGTCAGAAGAGAAGGATTAACCACAGCCGCAGCGCCACCTGAGGCCTTGCCGCCGGATGACGCCCCTCGAACCACACTGGCAAAAACGTTCGCACCGAGAGGAGTCTCCCGACCAGAGGGAGGGAGGAGCCTCTCGGTGCGGGA
>JBDUBP010000265.1:0-21549 GCA_040004075.1 Acidobacteriota bacterium | reverse complement strand
CGAGGATGTGGTTCTCGACGTCTACGAACCGGTCGAACCAGAAATTCGAGAGAGACGTCAGGACCCGGCCCTTGTCGGGGATACCGGGAGACAAGACGCAGTCGAAGGCGGAAATCCGGTCGGTCGCCACGAGAAGAAGCGTGTCGCCCAGATCGTAGAGCTCCCGCACCTTCCCGCGGCGTATGAGGTGGAGTCCCGGGAGACGAGTCTCGGTCACCGCAGTCACGAAAAAACAGTAGCACGGCCAGGGGGGAAGGTTGAGCGTCGACGTCAAGCGTTGAGTCAAGAGTTGAGAGTCAGGAGCCGAGACTGACGACTGATCACTGATAACTGATCACTGATAACCCTCCTGCCTGATAGCCTCTGCGGCCATGGAAATCGACATCGCGACGGAGCCCCCGCGGGGAAAGGCTTTTTCGATCGCGCTTCTCCACGAGAGCCGGGAACCGTGGGCCCGCGCGCCGGAATCGGTTCGAGCCACCCTCCGGGACGCCTGCCGGGGATCCGGGTTCCGCGGCCGGGAGAAGGAGACCGCGTCGGGGGCCGGATGGTCCCTCGCGGGAATCGGAAAGGCGCCGGCGTCGCTCGGCACCGTGCGTCGGGCGCTGCGCCGCGCGCTGCGCGACGCGTTTCGCCACTCTCCCGGCCGCATCGTGCTCGCGCTCGACGGCGGGCTGCCCCTGTCCCGCGTCCGCTCGGTGGTCCGGGAAGCCGCGCAGGGAGACTACCGGTTCGACCGCTACAAGTCGAAGGCGGTTCGGCGGCCCGCCAACGCCCGCGCGACGCTGCTCCGGCCGGACTCGGTGGCGGCCACGGATCTCGAGGCGGTCCTGCGCGACGCTCCCGTTCTCGCGGACGTCGTGCGGTGGGCCAGGGATCTGGGAAACACTCCAGGCAACGACCTCGGCCCGGCGGAGTTCGCGAGAGAAGCGAGAGCGATGGCGCGCCGCGCCGGGGTCACGTTGCGCGCCCTCGGCAAGAGTGAAATCGAACGGGAGCGAATGGGCGGGCTCCTCGCGGTGAACTCCGGGAGCGTCCGGCCTCCGGTCTTTCTGATAGGAGAGCACCGGCCCCCCCGCGCCACTGGAACCGTCGTTCTGGTCGGGAAAGGCATCACGTTCGATTCCGGGGGGATCTCGATCAAGCCCGCCGCGTCGATGGGGGAGATGAAGTACGACATGATGGGCGCGGCGACCGTCTTCGCGTGCCTTTTCGCGGCGCGCCGCCTGGCCCTTCCTCTGCGGGTCGTGGCGCTCGCGCCGCTGACCGAAAACCTTCCGAGCGGTTCGGCCTGCCGCCCCGGGGACATTCTCCGCATGCGCAACGGCAAGACCGTCGAGGTCGACAATACGGATGCCGAGGGCCGGCTCGTGCTCGCGGACGCGCTCTCGTACGCGGAGAAATACCGCCCGGACGTCCTTCTCGATTTCGCGACTCTCACCGGAGCCGTGCTCGTCGCCCTCGGCCACGACTGCGCCGGCGTGATGACGCCGGATGACGCGCTGGCGGCGGATCTGGTCTCCGCGGGAGAGGAGACGGGGGAGCGGCTGTGGCGGCTGCCCGTGTGGGACGACTACCGCTCCAACCTTCGCTCCGAGTTTGCGGACATGAAGAACACGGGGGGCCGCGCCGCCGGGACGATCAATGCGGCCGTGTTCTTGAACGAGTTCGTCCCGCCCGGAACTCGATGGGCGCACCTGGACATCGCCGGAGTCGCCCATCTCGAGAAAGAGCACGCCGGTTACGACGCCGGCGCCACGGGCTTCGGCGTGGCGATGACGCTCGAGTTCCTGCGGCGCCGGTTCGGCCTGGACGGCGTCAGGACGCCACGGTCCGGGCCCCGGCCCCGTCGCGCTCGCAAAGCGGCGGCCGGCTGAGCCGTCCGCTCCGGCTCCACTTCATTTCTTCGGAGGCGGAGCCTTGAGGGTCGCGGCGACCGCGATCGACTTGGCGCCGTTTCGCCCGACGGACCGCACCGCGAAGAAGCGGTTGTCGGTCGAGACCCCGCGACGCACGATCTCTCCCGCCGCGGGCACCACGTCGACCTCCCAGCGGAGGTCGGTCGTCTCGCGCCACAGGATCTCGAAACCCGCCCGCGCGGGGTCGTTCCTGGCGCTCCAGGCGATCCGGGCGTCGGGCGTGACTCCGCTGATGGTGACGGAGCGCGGCGCGGCGGGCTGCTCGGCATCGAGTCGAAGTGGCCGGAAACCAGAAACACGGTCGTCTTGAGCGAGGGGTCGCTTCCTTCGAGAAATGCGAGGACGTTCTCCATGCGGGCGGGCTTCTCGTTCGTGCGAGGGCCAGTCCCTTCGAAGCGATCCACGACGACCCGCAGTCGCCCCCCCGAAACCTTTCCGATCCGTTCCAGCCGGACGACCAGACAGTCGCGGCCGCAGCCGATGCCGCGGCGAGGGTCTTCCCACGACGACAGCGAGTGCCGGGCACCGCACGCGACGAGCTCTTCGATCGTCGCTGGTATCGCTGCCTCATCGACGGCGGCACGCGGAATCGCTCCCGGAAACCGCGCCGCGACGCGCGGGGACGGCTTGCCGCGGGCGCTCCGCGGGGTCCTGCGCGAGAGCCGCCGCGGCGAGCAACAGGGGCGAGGGGCGCGAGTTTGACTGGGCGGTATCGCTTTGCTACGGTCGCGCGCATATGCCCCTCCGACAATTTGCCATCGGTGCCGCAGGGGAGGAAATCTATCCCCGCCTCGTCGAGGAGCTCGCGGAACGCTTCGACGATCCGGCTTCCAATCGCAACGAAGTGGCCCGGGAGGCGCTCTCGCAGATCTATCTCGGCCAGGCGTTCGACGCCGAGGCGCTCGCGAACCCGAAGACGCCGATGGCGCGCCGGGCTCTGCTCGCGAGCCTCGATCCGCGCAACGCCACCATGGAGGCGGAGTACTACAGCGAGCTCGATCCCGTGAAATGGGAGCCGGTCAAGCCGCTTCTCTGGTTCTGGCAGATGTTCGACCACTCGCCGGTCGGCCGCAACGTGCGCCTGGGCGCGCGGATGCGGGCGATGCTCGCGCCCCGCGTCTTCCGCCGCTGCGGAGAGAAGATCCGGATCTTCCACGGCGTCGAGTTTTCCTTCGGGTACAACCTCTCCGTCGGCGACCGCGTCACGATCCACAGGAACGTCCTGCTCGACGACCGGGGAGAGATCGTGCTTGGAGACGACGTCTCGATCTCGGATTACGCGAACATCTACTCCCACTCGCATGCGGTGGAGGACATCAGCGACATCTCCCTCGCGAAGACCGTGATCGGAGACCGCGCGCGGATCACCTACCATGCCGTGGTTCTTTCCGGCGTCGCGGTCGAGGCGGACTCGATCGTTGGCTCGATGGGCGTGGCCTCGAAGCCCGTGCCGGCCGGAACGATCGTTGGAGGCGTCCCCGCCAAGCCGATCGGGGTCAAGTCGAAGAGGTAGGCGGACAGAGCGGCCTCCCGTCGCGCGCGGGACGCGTCCGAGAGCTAGACTCCGCCCATGCTCCGGCGCCTGACGGTCCGAAACCTCGCGATCGTCGAAGACCTCGAGATCGAGCTCTCGGACGGCCTGACGGTCATCACGGGGGAGACCGGCGCGGGAAAGTCCATCCTGGTGGACGCGCTCGCGCTGCTCGCGGGAGGGCGCGGATCCTCCGAGCTCGTCCGAGAGGGCGCCGTTCGTCTCTCCGTGTCCGGCGAGTTCGACGCCGATCCCGCCCTGAGGCGGCTGCTCGCGGAGGCGGGACTCCCGGACGCCGACACGATCCTGATCCGCCGCGAGCTTTCCTCCGACGGTCGAGGCCGCGCCTTCGTCGAGGACGAGCCCGCGTCGGTGCGCACGCTCGCGCGCCTCGGCGAGCGGCTCGTCGCCCTCCACGGCCAGAACTCCGAGCACGAGCTGACCGAAGCGGACGCGGCGCTGGACCTTCTGGACGGCTACGGCCGCGCGGCCCGCGAGTCCGAGTCCACGGCGCAAGCCGCCGCGCGCTGGAAGGAGACTCGGGCGGCGCTGGCCTCGCTGGAAGAGTCGCGGCGCGACCGGGGAGCCCGCACGGAAACCCTGGACTACCAGATCGCCGAGCTGGCGTCGGCCGCGCCCGAACCGGGAGAAGAGGAGGACCTCGGACGCGAGCGCGGGCGGCTCGCCCATGCCGACCGGATCCGCCGCGCCGGAGAGTGCGCCCTGGCGGCCCTCTCGGAAGACGAGGGCTCCGCCGCCGACCGCCTGGGGGAGGCGGTGCGGGCCTTCTCGGAGCTCGCCGCGATCGACCCCGCGGAACGGCCGCACCTGGAGGAAGCCGAGGACTTGAAGCGCCGGGTCACGGAGCTCGCCGCCGCCGCGCGGGACGCTGCGGCGCAGATCGAGGGGGACCCGGACCGGCTCACCGCGATCGAATCGCGGCTCGAGCGGCTATCCCGGTTGAAGCGCAAATATGGATGCGAGGTTTCGGAGCTTCCCTCACTCCTCGACCGGTGGAGGGGCGAGCGAGAGGACCTCGGAAACGTGGAGGACGCGCTCGACCGGCTCCAGAAAGAGGAGCGGGCCGCCGCATCGGCGTACGCCGCCGCCGCCGCGGCCCTCTCGGAACGGAGGCGAGACGCCGCGCCGAAGCTCTCCGCCGCGATCGAGAAGGAGCTTCGGGGGCTCGCCATGGAGAAGGCGCGGTTCCGCACGACGCTGGTCACCGCGGAGGATGGGCGCCCGCGCGCGCGAGGCGCGGAGTCGGCCGTGTTCCTGTTCGCGCCCAACCCCGGCGAGCCCGAGAAGCCGGTCGAGAAGATCGCCTCCGGCGGCGAGCTCTCCCGCCTGCAGCTCGCCATCCAGTCGGTCGCCGGCGGGCGGGCGCGGCGGGTGCCGACCATGGTGTTCGACGAGGTGGACGCGGGAATCGGAGGAAGGACCGCCGAAGTCGTCGGCCGGAAGCTGCGCGCCCTGGCCGGGGACGGCCAGGTCCTCTGCGTGACGCACGTGCCTCAGATCGCCGCGCTCGCCGACCGCCACTTCCACGCCGTGAAGAAGGAGGTGCGCGGCCGCACGATCGCGTCGATCCGTCCGCTTGAGGGCGCCGAGCGCGTCGCGGAGATCGCCCGGATGCTTGCGGGCGAGATCGTTCCGGAGACCGCTCTGAAGCACGCAGCCGCCCTTCTCGCGGGAGCCCGCGCGTGAGCGGCCCACCGGGAAACGAAGACCGGCACTCGCGGTCGCGACTCTTTCCGGGGATCGGGCCGGAAGGCCAGGAGAAGATCCGGCGTTCGTCGATGGCGATCGTCGGAGTGGGCGCGGTCGGAGCCGCGGCCGCGGAGATGGCGGTGCGCGCCGGCGTCGGGCGGCTCACCCTGATCGATCGGGACGTCGTCGAGCTCTCGAATCTCTCGCGCCAGTTCCTCTTCGACGAGCGGGACGCGGCGGAGATCGCGCCGAAAGCGGAGGCCGCCGCCCGCCGCCTCCAGGCGATCGACGGAAGGGCGGAAGTCCGCGGCGTCGTCGCCGACCTCGATCACACGAACGCCCTGGCTTTCCTCCGGGACCACGATGTGATCTTCGACGCCTCCGACAACTTCGAGACGAGACTGCTCGCTTCCGACGCCGCCCGTTCGCTCGGCGCTCTTTCGGTCTACGCGGCCTGCGTGGGAGAAGTGGGGCTCGTCGCGGTCACCCGGCCGGGTTCCCCCTGCCTGAGGTGCTATCTCGAGGGCCTTCCGCCCGCCGGATCGGGCCCCACCTGCGACACCGCCGGCGTAGTCCCGACCCTTCCGCCCACGGTCGCGGGGATCGCGATGACGGAGGCCCTGCGGGCGGTCAGTGGAGGGATCGTCTCGGCGGGCGTTCTCTCCCTGCACGCGTGGGACGGCGCGTGGCGTTCCCGCCGGCTCTTCGAGAGCGCCTCGCCTTCGCCCCGATGCCGCGTCTGCTCCGAGGGCCGCTATCCGGCGCTCGAAGGGGAGGGCGCCTCCGAGGTCGTCAAGCTGTGCGGCCGCAGCGCGGTCCAGGTCGCGCCCGCGGCTCGCGAGCGCCCGGACCTCGCCGCGCTCGAGAGGCGCCTGCTGCGCGTGGGGCTCGTCCGTCGCTCCGAGCACCTGCTGTCCGCGGAGGTCGAGAACGTCAGCCTGACCGTCTTCGCGGACGGCCGCTGCGTCGTGAGGGGGACGGGAGATCCGCTCCGGGCGCGGTCCCTGTATGAGAGGTATATCGGGCGGTAGTTCTCAGTTATCAGTTTTCAGTCGTCCGTTTTCGATGGGGCGGAGGGAATGCACCGTTTCCGGCTCGACGATCTTCTTTCGTCCGCTGACGAGATGCGCCAGCTCTCCCGGATTCTCGCGGGAGGCGGAGTGGCGGCCATCCCGACGGAGAGCTCCTACGGTCTCGCGACGAGTCCCCTCGACGAATCCGCTGTCCGCCGCGTCTTCGAAATCAAGGGTCGTGATGATGGAAAACCGCTTTTGGTTCTCTTCGCGGAACGAAGCCAGCTCGCCGGCCTCGGTGTGCTCGAAGGGCCGGAGCTCGACCGATTCTTCGACATCTGGCCCGCGCCGCTGTCCGTGATTTTCCGGATTCGGGAGCCGATCCCGGCGTCGAAGGGCACGAAAACACTCGCCGTTCGGATGCCGGCGATAGAGGAGATCCGGGTCCTCCTGAGGGAAACGGGTCCGCTCACGGGCACGAGCGCGAACCGGTCCGGAGAATCTCCGCTCAATGACCCAGCGCAGGTGGAGGCGTCTTTCGGGGCAAACGTCGACGCGCTCGTCGACGGAGGAGTGACGCCGGGACGAGTACCGTCCACCCTGATCGACGCGACGACAGACCCACCGGCTCTCCTTCGGACCGGCGATTTTGGCTGGCCGCCGGAAGGCTGGCCGGCCGCATCCGGCGACGGAAGCGAGCAGAACGAGGTCCGTCCGCTCAAAACTGATTACTGATAACTGACGACTCGGTATAAATTCCGCCTCTTCATGGGATTCATCAAGTCGCACCGCGGCGTCAGGCCCGTCCTCGGGCAACGGGTGTACCTCGCGCAGTCCGCCGCCGTCGTCGGGGACGTCGTTCTCGGCAACGACGTGTCGGTCTGGTACAACTCGGTGATCCGGGGAGACTGCAACTCGATCCGCATCGGCGACCGCTCGAACATCCAGGACAACTGCGCGATTCACGTCACGGTCGATCGCTATCCGACGGTGCTCGAGGAAGAGGTCACGCTCGGCCACGGAGCGCTCGTCCACGGGGCCGTGATCCGCCGCGGCGCCCTGATAGGGATTCGCGCCACGGTTCTCGACGGGGCGGACGTCGGAGCCTCCGCGTTCATCGGAGCGGGAGCGCTCGTGACGCCGCGCACCGTAGTCCCGCCCCGCACGCTCTGGCTGGGAGCGCCGGCCCGCCAGGTCAGAGTTCTGTCCGACGCCGAGGTCGTGGATCTCGAGCACTTTCACCGCAACTACCTCGGCTACAAGCGGGAGGCGGTCGAGGCGGGAGAGGAGTGGGCGCAATGAGTCCCGAGTACCGCGCCGTCAAGGGGACCCAAGATCTCCTTCCTCCCGAAAGCGAGAAATACGCGGCGGTCGAGTCGATCGCCCGTCAGGTCTTCGGGGGCTACGGGTACGGGGAGATTCGGACGCCGATCCTCGAGTCCACGGAGCTCTTCGCGCGCTCGGTCGGGGAGACGACGGACATCGTCCACAAGGAGATGTACACGTTTGCCGACAGGAAGGGCAGGTCGCTGACGCTGCGCCCCGAGAACACCGCCGGCGTGGTCCGCGCGGCGCTCGAGCGGGGCATCGAGCGGCTGCCGCGCCCTCTCCGCCTCTGGTACGCCGGAGAGCAGTTCCGGTACGAGCGTCCGCAGAAGGGCCGATACCGCGAGTTTCGCCAGATCGGGGCGGAGATGATCGGCGTGCCCGGAAGCGCCTCGGACGCCGAGGTCCTGATCATGCTGTTCGATTTCCTGGAACGACTCGGGTTCACGGATCTCTCCGTGACGCTCAACTGCGTCCCGGGCGGCGCCGGACGCGAAGCGTTTGCGGAGGCTCTGCGGTCCCACGTGCGTCCTCAGACGGGAAGGCTCGGCGAGGACGACCGCCGGCGCGTCGACGAAAATCCGCTGCGGCTCTTCGACTCGAAGGACCCCGAGACGAAAGCCGTGCTGGAGGGAGCTCCGACTACCGTCGAGTTCCTGGACCCGGAAGCGGCATCGCACTTCGCGCACGTCAAGGAGTTCCTTCGGGAATCCGGGATCCCGTTCACGGAGAGCCCGGCACTCGTCCGCGGCCTCGATTACTACACGGTCACGGTGTTCGAGGTCGTCTCGAAGAGCCTGGGCGCGCAGAACGCGATCTTGGGCGGCGGGCGATACGACAACCTTTTCGCGGATCTCGGCGGACCGTCGCTGCCCGCGGTCGGCTTCGCGATCGGCGAGGACCGCCTGGTCGAGGTTCTGCCGCGGGATCCCCGCGAGCCGCGCGAGATCTGGTACGTCCTTCCCGGTTCGCCCGAAGACTTTCCGTACGCGATGGCCGTCGCCCGCGCGCTGCGCTCCGGCCACTCCGGCGCGGTGGTCGAGACGGATCTCTCCGGCCGCGGCTTCGCGAAGGGGTTCACGCGCGCCAGCCAGATCCTCGCAGGGGACGCCGACTACCCCTTTCGCGTGTCTGAGGTGCGCGTCGTTTCCGTGGGGTCGCAGGAGCGGGCGGAACAGACCGTCAAGATCAAGACGCTGTCGGCGCGGCGGGAGGAGGCGGTCCCGTTGGCGGCCCTGACGGGCGGAGGCGTGACGTGATCGGGGATTCTGTTCCGGACAGCCTTCCGCGGCAGCCCGCGGGGGAGCTTCGCCCGGAACACGCCGGCCGCCGGGTCCTTCTCAAGGGATGGGTCGGGCGCCGGCGCGATCTGGGAGAGCTGATCTTCCTGACCGTCCGCGACCGCTCGGGGACCGTGCAGGTTCTCTTCGATCGATTACGGTGCCCGCCGGAAGCCGTCGCCGCCGCTTCGGACGCCCGCAGCGAGGACGTCGTCGAGATCGACGGCGAGGTGGCTCTTCGCGGCGAGGGCCGCGGGAACAGCGAGCAGGCGACGGGGAAGATCGAGGTCATCGCGACGCGCCTCACGTTCCTGGCGCGCTCCGACACGCCGCCGTTCCAGGTGGAAGATCGCACCAATGCCGCGGAGGAGCTCCGGCTCGAATACCGGTACCTCGACCTGCGGCGGCCCGCGATGCTTCGCAATTTCGTGCTCCGCGACGAGATCGTGTTCCGCGTGCGGAGGGTTCTGCACGAGAAGGGGTTTCTCGAGGTCGAGACGCCGATGCTCACGCGCTCGACGCCCGAAGGCGCGCGCGACTTCCTGGTGCCCTCCCGCGTCCATCCCGGCCAGTTCTACGCGCTCCCGCAGTCGCCGCAGATCTTCAAGCAGATCCTCATGGTCGCGGGATTCGAGAAGTATTTCCAGATCGCGCGTTGCTTCCGCGACGAGGACCTCCGGGCCGACCGGCAGCCCGAGTTCACCCAGATCGACATCGAGATGTCTTTCCCGACCGAAGAGGACGTCTTCTCGGTAGTAGAGCCGCTGCTCGCCGATGCGTTCGCCGCCGCCGGGATCGCGTGCGAGCCCCCCTTTCCGCGCCTGACGCACGCCGAGGCGATGGAGCTCTACGGAACCGACCGCCCCGACCTGCGATTCGGCCTGCCGCTCGTGCGGCTCGACGCCGTGGCTCGCGGCACCGGTTTCGCGCCTTTCGACAAGGCGCTCGACGCCCGGGGCGCCGTCCGCGGCCTGCGGGTTCCCGGCGGCGCGGCGTTCTCGCGAAAGAAGCTCGACGAGCTTACGGAAGAGGCGAAGCGTTTCGGGGCGGGCGGTCTTCTCTGGATCAAGCGCGCGGAGGGCGAGGTCACTTCTCCCGCGAAGAAGCATCTTTCGCCCGAAGCGCTCTCCGCGATGATCGGAGCGGCCGGCGTCGAAGAAGGCGACCTGCTGCTGATCGTCGCGGACCGCGAGAAGGCCGCCTCCGCGGCGCTCGGCGCGTTGAGGCTTCGCGCCGCCCGCGAGCTCAACCTGGTGGACGAGAGCCAGTATCGTTTCTGCTGGGTGACCGATTTCCCGCTTCTCGAGTGGGACGACGCGGCCGGGCGCTGGTTTGCGACCCACCATCCCTTCACGTCGCCCCGCGAAGAGGACCTCGGCCGGCTGGAAGACGATCCGGGAACCGTCCGCGCCCGTGCGTACGACGTCGTCTTGAACGGAACGGAGCTCGGCGGCGGCTCGATCCGGATCCACCGCGCCGACGTCCAGCGGCGGGTGTTTCAGTCCCTGGGCATCTCCGAGGAAGAGGCGCGCGAAAAATTCGGTTTCCTTCTCGACGCGCTGCGCTTCGGAGCGCCGCCGCACGGCGGCATCGCGCTCGGCGTCGACCGGATCTGCATGCTCGCGGCGGGCGCCTCTTCGATCCGCGACGTCATCGCCTTTCCGAAAACGACGTCCGGGACGGACCTGATGTCGCGGGCGCCGTCGGCGGTCTCCGAGGAGCAGCTCCGGGAGCTCGGCATCGCCGCTCTGCCGCTCCGGAAGCCGTGAGCCGCCCGCGGCCGGCCGCGGCATGACGTTCCTTACTCGCCGCATCTCCGTCGGGTCGGGGAGCGCCGCGACGGACGTCTGGATCGGCCCCGGGCTGCTCGACGCGGCCGGGTCCCGGCTCGTCTCTCCTTCCGGCCGGTTTCTCCTGATCACCTCCGCGGGCCCCCGGGCTGCCGCGGAGCGCGTCCGGCGAGCGCTCGCGGGCCGCCTTCTTATCGACCTCGAGATCGACGACCGGGAGGAGAGCAAGAGCCTCGGCGCCGTCTCCGGGATCGCCGACGCCGCTCTTGGCGCCGGTGTCCGGCGGGACGACGCTCTCGTGGCCGTCGGAGGCGGGGTCGTTTCCGATGTCGCCGGGTTCGCGGCGGCCATCCTCCTGCGCGGCATCCCGTGGAACGCGATCCCCACGACGACGGGCGCCATGGCCGACGCCGCGATCGGCGGAAAGACGGGAGTAGACCACCCGGAGGGCAAGAACCTGCTGGGCGCGTTTCATCCTCCCCGGGTCGTTCTCGCCGACCCCGCGGCGCTCGAGGGCCTTCCCGAGAGGGAGTTCCGGGCCGGACTGGTCGAGGCGGTCAAGGCGGCGTGGATCGCCGACGCGCCGCTCGCGAGGCGGGCCGAAGAGACGCTGCCGGCGATCCTGGCGCGGGAGGAGGGGCCGTTGCTCGACCTTCTGGCCGGTGCGGCGGCCGTCAAGGCGGAAATCGTCGCGGGGGACCCGAAGGAATCCGACGGGCGGCGGCTTTTGAACTTCGGGCACACGCTCGGGCACGCGTTCGAGGCGGCGGGCGGCTACCGGAGACTGCGCCACGGAGAGGCGGTCGCGTGGGGGATCCGGGCCGCGGTCGACCTCTCGGTGCGCCGGACCGGGCTCTCCGCGGAAGCGGCCGGAAGGGTCGCGGACCTGCTCTCCCGCCTCGGTCCATTTCCCGCGCCCGAGATTTCCGCGGAGCGCCTGTCCCCCTTTCTCTCGCGGGACAAGAAGGCGACCGCGGGTGGTATCGCGGGCGTTCTGCTCCAGGAAATCGGGAAAGCGCGCGTCGAGGAATCGGTCCCTCTGCAGGAATGGCTGGACGCCGCCGCCCGCATCTCTCTGCCCTGACGAGGCTTGCCTCGGAAGGAGGCGTCAAGCCGGCGTATAATGAAGCACCGTGCCCCGCACACACCCGAGGCGACGTATCCGCCTCTTCATGCTGCTCTCGGGCGCGCTGGTGTTGGCTTCTCTGGTTCCCCTGCTCGTTTCGGACGGCGTCCTGATCCGCCGCAACCAGCGCGCACTCGAGACCCTCGAAGAGAAGTACCTCACTCGATCCTCGTCCGCGGTCGCCGACCACGTCTCCGCTTTCTACGTCTCGGCACGCGAGCGCCTGAACACCGCGGCGGCGTCGCTGCGGGTCTCGGGACGCCTTTCGGGCCGCGACCCGTTCAATTCGGCGGACGGGCCCCGGATTCTCACCTCCGCGCTGGCCGGACAGACGCAGCTGGTCGCGCTGCGCGGCGTCAACTTCGTGGGATCCGGCAGCTTCGTCGGTCCGGACATGCACTCCGCGGAAGTGGACTACGAGTTCCGCAAGGGCTTCGAGGCCGCGCGGGACGGCGCGCTCTACCTCGGCCGCCCGTTTCACACGCCGACGCTCGGCCACGTCGCGGTTCTCGCGGCCCCGGTGCAGGACGACGCGGGCGGCGAGATCGGCGTCGTCGAAGCGCTCGTTTCCTGGCAGCCGATCGTCCAGGAGTTCCGCGACGAGGCGCGGCGGGAAGTCCAGGTCACGCTGGTGGACCGGCAGGGAGAATCTCTGTTTCCAGAGGCCGCGCGCGGCAAAGACCGACGCGGCCTCTCCCTGGTGCGCGACTTCGTGCGGTTCCCCGCCCGCCTGACCCGGTCCGAACGCACCGATCATGGAGCCGTCCTCGCCTCAATCGCTCCGGTCGGCCAGCCCGACTGGGGCGTTCTGGTCGAGCGGGATCGCGACCTCGCTTTTGCGTCCGTTAACCAGATGGTGCGCGACACCCTTCTCTGGAGCGCCGCGGCGCTGACCGGCGCGCTCCTGCTGGGCCTCGCGTTTGCGCGGCGCCTCTCCGATCCGATCGCCAGCCTCGCCGAGTCCACGCGGGCGATCAGCGAAGGGCAGTACGGGGCGACCGTCGAGGTCCGTGGGACCGCCGAGATCGCCGCGTTGTCCGAGAGCTTCAACAGGATGAGCGGATCGATCGAGGTCGCCTTCGACGCGGTGCAGCGGGCGGCTCGCGAAAACCACGAGCTCTTTCTCGCGTCGATCCGCGCCCTCGCGGAAGCGATCGACGCCAAGGACCCGTACACCCGCGGCCACTCCGAGCGCGTGTCGGCGTATGCCGCCACTCTCGCGCGGGAGATGGGCCTTCCAGGGGACGAGGTGGAGCGCATCCGTCTCTCGGCTCTGCTCCACGACGTGGGAAAGATCGGCGTGGACGACTCGATCATCCGCAAGCCGACGGCGCTGACCGAGCAGGAGTTTGCGGCCATGAAAACGCACCCGATCAAGGGAGCCGCGATCATGTCCGCCATTCCGCAGCTGGCCGACGTCATCCCCGGAATGAAGTACCACCACGAAAAGTGGACGGGCGGCGGATATCCCGAAGGGCTGTCCGGGGAGCAGATCCCGATGCAGGCCCGCATCGTGACCGTCGCGGACACCTTCGACGCAATGACGACGACGCGCCCGTACCAGCAGGCGATGGAGATCGGTTACGTCGTCGACCGGATCCGGCAATTCGCGGGCGTGCGTTACGATCCGGTCGTCGTGGACGCTTTCGTGCGGGCGTTCGAAAAAGGGGAGCTCATGCCGATCGCGACGTCGACGCCGAGTATCGAGGACGAGGTCTTCCTCCAGGAGGCGCTGTGAACCGCCCGGCCGCCTGCCGGTCGCCGTTCCCCCGGGGACGGGCGAATCGCCTCGCGTCGTTCGCGGTCCTGCTCGCCGTACTCGCCGGGGCGGGTTGCCATCAGAATGCCGGGGCGACGAAGACGTCCGCCGAGGTGCTGCTCAACGAGAGGATGGCCGCGGTCCTGCTGCGCGATGGCCGCTATCATGACGCCGAGGTCGCTTATCGCGACGTCATCCGGTCCGACCCGAAGAACCCGGAGCTTCAGGATGGGCTCGGCGTCGCGCTCATCATGCAGAGCAAGGTGCGGGAAGCGATCGACCCGTTCGATCGCGCGATCAAGCTCGCCCCCGACAAGGGGTCGTACCGGGTGCACCGGGCGATGGCGCGCATCGAGCTCGGCCGGTACCCTGAAGCCGAGGAGGACCTGAGGGCGGCCGACGGTTCGACCGTGCCGGAAGACCGGTTCGATGCGCTCGTCCACCGCGGCCGGATGCGCCAGCGCCAGGGGGACTACCCGGGCGCGGAAGCGGAGTTTTCGGGGGCTCTCGCGCGCGAGCCGAAATCCTATGACGCCCTGATCGGCCGCGGGGCGACTCGCGAAGCGCTCGGGAACTACTCCGGCGCGGCCGAGGACTTCCTCGAAGCCGTCCGGCTGCAGCCGAAGAACCCGGACGCCAATCTGCGTCTCGGCCTCGCGCTCGTCGGGATGAAGAAGATCGCGCTCGGCCGCCGGTACCTGGAGCGAACCGTGGAGCTCGATCCAGGCGGGGACGCCGGGGCCAAGGCCCGCCTGCTTCTGGAGACGACGCCCGTTTCGTAAGAGCTGTCAGATCTCAGGTGTCAGCTTTCAGCGCCGATCCGAGGCTCTGGCGGCGGGGTAAACGCGGGGCCCTCGGGGGAATGGGCGCCGGGCCTTCGTTTCTCGTTTCCCGTTTCCCGTTTCCCGATCCCCACGGCCCCCGTAATATGTGCCTGCCATGACCGACACCCCCCCGGGCGGCGCGCCCCGCGACAAGCCGACGAAAACGTTCTTCTCGAAGATCAAGCGTGGGCTCTTCATGACCCACACCGAGATCATCGAGAAGATCGGAACCGCGGTCAAAGAGAGCCTCGGGTTCGACGAATCCGTCGTCCTCGCGCTCGAGGAGACTCTCGTCGAGGCCGACGTGGGCGCCGACACCGCGGCGGCGCTGGCCGACGCGATCCGCCGCCGGACGAACCCGACGCGACGGACGGACGCGGCGGAGCTGCGGGATCTCCTCCGGGAGGAGATTTCGAAGTGGCTCGCGTCCGCCCCCCGGCCGGCGGCCTCCGCCGGCGTCCCCCTGGAGGTCGTGTTTCTGGTCGGAGTCAACGGCTCCGGAAAGACGACGACGACCGCCAAGCTCGCCCGCCGCTATTCCGAAAACGGACGCTCGGTCCTGCTCGCGGCGGCGGACACGTTCCGGGCGGGCGCCATTGAGCAGCTGCAGATCTGGGCCGACCGTTTGCACCTTCCGATGGTGCGGCATCGCGAGGGGGCCGACCCCTCCGCGGTGCTGTTCGACGCGCTTGCCTCCGCGCGGGCCCGGGGGGTGTCGGTGCTGCTCGTCGATACCGCCGGCCGCCTGCACACCAAGAGCAACCTCATGGAGGAGCTCGCGAAGATGCGGCGCATCGCCGGGCGCGAGATCCCCGGCGCTCCGCACCAGACGCTTCTCGTGCTCGACGCGACGACCGGCACGAACGGTCTCGCCCAGGCGCGGAAATTCGTCGAGGCCGCCGGCGCCACGGGAGTGGTGCTGACGAAGCTCGACGGCAGCGCGAAGGGGGGCGTCGTCCTCGCCATCTATCGGGAGCTTCGGCTGCCCGTTCTCTACGTCGGCGTGGGGGAGAGCATGGACGACCTCGTGCCGTTCGACCCGTCGGAGTACGCCAGCGCGCTGCTCGGCGAGGAGCAGGCGGAGCGTTCCGAAACCGTGGACGTCTCCGGCTCCGCCGTTTGAGCAAAGTGTCCGCCGCGAGAAACCGCGCCTCGGTCCCGCCCGCCCGCGGGGGCCCGGCCGCACAGAAAAAAGCCGACGCGGCCTGGATGGCGCGGGCCTTCGACCTTGCCGAACAGGGCCGGTACACGGTGCCGCCCAATCCGATGGTGGGCGCCGTCGTCGTGCGCGGAGGCCGCATCGTCGGGGAGGGGTTCCACCGCCGGGCCGGAGGGCCGCACGCGGAGGTCGAAGCGCTCGCTCGCGCCGGATCGCTCGCGAAGGGCGCCACGCTCTACGTCACGCTCGAGCCCTGCGCGCATCACGGGAGGACGCCGCCGTGCACGGAGGCGATCCTGGCGGCCAGCATCGCGCGGGTGGTGGCGGCCGTCGGCGATCCCAATACGCTGGTCGCGGGGCGGGGGATGCGGCGCCTCTCCCGCGGCGGAGCGACGGCGTCCTGGTCCGCAGCGGCCGAGAGGCGGCGCGCGGAGAGGCAGAACGAGAAGTTCCTGACGTTCATGGCGCGTCGCCGTCCTTTCATCCTGGCGAAATGGGCGGCAACCCTCGACGGAAAGATCGCAAGCGGAACGGGGGAGAGCCGCTGGATAACGGGAGCGGACGCCCGCCGGAAGTCTCTCGCCCTGCGCGAGGAGTTCGACGCCATCCTCGTCGGGTCGGGGACGATCCTCGCCGACGACCCCCGGCTCACGCGCCGGCTCGGATGGAGCGGTCGAGTGCCGCACCGCCGCATCGTGATCGACGGGAGGCTCCGAGTGGGTCCGAAGGCCCGGATCTTCTCGCACCCGGGAAGCGCGCTCGTCGCGACGGCGCTCCCCGAGGAGCATCCGAAAGCGCGCGCTCTGTCGGCCGCCGGCATCGCCGTCTGGAGCGTCCCCGCCCGCAGGGTCGGCGGCGTCGACCTCGCGAAGCTGCTCTGCCGGCTCGCCGACGACGGGATCACGAGTCTTCTGGTCGAGGGCGGCGCGGCCACGCTGTGGGAGTTCTTTCGCGCGGGTCTCGTGGATCGGGCGACGGTTTTCCTATCTCCCCGGATTCTGGGCGGGTCAGGCGCTCCGGGAGGCGTCGGAGGAGCGGGATTCTCTCTGCCTCGCGCGCCGCGGTTGAAGGATCTCGCGTGGGAGCCGGTGGGAGAAGATCTCATGCTGACGGGCCGGGTCTCGTGACGCCTCGCGGAGAAGGGACGGCATGTTCACCGGCATCGTGAGCGCGGTCGGCCGGGTCACGGCGCTCTCCCCGCGAAAGGGCGGCGCGCGGATCACGGTGGCGCCTCCCGGCGGGTGGGGATCTCTCGCGCGGGGAGAGAGTGTCTGTGTCTCCGGCGTGTGTCTGACCGCGCTGTCCTCGGGAAGGTCTCTGGTCGCGGACCTCTCCTCGGAGACTCTCGACCGGTCGAGCCTCGGCGGCCTCGCTGCGGGCGGCCGAGTGAATCTCGAGCGCGCCCTCGTGCACGGCGACCGCCTCTCCGGACACTTCGTTTTGGGCCACGTCGACGGCCGATCGGCTCTCCTCGAGGTGGCGCAGGCGGGCAACTCCTGGCGGTACCGGTTCTCGGTTCCTCGGGGAATGTCTCGCTTCATCGTGGAAAAGGGTTCCGTCGCGCTGGACGGCGTGAGCCTGACGGTCGCGGGCCGGCGGCGGGGCGACTTCGACGTCGCGGTCATTCCCGAAACGCGACGGCGGACGACTTTCGGCGTGAAGGCGCCGGGGGACCTTCTGAATTTCGAGGTGGACGTTTTCGCGCGATACGGCCCCGCGGGCTGGCGTCGTGCGCTGCTTCAGGAGCCGGCCCGGGCGCCCGCCGCCTCTCCTCGCGCGACGCGATGATCCTCTACGAAGAGGGCCCCGGCCCGGCCATCCGGGCGGGGGAGCTCGACCTGAACGGCCGTCGCGTCGCGGCCAGAGCCTTTGCGTGCGTCGGCGAGGTCGGCTTGCCGCAGATCCGGTTCGATCCGCTCGAGCGGCGTTTCGTGCTCCGGCGGACCTCGGGCGCGCTCGCCGTCGGTCCGATGTCTTCCGGGCCGTGGGCCTCGGCCTTCGCGAAGACGCCGCCCGGACCGGCGGTGGTGGAGGGCGCCTCCCGGGAAGAGGACGTCCGCGGAGCGTATCTCGCCGCCGCCGAAGGGGCGCTCGATTCCGGCAGGGGCGTTTACCTGCTGAATCCCCCGTCCGCCGGCCTCCCTCCGGCCGGGTCCGCGCAGCCGGATCGACCGCACGCCCGGGTCGTGGTCTTCACGTGGGCTCCGGGAGACACGATTCCCGACCGGACGGCGCTTGACGCGCTCGACGCGGCGCGTCTCCTGGGCATCCCGGCCGGCATCGCGTGGCCGGTCATTCCCGGGTGGACCGACGCTCCCGAATTTTTCCGGCCGTATCTCGAGGCCGCCCGCGCCGCCGGCGCTTGCTTCGCCCTCCCGCTCGCTCCCGCGGGGAGCCCCGAGTTCCGCCGGCTCGCCGTCGAGGCTCGCGCGGCCGTCGATCCCGCCGCCGCGGAGGCGTTCTTCGACCGGATGCACCACTCGCCCTGGGAGCAGGAGCTTCCCGCCGCTCTTCAGGCGGTCGGCGCCGCCTGCCGCTTTCTGGGGCTGTCGCCGCTGCCCCCCCGTCCCGCGGCGCCTTCGGAGCCGGCGGGCAACTGGCGCGCGGCTTCGCGGCTCGAAGAGGCGGCGGCCGGTTCGGACGATGAGCACCGCTCGGCGCGCCTGCAGGCGGCGGTCCGGTGGATCGACTCCTGCGGCCGCGACCTCAGCGCGATCCATCGCGAAGGAAATTTCTCCCGGGCCTTTCCCTTCGGCCCCGAGCTCGCCCGGGAGGCCGAGTCCGCGCTCGGAGAGGCGGCCCCGTGACCGAAGCCGCCCCCGCGGCGGGGCTCTACGTTCATCTGCCGTACTGCCGGTCGCGGTGCGAGTACTGCTCTTTCGTGGTGACGACCGACGCATCGTCGCGGGCCGCCTATCTCGACGCGCTCGAAACCGAGGCAGCGCTCGAGGCCGAGGAAGCTTCGGGCGTCCGCTTCGACTCCCTCTATTTCGGCGGCGGGACGCCGTCGCTCATTCCGCCAGCGGATCTCGCGCGGCTCACGGCCCGAATGAGGGCGTTCTTCGACTTCGCGGCCGACTCGGAAATCACGATGGAGGCCAATCCGGACGACGTCTCGCTCGAGCTCGCGCGCCGGTGGTCCGATGCCGGAATCAACCGCGTCTCGCTCGGTGTGCAGTCGTTCGCGGATCGCGAGCTCTCCGCCGTGGGGCGAAGGCACGATGCGGCGACAGCCCGCTCCGCGCTGTCGGCCCTGCTCGACGCCGGGTTTTCCGTTTCAGGGGACCTGATCCTCGGGCTCCCGGAGCAGACCGAAGAGACCTTCCGGTCCAGCGCCCGCGAGCTCGCGGCATCCGGGGTGGGGCACGTCTCCGTCTATCTCCTCGAGACGGAGAAATCGAAGATCATCGAAGAAGACCGCGCGCGGCGGCCCGAGCGGTACCTGGCCGACGACGCCCAGGCCGACCTCTGGCTCGAGCTCGGGGAAACCCTGAGCGACGCGGGGCTCCAGCACTACGAAATCTCCAACTGGGCCCGGAGCGGCGCGAGGGCGCGGCACAACGAGAAGTACTGGCGGCGGGTTCCCACTCTGGGTCTCGGCGTGTCGGCGCACGAGCTCTGGTCCGAACGCCGGCGCGCGAACGTCTCCGGTCTGGCGGCGTACTGCGAGACCCTCGCGGCGGGGAGGCGGCCGACGGCGCTCGACCGGACGATCGACGCGGCGGAAGAGGCGCGAGAACGCATCGTGCTGGGACTGCGGCTCACCGAGGGAGTTCCCGAAGACGAGATTGAGGCCTGGATCCAGACGGAAGGGGATCCGCGTCTCTCCGGAGATTACGCGGACTGGCGGGCTGCGGGATGGCTCATTTCCTCGCCGGGTCGAATCCGGTTTTCGGAGCTCGGCTTTCTCGTTTCGAACGAAATTCTCTGCCGCTTCGTCTGACGAATTCCCGCCGCCCGGTCGGTTAGACTCCTTGTTTCGTTCCGGAAAGGAGTCCCGTCAATGCATGTGAGACTGCGACCCATCGCCGCCGCCGCCGCGGGCTTCCTCCTCGCGGGAGCCTCGCTCGGGCAGTGGGCGGGCAGCGCCCACTGGAAATCCACGATCTCGATCGAAGGCGGACCCAATCAGGCCATGCCGGATATGTCCTCCGAGATCTGGTTGACGAAGGACGGCCGCATGCGGATGAAGTCCGCGGTCATGGGCATGAACATGAACACGGTCACGCAGGGGGAGACGGTCTACCAGTGGACCGACGGGCAGAAGGAAGGCATGAAGATCAACTCGGTAGCGGCGGGGCGGCCCCACGCGACCGGCGACTATGCGCGCCGGATCGAGGAGTACCGGACGAAGGGCCGCAAGACCGGGTCGGAATCGATCGACGGACATCCCGCCGAGATTTACGAGCTGGTGACGCCCGCCGAAGGCGCCCGGAAGGAGCGCAAGGAAAAGGTCTGGCTGGCGACGGACCTGAAGAACTTTCCCGTCAAGGTCGTCGTGGAATCCAACGGTATGACGATGACCTCGCGCAACTCCGACATCGACTTGAACGCCTCCGTGGCGGATTCCCTGGTCACGATCCCGACGGACGTCCAGTTCCGGGACATGTCCGAGATGATCAGGCAGGGAAGGCCGCCGGCCCAGTGAGCGGCGGCAGGGAGAAAGAGAAACGGCCCGGCCAATGCCGGGCCGTTTCGTGAGAGAGGCTCGATTGGCTCAGATGAACAGGGGAGCGAGGACGAGCGTGATCGTCGCGAGCAACTTGATGAGCACGTGGAGCGACGGTCCTGCCGTGTCCTTGAAAGGATCGCCGATCGTGTCTCCGACGACCGCCGCTTTGTGCGTCGCCGAGCCCTTGCCTCCGTAGGCGCCGGTCTCGATGTACTTCTTGGCGTTGTCCCAGGCTCCGCCGGCGTTGTTCAGGAACGTGGCGACGACGATGCCCGTGATGGTGCCGACCATGAGAAGCGCGGCGACCGCTTCGGCCCCGACTCCCATCTGTTTGAAGACGAGACCGACGGCGATGGGGGTGCCGACCGCCACGAGGCCTGGCAGGATCATCTGCTTCAAGGCGCCCCGGGTGACGATGTCGACGGTCCTGCCGTAATCCGGCTTTTCCGTCCCCTGCATGATCCCGGGATGCTCCTTGAACTGGGCGCGCACGTCCTGGATGACCAGGGTCGCGGCGCGGCCGACGGCCTTGATCGCGAGCCCCGAGAAGAAGAAGACGAGCATCGCGCCGAGAAGGCCTGCCACGAAGACTTCGGGTTTCGCGAGGTTGACGCTCTCGAGCTTCGCCCCGTAGTTGCTCAGCTCGTCCAAATACGCGGAGAAGAGGAGGAAGGCCGCCAGCGCGGCGGACCCGATGGCGTACCCCTTTGTCAGGGCCTTCGTCGTGTTGCCGACGGAGTCGAGGCGATCGGTCTTCTTGCGGACCTCCTCGGGCTGCTTCGACATCTCGACGATCCCGCCCGCGTTGTCGGTGATCGGGCCGAAGGTGTCCATCGCGAGAATGTAGGCGGCGGTTCCCAGCATCCCCATCGTCGCGACCGCCGTCCCGAAGAGACCGCCGCCCGGCATCGCCCAGAGGCCGATCTTGTAGGACGAGAGAATCGCGATCGAGATCGCGATCACGGGCATCAACGTGCATTCGAACCCGATGGCGATGCCGGTGATCGCGTTCGTCGCCGGTCCGGTCTGCGAGGCCTCGGCAATCTCCCGCACGGGCCGGAATCGGTACTCGGTGTAGTACTGCGTGATGAACACGAAGGCGATCGAGGCCAGCACGCCGATGATCCCGCACAGAAAGTACTTCCACCAGGCGTCGGGGAGTCTCTCGTTGTACAGGAGCCACTTTGTCGCGACGAAGAAGCCTGCGATCGCGAGAGCCGAGGTGACGTAATAGCCCCGGTTCAGCGCCTGCATGGGGTCCTGGTCTTCACGCGTCTTGACGAGGAAGATTCCAACGATCGACGCCAGCAGGCCGAAGGCCCGGGCGACGAGCGGGAAGAGCATGACGCCGACAATTCCCGCGGCGAAGGGCATGTCGGCCCTCTGCGCCGCCGTGGCGAGAGTCGCGCCCAGAATCATGGCGCCGATGTTCTCGGCCGC
>JBDUBP010000069.1:0-6435 GCA_040004075.1 Acidobacteriota bacterium | reverse complement strand
CGCCCTCTTCATGCCCTTCCTTGTCGTTGATCGTCTTCAGTCCGTCGACGTCGATGAGCACGATCGATCCCCCGGCCGGCTCCCGGGCGAGCGTCGGCCGCAGGTCGTCCAAGAAGAAACGGTTGTAGGCCTCGGTCAGCGGATCGATCTGCGCGCGCCTCTTGGAGCGCTGCGTGTCGTCGACTGCGCGCGCGTGCACGGTAGTCAACCGCCGTTCCGTGTCCTCCATCGCCCAGATGATCAGCCCGATGCCGAAGAGCATCTGGAGGAAGAGATCGTAGAAGCCCGTGTACGACAGGAACGGGAACACCTGCTCGTTGTTGTTCGCCGAGACGGCGAAGAAGACGACGTAGGTCATCTGCAGCACCGTCGTGATCGCCGCCAGAATCCCCGAGAAGGTCTTTCCGAGTCCTCCCGCGCGGCTGCGGAAGATCAGGACCGTGATGATGAACCACGCGATGCCGGCGACCGCCATGTGCACGGCGAAGAAGAGCGATCCCGTGCGGGTCAGCGCCACGATCCCGAACGAGACGACCAGCCCCACCAGCGCGGTCGTGCGCAGCGGCCTCCCCAGGGAAGATTCGTGCTCCATCCGGTCCGCCGCGACGATCACGGAGACGAAATAGAGGAGCTTGAAGTACTCGTAGGGCAGGTTCGCGAAGGGGATCGCGACCTCATAGGAGAGCAGCAGCGAGGAGAGGGCCAGAAACAGGAACAGCCAGCCGTATCCGGCCGCGTTCAATACCCGGTTTCCGCCGGAACGAGACAAGTACAGGAAGATCAGGGCGAGCAGGCCCGCGCCGACCGTCTGAACGAACAGCCCGAGACTGGAAAGTGCCATGAAGTGAAGCGGAAGCTTAACGCTTTCCGGCCGAAAAGGTCAGCGGGCGTTCATCCGAGCGCCCACCCGATGGAGGATTTCCCCGGGTCCGGACACGCGGCAGTCCCGTCCCGAGGAGCCCGCTTCCCCGCACAGGATCGGAATCCAGGAAAAACTGTTCGGCCCCCGCAGTTGCAATCCGCGGGCGGGCGGCCCGCCTACGCTCGGGAGGGCAACGGCGTCCATGCCGTCCGGAGCGCCTTCGAGCTCGACCCGATATCTCGACTTCCGGATGTTCAGCGTCACCGGATCGGAGGAGGCGAGCGCGATCGCCATCGGCTCTCCCTTCTCGCTCGTCCAGGTGCCGACGAGTCCGTTGGTGGCGAGTTCGTCCGCGGCGGTCTCGAAGACGCGAAGCGTTCCTTCGGTGATGTGCATCGCTCCCGAGTAGAAGCCGTCGAGCGCCGGGGAGTAGCCAGAGAGGACGGCCTCTCCCGGGACCGGGGCGCCGCCCGCGAGAGTGATCCTGAGCTGGACGGGCGGCGTCCTCGACCCGAGCGTTAAGACGACGTCATGCTTTTCTGGTCCGGCCGCCCGGCCGGTGACGGGCAGCATCTCCTCGGCGCCCGGCGGTCCGATCCGGACGCCGAAAACGCCGTCGGCGCGATCCGCGACGACCTGCAGCCGCGGGCCGCGCTTCAAGGCGCTCAGGTCGTAGCGCGCGTAGAGCCCTTCGAGCGAGGCTTTCTGGTAGAGACGCGTCGGATACCACGTCGGAATGGCCAGACCGCGAATCTCCGCCCGCGTTCGCGCCGCGTCCGGCTCCAGGGTGAAGCCCGCGTACCGGAAGCTTTCCACCTGGTGGTGAGTGCCTCCCGGCGTTTCCCGCGTCCGCTCGCGCCGATACTGCGCCGGAGCGTCTGGAGCGGAACCATCCCAGTCGTAGCTCCACGCGCCGCGCTCGCCGCAATCGGGAAGCGGCCCCGCGCCCCCGGTCACGGGGACGCGCGAGAGCGCCCGCTCGCGAAATCGCCAGACGCTGCGGCACTCCTCCGTTCCCGCCAGGCCGGCCGCCACCACCTCGATGAGGGCGCCCGCGCTTCCGAGAGAGCCCGCCGAGAGCGAAACCGTGGACGCGCCCGCCGCGGGGACGGGCACGTCGGAGCGCGCGATTACCTTTCCGGACGGGGAGGAGCGCACTTCGACGCGGGCTTTTTTTCCCCGCACAGCCGCAGTCACCGTCTCCGCCGTCCCGTCGCCGTCGAGGTCGACCGTCAGCGGGGCGGCGGACGGCGCGGCCGCCGCGAGAAGGAGGAATGTCAGCGGGAGAAGCATGGTCGCGCAGGAATGCGCTTTTCCGGCAGCCCGTCAGCTCCCCGACTTCTGAACCGCGGCCTCGGCGGCGGCGAAGCCGATACGGCTGTGCGTGCCGTCGCAATACGGTTTGTTCGTCGACGCGCCGCAACGGCAGAGCGACACCGCGCGTCCTTCCTCGATCAACGTGTCGTTGCCCTGCGGATCCGTCAATCGAGCGGGCCCGGTCACGCGATACGGCCCGTTCGGGTTGACGCGAATCGTGCAATCGGCCATGAAAGCCCTCCTTGTTCGAGCCTTCGATTGTAACGCGGCGTCCGCGCGCGGACCTCGCCGCCGCGTCCGTTCCCTCGTCCGTTCGTCGATGCGCCGCCGAAGAGCGCGCTCCCGTGCTACCCTGATCCAAATCCTTGCGCGCCTTCGAAAAAGCTCCTCCGGACGTCCAGGAGATCCTCACCAAGCCCATCCGAGAGCTCGGTTTGAAGCTGGAGGGATCTCCGCTCGAGCGTTACGTGCTGAAGCTTGCGCGCGAGCTCGAGCGGAAAGGGCTGAAGCGATTCCGCCCGGCCTGCTACCTCACCGACGAATGGGGATGTCCCTCGGGCGAGCCGGTGATCGGCATCCCGTTCTATCTGGCCGACCCGAAGCTCGCCCGGCTCGAGAAGGAGATGAACGATCTCGAAGACGAGCGCGAGATCCTCATGTACCTCCGGCACGAGGCGGGCCACGCGTTCAACTACGCGTACGAGCTGTACAAGACCCCCGAATGGCGCGACCTCTTCGGGCCGTTCCGCCGTGCCTATCGAGACGACTACCGCCCCGTGCCATTCTCCCGCCGCTTCGTGCGGCACATCGCCGGGTGGTACGCCCAGAAGCATCCCGACGAGGACTTCGCCGAGACCTTTGCCGTCTGGCTGACTCCCGGCTCGCAGTGGCGGCGGAAATATCGGGGATGGCCGGCGATCGCGAAGCTCCGTTACATCGACCGCGTGGCGCGGCGGGTCCGGGATCAGCCTCCGATTCGAGAGCGCGGCGCGACGGACATCACCGTCGACGAAATGGACACGACGGTCGCCGACTTCTACGAGGGAAAGATCGACGAAAAGTCTCCGTCGGTCGAAGACCTCCCGCTCGACAGCGACCTGACGGACATCTTCAAGGTGTCGCGGCGAAGACGGAAGGGCGTCCGACCCGCGGCGGATCTTCTTCGCGAGAACCGCAAATCGATCGTCGACAAGATCGCCTACTGGACCGGTGTGGCGCGGCCGCTCGTCAAGCAGATCGTCGAGGCGATCGTGCATCGCGTCGGCGAGCTGGGACTCGTCGCGGACACGCGATGCGAGCCGGAGCACCTGACCGAGGTGACGGTCTATGCGACAGCGCTCGCGATGAACTATCTGACGAAGGGAAAGTTCGTGCAGCCTTGAGGCGGAGGACCGCGTGAGCAACTCGACACGAGAGAAGACGAAGGTCGCCGTCCTCTACGACCTCTGGGAGGACACCCCGCCGGAGGCGGCGCCGGAAGAGCCTCGCCCTCGCAAGGGGAAACCGGGGACGCGCCGGCGCCGGAAGCGGGAGAAGCCGGACCGCGAGGAGGTGTTCGACGCGCTCGAGAAGCTGGGCCACGAGCCCTCGTACCTGGTGCTCGACGGACGGCCGCAGTCGCTCGCGGCCGTCGCCCGCGCCGGCGCGGATCTGGTGTTCAACCTGACCGAGTCCTACGCCGGGGACGACACGAAGGACATGAACATCGCCGCGTATCTCGACCTGATCGACTGCTCCTACACCGGAGCCGGTCCGCACGCGCTGTACCTCGCGCAGGACAAGAGCCTCGCCAAGAAGATCTTCGCGTTCCACGACATCCGCACGCCGTACTTTGCGACGTCCTATCTCGGCAAGCTGGATCACGCCCACGACATCTCATTCCCGCTCATCGTGAAGCCCACGTCGGAGGACGGCTCGATCGGAATCGACTCGAGCTCGGTCGTCGGAAGCGTCAAGGAGCTGATGGAGAAGATCCACTACATCCATGAGGAATTCGACGGGCCCGCGTTGATCGAGGAGTACATCGAGGGACGGGAGATCTATGCGGCGGTGATCGGCAACGCGGAGGCCGAGACGCTCCCCTTGATCGAGCTCGATCTGTCGCGGCTTCCGGAGGGGACTCCGCGGATCGCGGGGTCGGATGTGAAGTGGGAGAAGGAGACCCAGGCGTACAAGGTGACCAAGTCGGCGCCGGCGGACAACCTCGACGAGGAGACGACGCGCAGGCTTTCCGAGACCGCGCTCGCGGCCTACCAGGCTCTGCGGCTGCGGGACTACGGCCGGATCGACATGCGGCTGACGGAAAAGGGAGAGGTCTACGTCATCGAGGCGAACCCGAACCCCTGGCTCTCGAGCGGAGCCGAATTCGCGATGGCCGCCCGCAAGGCGGGCCGGAGCTATACCCAGCTGATCGGAGAGATCGTCGACCTGGCGCTCGGACGGTATTGAGCCGTCGCCTGAGGGCTCGACCGCTCGCCTCGTCCCTCCGCTCGCTCCGCTCCCGCCCCGAGAGGCTCCTCCCTGCCGTCGCTTCCGCTCGCTGTGCTCGCTCACGCTCCCGCAGCGTGAGCCTCCTCCCGTCCTTCGGTCGGGAGAGACTTCTCACGCTGCGAGCTTATTCGCCAGGGAGGTGAAGAAGACCTCCCTCTCCCCGCGCGCGGGTTGGGGTGAGGGGCTGGACGGCGACGCCAGGAGTAGCGCTTGCTTGGGGCGTCCCCGGGCTCAGCGAGTGTTCAGCCCGGACAGATGGTAGACAGGTGTTCGGGAACATGGTGGACACGTTTGGGGTGGAGGATTTGGCCTGGAGGGTCCGATCCGATGCCTGGAGCGAGGTGTCTGTTATGAGCCAGCGTGAAGAGTTTGTCGGGCTGGTGAGCCAGCCCGACAGCAACATTCGTCTTTTGAGCCGACGGTACGGGGTCAGTCCAACGAGCGCGTACAAGTGGCGCCACCGCCGGCGGGGACGAGAAGGATTAGAGGACCTTTCTCGAAGACCGCACCGCACTCCGCTGCGCGGTGGCGTTGAGATCGAGGAGCTGGTGTGCGTTTGCTCCCGAGGTAGTCTAGCCAAGAGGATTCGGGAGCTCGACATGCTTTTTCCTGTCCGCGTAGGACGAGGTCTCGGATTCGGAGGGTTGGTGGCGCTGACGCTGTTTCTTGTCCCGTGCGCCTCGGGCGAGACGCTGCCGGCGGCCGAGGAGCAGGTCAGGGAACGCCTTTCCGGCATCAGCGTTGCCTTCATCGCCAATTCCAGACAGACAGACGCGGCGGTCGCCTATTACGCGCCGACGTTCTCAGGCACCGTCTTCGTCACCAAGCACGGCCAGATCGTGTACTCGCTTCCCGGGAAAAAAGAGGCAGATCCCGAGGCTCGTGGCGAGGCAAAACCTTCGGGCAGGCCAATCCCTCCCGAGCCGGGGGCGAGTCCAGGCTGGTCGCTGACGGAGACGCCGGTGGGCGGGAAAGCCCGCCCGCTTGGCGCGGAGCCTTCGCACACCCACGTCAGCTACTTCATCGGGAACGACCCCTCACGCTGGAGGAGCGGACTTGCAACCTTCGAGGGCGTGTCGCTGGGGGAAGTCTGGCCGGGTATCTCGCTGGAGTTGCGGGCGCACGGAAATAACGTGGAGAAGCTTTTCACGGTCAAGGCGGGTGGAGACCCGTCGCGGATTCGGATGCGAATCGCAGGCGCGGGGTCGCTGCGAACCGACGATGCCGGAGCGCTCGTCGCGTCCACAGGCTCTGGTGACGTGACGTTCACTCCTCCGGCGGCCTATCAGCAACGCGATGGCGCGCGCCGAAAGGTCGAGGTCGCCTATCGAGTCCGTAGCGACGGTTACGGCTTCCGTCTGGGCGATTACGACCCGGCGCTGCCTGTCGTGATCGATCCCTTGCTGCAGGCCACGTACCTGGGCGGCAACGGCACCGACTACGTCCTCGCTCTGGCGATCCACCCGACCTCGGGTAACGTGTACGTGGCCGGGTACGCGAATTCCACGAATTTCCCCGGCACGACAGGCGGCCTGCAGCCGGCCAATGGCGGCAACAACGACGCCTTCGTCGCGCGCTTGACCGCCGATCTGACGACGTTGACTAAGGCCACGTACCTGGGCGGCAGTGGCGGCGACACCGCCTCTGCTCTGGCGATCCACCCGACGTCGGGTGATGTGTACGTGGCCGGGTACACGTTCTCCACGAATTTCCCCGGCACGACCGGCGGGGCGCAGGCGGCCAATGGCGGCAAAAATGACGCCTTC
>JBDUBP010000188.1:0-6463 GCA_040004075.1 Acidobacteriota bacterium | reverse complement strand
GATCAGGTCCTTGACGCGCGGCCTGAGGTCTTCCTTGGTCATTCAGGCTCCTTGCCGGCGATTATAGGGTGAGCCGAGCGAGCCACGCGAGCGAGACGGCCGCGGTACTCCGCGGTCAACTGATTTCGGAGAATCGGAGGTAATCCGAAAAAGGTTTTTCGCCATTCGCCGTTCCGCACCGCCCTCCGTTCGCCGTTCGCCGTTCTTTACGCCATTCCCCCGTCCACCCGCCAGACCTGCGCCGTGATGTAGCTCGCGCGCTCAGACACCAGGAATGAAACGAGAGCGGCGATGTCTTCCGGAGTTCCGAAGCGGGCCATCGGGATGCGCCGGACGAACTCCTGCCGCGCCTCGGGCTTCAAGTGGGCGATGATCTCGGTGTCGATCAGCCCCGGCGCGACGGCGTTGACGGTGATTCCGTGAGTCGCCATCTCGAGCGCGAGGGCCTTGGTGAAGGCGATCAGCCCTCCCTTGGCGGCGGAGTAGTTGGTCTGCCCGACGTGGCCGGAGATCCCGCTCACGGACACGATGTTGACGACACGCCCCCACTTCTTGTGGAGCATGCCGCGCACCACGGCCTTGGTCATGCGGAAGGCGCCCTTGAGGTCGATGTCGATGACCGCGTCCCAGTCCTCCTCGCGGAGGAATGGAAAGAGCGCGTCCTTGATGATTCCTGCGTTGTTCACGAGGATGTCCGCCCCGCCGAAATCCCGCGCGACGCGCTCGCCGAGCGCCTTCACCTGTTCCGCGCTGCGCACATCCGCGCAGATGGCAACCGCCTCGCCCCCCGAGCTGCGGATGGCGCCGGCGGCCTCTTCGGCGCGGTCCATGTCCGTGCGGCAGGTCACCACGACGCGATGCCCCGAAGCGGCGAGGTCCATCGCGATCGCGCGGCCGATGCCCCGCGAGCCCCCCGTCACGATCGCCGTCCGCCGTTCCGTCACGCCTTCTCCCCGGTCTGCTCCGGGCGCAATATACCGGCGGCGCGGCCGATGGCGTCGCGGGTTCCCGCCGGGAGGCAGGTGACGCTGCGGTCGATCCACCGGCTCATCCGGGAGAGCATCTCGCCCGGTCCGACCTCGAGGAACCTGCGGAACCCGGCCGCGACCATGGCCTCGAAGGTCGCGTTCCAGAGCGTCGGGTAGATGAATTCGGTCCCGAGAAGCTCGCGAACCTCTTCCGCGGCCGAGAGCGCCCGACCGTCCGGCCCGTAAAACGGGACGAGGGGATCGCGGATGGAGCGGCATCCGGCCACGACGGGAGCGACCGCCTCGGCGACCGGCCGCATGAGCTCGCTGTGGATCGGCCAGCTCATCGAAAGCGGAAGGACCGAAAGAGATCGGGGCGCGAGAGCGTCCAGAGCGGTCTGGACGGATTCGGGCCGTCCCGTCAGCACGAACTGGGTCGCGGCGTTCACGTTCCCGATCCAGACCTGGTGCCCGGCGCTCCGGAGGCCGTCGCACACGCCTTCCGCCACGTCGCGGCGGCAGCCGATCACGGCGGCCATGGATCCCCGGATTCCGAGCCGCTCCGTTTCCCGCCAGACGGCCACGAGAACGTCGAGCCCGTCCTCGTAGGAGATGGCGCCCGCGGCAACCAGGGCGGCATAGTTTCCCAGGCTGTATCCCGCCGTCGCGGGGGCCTCGATGCCCACTCGGGCGAGAGCGCGGGACGCGAGCGTCGAGACGAGGTACACCGACGCCTGGGCCGCAAGATTCTCGCGAAGGTCCTCGAGCGGCCCTTCGAGGATCAGCCGTTCAAGGTCGCGGCCGCAGCGCTGCGACGTCCAGGCGAGCAGGCGCCGCGCTTCGGGGTCCGACTCGAAGAAGTCGCGGCCCATGCCGATCGACTCGGAGAGCTGGCCGGGGAACAGAAACCCGGGACGCGGGGTCATGCGGCGAGCCGGGGGATCACGTCCTCGAGGGCGACGCAGCGGTCGCGCGCGAGCCACCGCTCGAACCGCTCGAGCGTCGCGCCGAGGTTGAAGAAATGAACGAGCCTGAGAAGCGGAGGAAGACCCTCCATCGGCGGATGCGCGGAATCGAACTCCCAGGGGTGGAACGTGAACACCGCCGGCCAGCCTGCGGAACGGAAGCTCTCCTCGGCCCGCGAGATCCGGGCGGCGGAGAACATCCGGAAGGGCCAGCCCCCTCCCATCGGAAGAGTGCGGCCGAACCCGCGCCCCGTCAGAGGCGGCACCTCCACGATTGTGCCGCCGGGTGTCTCGATCCTCTGCGGCCCCGGATGGTTGTCGGAGCGTCCGAGCGGCGGCACCGACGTCATGGACGCGTCGCAGGCGATCGCCAGGCGAACGAGAACGCCAAATGCCGGATCGTTCGGAGCGCGGATGGACCACTCCGCCGCGCGATGAGAGGCGGGCACCTTCCCGCCCGCCCGTTCCAGGGCTTCGAGGGCCCGCGAGAGGTCCGCGGCGAAGTCCGCGGGAGTCCCGTCGTCGGAACGCCGGTGCAGGTGGCCGTGGACGCCGATCTCGTGGCCGCGCCGGACCGCTTCGGCGACGAGGTCCGGATACCGTGCGGCGATCCACCCCAGGAAGAAGAAGGTCCCGCGGTGACCCCCGGCATCCAGGAGATCGAAGATCGTCCGCAGCGTCGTCTCGATCCGGGACGGAAAGCCGGTCCAGCGCCGCGGGTCCGAGAAGTACTCCTCCCCGCACACGTGAAACCAGTCCTCGACGTCGACGGTCAGGACGCGCGGCGCGCGGCCGGGAATTCGAAGAGGAGTCACGGGGGCGGGCGGCATGAACGGGCGATTGTAGAGGGTCCGCGGCAAACCGGGGGGGCCGGGAAACGGGAAACGGGAAAAGGGAATCGAAAATACGGATCGTCAGAACGACGCGGCGAACTGAGGACTAATCCGCCTCGAACACTTTGTAGTACACCGCCCCCCACGAAATGATCCACGTGTCGCGGAACCAGCGGTAGTGCGAGGGGCCGCCGTAAACCGCGCGCACGGGGACCTGCCGCAGCCGCTCTAGCCGGGGCGCGGCCTTCAGGAGGATCTCGGTCTCGATGATGTAGCGCCGCGCCGAGAGCCGCATCGGCCGCAGGACGTCGGCGGAGATCACGCGGTACCCGGACTGGCCGTCTTGCACCTCGAAGCCGGTCATGCGGGAGAGAATCCGGCTTCCGATCTCGTTGGTGCGATAGCGGACCGCCGGAATCGCTCCGGGATCGCCCATCCGGGAGCCGATCACGAAATCGTCTCCCTCGCGGGCCGCCGCGAGCAGCGCTGGAAGGTCCGCGGGGTCATGCTGCCCGTCGGCGTCGACGAACGCGACGTGCGTCGCGTCGGAGGCGAGGATGTCGGCGAGGCCGGCGCGAATCGCGCTCCCCTTGCCCGCGTTCGCTTCCAGGCGGAGCACGCGAGCCCCCGCGCGGGCCGCCTCGGCGGAGGTCCGGTCCGCCGACCCGTCATCGACCACGAGAACCGCCGGAACGTGAGCGAGCAACCCGGACACGACGGCCCCCACGGTCTCCTCCGCCTGGAAAGCGGGCACGAGGGCGACGGGACGAAAGGGTTTCGAGGGCACGGCACGGGATCTTAGGGCACGGGGGGGTCGCCCTCGTCTCTCGAATTGACTCCCCCGAACGCTTGTGAAAAAGTTCACGAGCTTCGAGAAGGGAGAGCGGGGCGCGCATGGCACGGGATTACGTCCCCATTCTGTTACTGATGGCGACGGCCGTCGGCATCGCCGCGGTGATCCTGCTCTTATCCGCCTGGCTCGGGCCGAAGCTCCGCACCCGGTCGAAGCTGTCCACGTACGAGAGCGGCGTTCCGCTGCTGGACGCCTCGCACAAGCGGATCTCGATCAAGTTCTTCGTCATCGCGATGATCTTCATCCTCTTCGACGTCGAAATCGCTTTCCTCTACCCCTGGGCGCTGGTGTTCCGGACCGGCGGCCCGGGCCTCTTCGCCGAGATGCTCGTCTTCATGATCATTCTGGCGGTCGGCTACGCCTACATCTGGAAGAAGGGGGCGTTCGACCTGTGAGCCACCGCCGCTACTTCGTCGAGGAGGCCGGCCGGCCCGCGGTGTTCCCACCCGAGGCGCTCCGGCGCATCGACGCGCTCCTCGCCCGCTACCCGACCAAGCAGGCCGCTCTTCTTCCCGTTCTGTGGGTGGCACAGGAGACGTGGGGGTGGATCTCGAAGGAAGCGGCCGAGGAGGTCGCCAGAATCCTGGAGCTCTCCCCCGCGCATGTCGACGGCGTCCTGACCTTCTACACGATGTACAACTTAAAGCCGGTCGGGCGTCACCTCCTTCAGGTGTGCACGTCGATCTCGTGCCATCTGGCGGGGGCGGAGCGGCTGCTGGAGCACTGCCAGAAACGGCTCGGCATCGGGCTCGAGGAGACCACGCCCGACGGCCGGTTTTCGCTCGTCGAGGTCGAGTGCATCGCGGGGTGCGACAAGGCGCCTTCGATCATGATCAATGACACCTACTTCGAGCCGGTGGACGAGAAGAGGCTCGACGAGATCCTCCAGAATCTCTCGGCAGGATCGGCGGAGTAGCCATGGCGGAAGAGAGGGTCCTCCTGGCGCGCGTCGGAAAGAAAGACTCCCGGGCGATCCGGGGATACATGGACGACGGTGGCTACAACGCCTTGAAGACGGTGCTGACCGGCGGCTGGACTCCCGAGAAACTGACCGACGAGGTGAAACGGTCCGGGTTGCGCGGGCGCGGCGGCGCGGGCTTCCCGACCGGGATGAAGTGGGGCTTCGTCCCGAAAGACACGAAGGGCAAGCCCGTCTACCTCCTCTGCAATGCCGACGAATCCGAGCCGGGGACCTTCAAGGACCGCTTGATGATGGAAGAAGACCCCCACCAGGTCATCGAGGGCATCATCCTCTCCGCTTACGCCCTCAAGTGCCGCACCGCCTACATCTACATCCGAGGCGAGTTCTACCTGGGAGCGCGCGTCTTGGACGACGCGCTCGCGGAGGCGCGCAGGGAGGGCTTCCTCGGAGAAAACATCCTCGGGTCCGGGTACTCGCTCGACCTCTGGGTCCACCGCGGCGCGGGCGCCTACATCTGCGGCGAGGAGACGGGCCTGATCGAGAGCCTGGAAGGCAAGCGGGGGCAGCCCCGGATCAAGCCGCCCTTCCCCGCCGTGTCGGGCGTCTTCGCGGCGCCCACCATCGTCAACAACGTCGAGACCCTCGCCTGCGTGGTGCACATCGTGAATCGCGGCGCGGAGTGGTTCGCAAAGATCGGCCGCAACGAGAAGAACACGGGACCGAAGCTCTATTGCCTCTCCGGTCCCGTGAACCGGCCCGGCGTTTACGAGGCGCCCATGGGACTGCAGATGAAGGACCTGATCTTCGGCGACGCGTTCGGGCAGGGCATGAAGAACGGCCGGAAGGTCAAGGTCGTGATCCCCGGCGGCGCGTCCGCGGCGATGCTGACGCCTGAGGAGATCGAAGACTGCCCGCTCGATTTCGACGGGCTGGCGGCGAAGAAGTCGATGCTCGGCTCGGCGGCGATCATCGTCATGAACGAGGACACGTGCATCGTCAACGCCGCGCAGAACCTCTCCAAGTTTTTCGCGCACGAGTCCTGCGGGCAGTGCACGCCGTGCCGCGAGGGGACGCCCTGGCTTCACAACGTCCTGACGCGCATCGAAGCCGGAGAGGGCCGTCTCGAGGACATCGATCTCCTCGAGCGCATCTCGAATCAGATGGGCAACGGCATGACCATCTGCGTCTTTTCCGACGCGGCGATCGCGCCCGTTCTCTCCTCGATCGCCAAATTCCGGGACGAGTACCGGCACCACGTCACCGAGAAACGGTGCCTCGTCGGCCCCCGCGCCGCGGCCCTGGTGACCGCGTGAGCTCCGCTCCCAAGCCGGGAGGCGACCCGCCGCCGAAGCCCGGAGCTCCCCCGGCGGCGGACCCCGGGAAGCCGTCCGGCGGCCCGCCGGGCGCGCCGCCGGCCGCGCCGCCGCCGGACAAGAAGACGTTCACGGTCTCCTTCGACGGAACCCCGATCGAGGTCCCGAAGGATGTCAACCTCATCGAGGCCGCGAAGCTCGCCGGGATCGAGATCCCCCACTTCTGCTTCCATCCGCGCCTGTCGGTCGTCGGCCAGTGCCGGATGTGCCTGGTCGAGGTGGAGGGGATCCCGAAGATCCAGGCGGCCTGCACGACTCCCCTGAAGGACGGCCTCTCGATCAAGACGAAGACGGAGAAGGTCGTCCAGTCGCGCGCGGCCAACATGGAGTTTCTTCTCATCAACCATCCACTCGACTGCCCGATCTGCGACCAGGCGGGCGAGTGCAAGCTGCAGGACAACTCGTTCGGGTACGGAGACCAGAAGTCCGACTACGATGAACGGAAGCGTCAGTATCCGGGGTTCGACCGGACGTTGATCGGGCCTCACGTGATTGCGGACATGACGCGATGCATCCAGTGCACCCGGTGCATCCGCTTCTGCCAGGAGA
>JBDUBP010000064.1:0-21668 GCA_040004075.1 Acidobacteriota bacterium | reverse complement strand
ATGGCTCAGCAGTGCGAATTCTGTGGCAAGACTCCCAAGTCGGGGCACCGGGTCAGCCACGCCCACAACGTCACGAATCGCAAATGGAACCTGAACCTGAAGACCGTTCGGGCCGCGACCGCAGGGGGTGGCAAGCGCGTCCGCGTCTGCACCCGGTGCCTGCGCTCCGGGAAGGTGATGAAGCCAGCGGCGAGAACGGCCGTGAGCATCGCCGCCAAGGCGGCCGCGAAGGCCTAGCGAGAGCGTCTCAACCCGTCCCGCCCGCCGGGACGTTGTATTTCCGGATCACTTCCCGCACGCCCTCGATCTTGCCGAGGCGCGCCAGGATCTTCTCGAGGTGCTTCAGGTCGGACGTCTCGAGCGAGACCGCGATGTACGGCCGTGTCGCTTCGTCAGTCCGCGCTTCGATGCGCCGGATGTTCGAGCCCTCCCCCGCGATCGCCTGCGTGATGTCGGCGAGGAGTCCCGGCCGGTCGTCCGAGATCACTTCGAGATCGATCCCGTACCGGTTCGCCTTCGCGCCCGCCCAGGCAACGTCGATCCGCCTCTCCGGGTCGTAGAGGAGGTTCTCGACGTTGGGGCAGTTTTCCGAGTGCACGGAAACGCCGCGTCCCCGGGTGATGTAGCCCAGGATCCGCTCGCCCGGCACCGGAGTGCAGCACTGGGCGAGCGAGGCGAGCAGGTCGTTGTGCCCCACCACGACGATGTCCGGAGACCCGAACGGCAGGATCTTGCGGACCACGCGGGAGACCGCCGTCTCGCGTCCGGCGTCGGGCCGCGCGAGCTCGTCCGGCGGGACGAGCCGCTCGAGGGCCGCGCGGGGCGAGAGCTTGCCGTAGCCCAGGGCTGCGAAGAGGTCCTCCGTCCGCGAAAATCCCCACTGGGCCAGCTGGGGCGCGATCTCTCCCTGCAGCTCGAGCTTCTTGACCGTCCGCTTGTACTTTTTGAGCTCCTTGTCCAGGAGCCGCCGTCCGAGCTCGACGGCCTCGCGGTTCTCCTCCGTGTGGACGAAATGGCGGATCTTGTGGCGCGCCCGGCTGGTCGCGACGAAGGAAAGCCAGTCGCGGGACGGCGTCTGATTGGGCGCCGTCAGGATCTCCACGATGTCGCCGCTCGAAAGAGGCGTCTTCAGCGGCACGTGGCGTCCGTTGACGCGCGCTCCGACGCACCGGTGTCCTACGTCGGTGTGCACGCGGTACGCAAAATCGACCGCCGTCGCGCCCCGGGGGAACGCGAACACCTCCCCCTTGGGCGTGAACGTGTAGACCTCGTCCGGGTAGAGATCGACCTTCAACGACGAGAGGAACTGCCGCGGGTCCTTGACCTCGCTCTGCCAGTCGACGAGCTGGCGGAGCCACTGGAACCGGGCGTCGTCCTCCTTGGGTCCGAGGCGCCCCTCCTTGTACTTCCAGTGGGCCGCGATTCCACGCTCCGCCGTCAGGTCCATCTCCCGGGTCCGGATCTGGACCTCGAAGGGCTGCGCCGAGTCGCTCATGACCGTCGTGTGCAGCGACTGGTAGAAGTTCGGCTTGGGCATCGCGATGTAGTCCTTGATGCGTCCCGGGACGGGGCGCCACCGCTGGTGGACGAGGCCGAGCACCGCGTAGCAGTCCCGGGTCTCCGGCGTCACGACCCGGAGCGCGAGGACGTCGTACAGCTGCGCGACGTCGACCCCGCGGAGCTTCATCTTCGAGGAGATCGAGTGATACCGCTTCCGACGGCCGGTGACTTCCCCTTCGACGCCCGCCTCGAGGATCTTCGAGGAGAGCTCGCGGCGGATCTGCTCGATCATCTCCTCGGATCCCTCGAGGTTGCGTTCGACCTCCCGCTGGACCCGGACGTATTCCTGGGGCTCCAGGTGCAGAAACGCCAGGTCCTCGAGCTCCCCCTTTAATAGCCCCATTCCGAGCCGGTTGGCGATCGGCGCGTAGATGTCCATGGTCTCCCGGGCGATCTCCCGCCGCCGGTCCTCCGGGAGGTACTGGAGAGTGCGCATGTTGTGGAGGCGGTCGGCCAGCTTGACCAGAATGACGCGGAGGTCCGACACCATCGCCAGGACCATCTTGCGGAAGGTCTCCGCCTGCTCTTCTTCCCGGGAGACGTAGGAGAACTTGCCGATTTTCGTGAGCCCGTCGACGAGATCGGCGGCTTCCTTTCCGAACTGCTGCGCGATCGCGTCCTTGGTCGTCAGCGTGTCTTCCAAGACGTCATGGAGCAGGCCCACCACGATCGAGACGTCGTCGGCCTTCAGGTCCGCCAGGATCGCCGCGACGTTCAAGGGGTGGACGAGGTACGGCTCGCCCGAGCGGCGGACCTGCCCCTTGTGCTCGCGCGCCGAGAAGACATAGGCCCGCCGGAGCAGATCCTGGTCGCTCTGCGGGTTGTACGCCTCGACCCTCTCGAGGATCTCTTCGAAGCGGATCATGACGGGGTAAGGGTACTAGAGAGTCGTCACCCGCCGGTTCTCAGCCTGACTCGTCGGTTCTTCATCGTCGTCGCGCGGCCCGACGCAACGGCGGTTCAGATCGCTTCGTTCGTTTCCCGTTTCCCGATTCCCGTCCCCTACCTCCGGTTCTTCTTTCTCTTCCCCGACGACGGGTTGGATGCCGGCGCGCTCGGCCTCGGCGCCGGCGACGCGGGGGCCGGTCTCGGAGCAGGGGCGGCGGCGGCCCGCGGGGCGGAGGCCGGGACGACGGCGAGCTTGCGCCGGCCGAGGACGTCCTTCCAGATCACGACGATCGGCGCGGCGACGTAGATCGACGAGTAGGTGCCGATGATGATTCCGATGATCAGCGTCAGGGAAAACGTGTTCAGGACCTCGCCGCCCAAGAAAAAGAGGGCGAGGACGACGAGCATCGTGGCGCCGGAGGTCAGGATGGTCCGCGACAGCGTCTGATTGATGGAGCGGTTGATCAGCCCCTCGAGAGGCTCCTTCTTCGGGGACCGCTGGTTTTCACGGATCCGGTCGTAGACGACGACCGTGTCGTTCACCGAGTACCCGACGAGGGTCAGGATCGCCGCCACGACGACCAGGTTGAACTCGCGACCGAAGAGCGAGAGGAGCCCGACCGTGATCAGGGTGTCGTGAATGAGGGCCACGACCGCACCGACGCCGAAAGGAAGGGACCGGAACCGCCAGGCGATGTAGATGAGCATCCCGAGCATCGACGTCACGATCGCCCACAGGGCCGTCTTGCGGAGGTCCGCCCCGACCTGGGGTCCGACGTTTTCCGCGGAGAGCAGGAGGAAGGGTCCGGCCACGGTGTTCGCCTTCACCCATTCCTTGACGGCAGGGGTCACGCCGGCGACGGAGTCGACGTTCGCGGGCGACCGGAAGATCGCCATCTGCGAACGCCGCGCCACGATCTGGTCCGCGACTCTGCCGTAATAGTCCGCCGGCGTCACGCCCGGCCGCCCGGCGACGTGGTCGGGATCGGACGCGACCAGCCGCGCCGCCAGATTGTCCCGGCCCTGGAGATTCAGGTCGAGCCGCGCGGGGTCTGCGGACGCGCCGAGCCCCTGGCGCAGCAGCGCGAGGACCTCGGCCGTGATGTCGCGGCCCTCCTTCTTCTGCTGCTGCACGCGGATCAGGACTTCGTTCTTTTCGGGCGCCTCGTAGCGCTGGATGCCGTTGTCGCCGAAATTGCCGGAGTCGAGGAGCTTTCGGAGCTGGTCGATGTCCGGCTTGTCTCGAAATCGCAGCGCGATCTGCGTTCCGCCGGCGAAGTCGATGCCGTACTTCAATCCTCCGTGCGAGAAGATCGAGATGAGCCCGACCGCGATCAGCGCCCAGGAGGCGCCGATCGCCCACCACTTCCAGCGGAGAAAGTCGATGTTGGTCTGACGAAACAGTTCCATATGGTCCTTCGCTAGATAGAGAGCGCGTCGATGTGCTGGCGCCGGCCGTACTCGAGCTCGAACACCGTATGGGACACGAAGACGGCGGTGAAGACCGAGATCAGCAGTCCGATGAGGAGCGTCACCGCGAACCCCTTCACGGGTCCCGTTCCAAACTGCAGCAGGAAGATGGCGGAGATCACGACCGTGATGTGCGTGTCGATGATCGTCGCGAAAGCCTTCGAGAAGCCGTTCTCGATGGCGGTCTTGGGTGCGCGGCCCGCGCGCAGCTCCTCGCGGATGCGCTCGAATATCAGAACGTTCGAATCGACCGCCATGCCGATCGTCAAAATGAATCCCGCGATCCCCGGGAGCGTCAACGTCGCGTTGAAGAGCGACATGGCGCCGAGGAGAAGGATCGCGTTCAGGATGAGCGCGAGGACCGCATTCCAGCCGGCCCTCCGGTAGTAGAAAACGACCGCGATGAAGACCAGCAGCATCCCCGCGATCGAAGCGGTGATCCCCTTGCGGATGGAGTCGAGCCCGAGGGATGGGCCGACGGTCCGCTCCTCGAGGTACGTCAGCCCCGCCGGCAGCGCCCCGGCGCGCAGGACAAGCGCGAGGTCGTTCGCCTCCTCGGGCGTAAAGCTTCCGTTGATCTGCCCCTGGTCGGTGATCCGCTCGTGGATCACCGGCGCCGACTGAACCCGCTTGTCCAGAACGATCGCCAGGAGTCGGTTGACGTTGGCACCGGTGGCGGCGCCGAACTTCTCGGCGCCCGCGGCGGTCAGGAAGAACGAGATCGAGTTGCCGCCCATCTGGCCGTGGCTCGGGCGCGCGTTCTTCAAGTCGCGCCCCGTGATGGCCGCCGCCTTGCGCAGCAGGTACCAGTTCGTCGCGCGCTGGCCCGGTTCCGCCTTGCCTTCGACGAGCTCCATGTCCGCGGCCAGCTTGCCGTCCGCGCCGAGCAGCGACACCTTGTCCGTCGAGGGGCCCTTCTCGACGATCTTCAGCTCCAGAAACGCGGTGTTCTTGATGAGGTCCTTGACCCGTTTGGGATCGTCGATCCCGGGCAGCTGCACGAGGATCCGGTCCGTGCCCTCGCGGGCGATCAGGGGCTCGGCGACGCCGAACTCGTCCACGCGGTTGCGAATCGTCTCGATCGCCTGGGAGACGGCGCTCTCTTCCGTGGCACGGCGCGAGGCGTCCTTCAGGGAGAAGGTGAGGCGTCCCCCGGTTGACCCCGTGGTCCAGTCGGGAAGCCAGCGCTTGGTGACCTCATCGAGCTTCTTCTCATCGGACACGGAAGCGACGGTGAAGGCCGCGTCCGACGGGTATTCGATCGCGCCGAGGGTGACGCCCTGCTCCCGCGCCTGCGCCCTCAACGTCTCGACCGCCTCGTCGCGTTCCGCCTTGATGGCGTCCGCGGTGTTGACCTGGAGAACGAGGTGGATGCCGCCGCGCAGGTCGAGCCCCAGCTTGATCCCCCTCTTCAGGGCCTCCGAGATCGGCGGCCGGCCCCCCTTGACCCAGTCTTTTTTGGCGTGCGCGTAGCCCGTCGCGACGTATCCGGCGACGATTCCCGCGATCACCAGCACGATTAAGAGAACGCGCCAACGCAGCCTCTTGGACAAACGGCCTCCCTTGGAAGAACGGTGGAGTCTACAAGGAGTGGACGGGGCGTGCCAAGTCGGCTGGCGCGCCCCCGGGCGTCAGGGTTTCGCCGACGCCGCGGCGGCGGTCTCGGGCTCTCCCGCCGGCCCCGCGATTCCGGTCCGCAGGACCTTGATCTTGACGTTATCTGCAATCTGGAGAACGACGAAGCCTCTCTCGTCGTCGATCGCGGTGATGCGCCCGAAGATCCCTCCGCCGGTGACGACTTCATCGCCCTTCTTGAGCTGGGCGATCATCGCGGCGGTCGCCTTCTGCTTCTTGCGCATGGGAGCGATCAGGAGGAAATAGAAGATCGCGAAGATGAACGCCATCGCGACGAGCGGCGACGAGAAGAGGCCCATGGGGCCGGCCGGCGCCGGGCCCGGCTGCTGGAGGAGCTGAATGAGCATGGGCGGACTATAAGGCAGGAGGGACGTTCAGCGTTGAGCGTTCAGACGCCGATCTAGTTGACCGCGGAGTACCGCGGCCGTCTCGCTCCCGCTGGTCGCTCGGCTCCCCGCTTTTCGATTCCCGATTCCCGATTCCCAATTCCCGGCTCCCGTCTTCCCCCCTACCGCCTCCCGCCTTCCCCCTCCCGCATGACCGGCAAAGGCGCCTTCGAGGGCGGGATCGCCTTTGCGGCGGCGATCGCCCGATCCCAGAACGCCAGGAAGTTCTCCCCGAGGACCCCGCGGATCTCCGCTTCCGAATGGCCGCGCCGGAGAAGCTCCTCCGTCACTTTCGGGAGCTTCGAGACGTCCTCGAGACCGATGGGCGGGTCCTCGATGCCGTCGAAATCAGTCCCGAGGCCGGCGGCGGCGGGACCGGCGATGCGCATCACCCTCTCGATGTATCGACCACCCGCGTCCAGTCGGCGCGTGGCCGCTTCAGTCCGTCCATCAGCTCGGACACCGCCGCGTCCCGCTTGCCCGGCTCGGCCGCGAACCGCGCTTCGATCTCCGCGACTCGGGGGGGGAGCGCCGCCTTCCGGCGCACGAAGTCGTCCACGACGCCCTGGTCGATGAAAGTGGAGCTCACGTTGACCATGACGACGCCGCCCTTCGCCCCGATGGCCCGGATCTGGTCGTCGGTCAGGTTGCGGGGCATGCCCGCGAGCGCGCGGCACGAGGAGTGCGAGGCGAACACCGGCGCGCGGGAGGCGGCGAGGACGTCCGCCAGCGTCTTGTCCGACACGTGCGACACGTCGACCAGCATGCCGAGCCGGTTCATCGAGAGCACCACCTCGCGCCCGAAGCCGGTCAACCCCCCGCGGACCGCCGTCTTCTTCGGGTCGAAGCCCCAGGCGAAGAACGATCCGGCGGAGTCGGCCCAACCGTTGGTGTTCGTATGGGTCAGCGTCATGTAACGCGCGCCGAGCCGCACAAACGACGAGAGCGCCCCCAGGGAGTCTTCGATCGCGTGTCCTCCCTCGATGCCGATCAGAATCGCCGTCTTCCCGTCCCGTTTGGCCGCGCGAATTCCCGCCGGGGAATCCGCGAAGACGAAGCCGGGCGTCCCATCGGCGATGCGGCGGACCAGGTCGATCAGGTCGAGCGTCCGGCGCGCGGCGCCGCCCGTCTTCGCGAAGGACGCCGGAACGTACGCCGCGAAGAAAGGAGCCGTGACGCCTCCTTCCTTCAGCCTCACCGCGTCCACGTGTCCGGTCCGCCCGCGCACGGCCAGGTCCACCCATTCCTTCTCGAGCCGCTCCGGAACGTCCTCATGGGTGTCGACGACGATCGCGCCGGCATGGATCCTCGCCGCGCGAGCCCTGAGGTCGTCCTCCGCGCCGCCGATCTGAAGACTCGAAAGAACAATGACGAGGATAGCGACGGCAAATTTCATTTCAGTTGTCCGTCTTCAGTTTTAGGTCTCAGTCGTTTCCCGTTTCCCGTTTCCCGGGGTCCCGTCTTTTCGATTCCCGATTCCCGATTCCCGATTCCCGGCCCCGTCCCGCCGCCTCCCTTCCGCCTGCCGCCTTCCGCCTGCCGCTCTCAAGCTATCTTCCCCTCCTCCGGCGCGCGCAGCTTATCCAGCCGTCCCGCCCGGATCGCCGCGCGGATCGCCTTCATCCAGGCCAGATAGAAATAGACGTTGTGCAGCGACAGGAGCATGGGCGCGGAGAAGTCTTTCAGCACGAAGAGATTCCGGATGTAGGCCCGGCTGTGGCGCCTGCAGACGGGACAGTCGCAGGCCGGGTCGATCGGACCGAGGTCTTCCTTGAAGCGCTCGTGCTTGATGACGACCTCGCCTTCCGACGTGTAGGCGTGTCCCATGCGGCCGTTGCGCGTCGGGAGCACGCAGTCGAAGAGATCGATTCCCGAGCGGACGGATTCGAGCAGGTCCGCCGGCGTCCCCACTCCCATGAGGTACCGCGGCCGGTCGGCCGGAAGCAGGGCCGCGGAAAAGGCGGTGATCGAGCGGATGGCGTCCTTCGACTCTCCGACGGCCACGCCGCCGACGGCATACCCCTCGAAGGGAAGGTCGATGAGCCGGGAGGTGGACTCGCGCCGCAGGTCCTCGTGCGTCCCGCCCTGCACGATTCCGAAGAGAAGGCCCGGCCCTTTGTAGGCCTGCCTCGAACGAACGGCCCAGGCCGACGAGAGCGCGCACGCGTTCTCCACCTCGTCGCGCTCGGCCGGGAAGGGAGGGCAGATGTCGAGCGCCATCGCGAGATCGACGCCGAACGCGGACTGGAGATCCATGGCGGTCTCCGGGGTCAGGAAATGCTTCGACCCGTCTTCCGGGCTCCGGAACTCGACGCCGTCCGGCGTGATCTTCCGATGCGACGCGAGGCTCATCACCTGGAAACCGCCCGAGTCGGTCAGGATCGCGCGGGCCCACCCGATGAACGCGTGAAGACCTCCGGCCCGCCGTATCGTCTCGATCCCCGGACGCACCATGAGGTGATAGGTGTTCGCGAGCACCGCGCGGCAGTCCCAGCCTTCGAGGCGGTCGAACTCCACGCCCTTGACGGCCCCGCGGGTTCCCACGGGAAGAAAGCACGGGGTCTCGATCTTGCTGTGCGCCGTCAGGAGGAGCCCGGCGCGCGCCGAGGATGAGGGATCGGTCGCCACGACGGAAAAAGGCGAGGGCATGTCAGATCGGGAGCGAACCGGGCCTCATCGGGATCAGAAGCGGAGCCTCGCGTCGAGCGCGCCGCCCAGGTCTCTCCTGTTCGTCGACGACAGCGAGGTGCCGCCTTCCGTCGAAAAGACGACGGCCGCGTTGACGGACAGCATCTTCAAGCCGAGGCCGATGCCGGCCGAGTATGCCCAGTGCGGATCGGGCGCCGCGGAGTCGCGGAATGTGCCGGCGCGGATCGCAAAGAGAGGGAGCTTGAGCTCCAGGCCGGCGGCGAGCTGCCGGCTCCGGCCTCCCGGCAGCAGCGTGTCGGTCTCGCGCACGTCGTAGTCGACGGCCACGAGGAGGAGGCCCACGGGAGTCACCGCGACGCCGGCGCGAAGAGTCCGGGGAAGACGGTACGAGCCGGGAGCGCCGAGGAGGGCCGGCTTGGTGGAATCCTTCGCGACGTCGAACTCTGGCTCGTTGATCGCCGTCGAAACGAGACCGACTCGAACTTTTCCGCCGAGATTCAGCATGGCGCCCGCGTCGAAGGCGAGCTTCGTCGAGTCGCGGCGGTTCTCGTCGAAGGCGCGGCGCGAGATCGCCAGCGGGTCCGAGATGTCCGCGTCGAAGACGCCGCGGCGCAGAAAGTACGTCCGTCCCTGGATGTAGCGGACCGTGCCGCCGACGAGCAGCGTCTTCGCCAGGAAGGACGTCGCGTACGAGAACCGCGCCTCCCGGGCTTCGAGACCCGCGAAGGAGAGCCCCGTCCTGTTGTTTGCGAAGGCCCGCGCCGGGTCGATGGCGGGGCTGACGGGAAGGATGTGCACCAGGTCGATCGTCGGGTACACGGCGGAGTACGCGGTCTCGCCGATCGCGATCGCAAAGCCGCTCTTGCCGAACACGAGACCGGCCGCGCCGGAGCCCACGACGCCGCTGCCGGGCTCGGCGATCCGGAGGAGGTCCGAGACGGCGCCCGGGATGCGCGCGAGGTCCTGTCCCGACCGGATGCGGTCGAGGTCGATCGACGAGAGGCGGTCGACCGCCCCGAGAAAGTCGTTGCGGTTGGTGGCCACCGCTCCGGCGAAGATTTCCAGATCCAACCGCTCGTCCCGGGCGAGACCCGCGGGATTCGTCCAGACGGCGGTTCCATCATCCGCGACCGCAACCGACGCGCCGCCCATAGCCGCCCCGCGCGGCCCGACCACGGGCGTCTGCGACTTCGCGCCTCGCGCCGCGCCGAGCGCCGCGCCGAGAAGGAGGAGAGACCGGAGGAGGGATCGGCGACGCATGGGGAGGAAGCTATCAGCTCTCAGCTTTCAGCCGTCAGCTTTCAGTGATGAGTTCTCAGTGTCGGTCTTCAACGCCGGGCGCCGAAATTTGAACTCACAACGGAAAATTACTCATGACTGGTAATTGAGAACTCGCTTCACGCCATCGCGTGTCCGGCGAGGCGCTCGAGAACGGCGATGGGCGCCTGCTCCGGCACGGTCAGCGTCTCGCGCCCGATAATGAACGTCTGTTCGAGCGCGAACTGCCCCTGCAGGACGGCGTGCGTCACCATGTCCGTGAAGACCATCCACGTCGCGTCGGGAGAAAAGACGGGGCGCTCCGCGCGCGCGTTGTCCTGGTAGTCGCCGTTCTCCTTCAGGAAGTTGTGGAAGGCCAGCATAAATTCGTCGTAGGGCGGCCGCGAGCGGACGGGAAGTCCCGCGGCGCTCGCCGCCCGGAGGAGCGAGCGGCCCACGGTCTGCCTCGAGGCGCGCTCGAGAAGGCCGGAGGAGACGGCGAACCGCTCCGCCAGCTCGGAAAATGTCTCGCCCGTTTTCCAGAGCCGCGGCGCGGCGGGGTTGACGTTCGTGAAGATCCGGAAGATGCGGTCTCCTCGCGTGGGGCGCGTGGGGAAGGCGTCCACGTGCAGAAGGTCGTTCCGCGAATGCGACGACAGCTTGCGGTTGGCCTCCTCCTGCGGGCGGAAGCTCGCGTAATCGACCCTCCAGCCGCGGGAGTACCCGGGGAAGAGGCCGGCGGCGAACTCGACGACCGTCCTGGAGTAGCGGCCGAGCACCTCGCGCAGGCGGCGAGCGTCGTCGGGGCGCTGGCGGGCGACACCCGTCACGCGGTCGCTCTTCGGGCGGTAGGCGATGTTCTTGTGATACCCGGCGTCGGCCTGCCGGCGCTCCAGGAGAAAGGCGCGGTCCACCGGAGAAATCGCGAACGGAGTCTTTTCAAACAGGAGGATGTTCCCCTCTTCGAGGACCCGGCAACACGCGCGCTCGCGCTCCGGGCCGGAGGCAGGCAGAGACTCGATGGGAACGACGGCCATGAACGCCTCCTGCGCGCCCGGAGTCTACCGCGCGCGCCGCTCGGACCGCCCCGGTTGACCCCTGAAAACCTGCGTGCTAGGGTGCGGCCTTTCGAGGAAACGAATGCCCGATCTCGGGAAAAAATTCGAGTGCTTCAATTGCCGGACGAAGTTCTACAACCTCGGCAAGCCCGAGGCGCTCTGCCCCAAGTGCGGAGCGAATCAGAAGGACGCGAAGTTCGACGAGCCGCCCGCACCGGCGCCGCGTCCGCCGCGCCGCGCGATCCTGATGGAGCCGGTCGCCGAAGAGACGGCGAACGAGTTCGGTGACGAGCCCGCGCCTGTCGAAGAGCCCGAGGAAGCGGCGGCAGATGACGACGAGTCGGAAGAGGAAGCGGAGATCATCGACAGCCCGACCGCGGTGCGCGAGGAAGAAGAGTACTGACGTCTCCCCGCGTCGTGTATCTCGGCCTCGGCTCGAATCTCGGTGACCGCCGCGCCCGCCTTCTCGAGGCCCTGGAACGCCTTGCCCGCCGTGGTCCGGTCCTTCGCGTGTCCTCTTTTTATCGGACCGATCCGGTCGGTTTCTCCGATCAGCCCGACTTCTACAACGCCGCCGCCGCGATCGCGTGGTCCGGGACCCCTGAGGGTCTTCTCGAAGCCGTCCGGTCGATCGAGACTGACATGGGCCGCATGCCGCGGTTTCAGAACGGGCCCCGGGAGATCGACCTCGACCTCCTCGATTTCGACGGCCTCGTGAGGACCCACCCCGACCCCGTGCTCCCCCACCCGCGGATCTCGATGCGCCGGTTCGTACTGGCGCCCCTCTCCGAGATCGCGCCCGACTGGCGGCATCCGGTGACGAAGAAAACTGCCGCGGAGTTGCTGCGGGACCTCCCCGAAAAACCCGGCGTCTCGAGGATCGAAGACGACTGATGCGATGGCTGACAGCTGAGAGCTGACAGCTGCCGGCTATTCCCCCTTCCTCCAGGCCGCGAGGTTCTTTCGCGCGGCCTCCTGGATCGCCAGCTCCTCGACGAGATGTTGCGCGCCGGGGGACTCGGAAACGATTCGGTCTTCGATCGCAACGGCCTCCGTGAGGGAGCCGGAGCGGGCGACCGCCTCCGCGAGGAAATGCCGGTTGACGAAGTTCCGCGGCGCCGTGGCGACCGCCAGCCGCAGCAGGCGCAGCGCCTCCGCGCGTGAGACCCATCCCGTGAGCAGAGGGATCTTCGGCGCCTGATCGTGCACCCGCCCGAGGATGCGATACCCGCCCCCCTCTTCGAACGCCGGGTCGAGCGCGATCAGGGTCAGGCAGTCGTTCCGGATCCGCCGTGCCGCGCCCTTCCGGGCCGCCTCGACCTTGCCAGAGGCGAGCGACCACTGTCCCCAGGCGACGGCCGTCCAGAAGAGCGCCGGCGCGGCGTCGGCGTCGCCCCGAAAGAGCTTCGCCGTCGCGGGAGGGTCGAGCTTTCGGACGTCGGCGTCGCCGAGCCGCCCGGCGACGAGCCGGATGCTCTCGTCCCCCGCCCGCCGCGCCCGTTCGAACACCGCTCGCCGTGTCCCCTCGTCGAGACCCGTGTAGGAGCCCAGAAAGTAGAGCGCCCGCGCCAGCTTCCAGCGCGCTTCCGCGCCCCGTTCTCCTTCGACGGCGCCAGCGCGCTCATAGAGGACGATGGCCTCCGAGATCTCCGAGGGATCCGCGCGCGCGCCCGACCTCCCGGCGTGCCGCGCGGCGTAGTGGCCGTCGGCCGCGGCAAGAAGGGAGGCCGGCGAGTCCGGACCGGAAGAAACCTTCGTGTCCTCGGCGCGCCCGGCAGCCGCGGCCGCCGCCGCCGCGAGAAGCACCGCCGCGGCTGTGAAACACGCTCGCTTCATCCGCGCGGCATTATGGAGGGGCGGAGGAATCGGGAATCGGGAATCGGGAATCGGGAATCGGCGAAAAACCAATCGAGGGACGTTTCAGGAGAACGTCTTTCTCGTGATTCTTAGTGCCGAAGCCGAAGGGATTTACCCTCACCCCAGCCCTCTCCCTGTCCCTACATCCTCGGGCCCGGGGAGGGAGAAAGAGATTCCCGTCCCCGCGTCCGCCACCTTCCTTTTGATTTCCCGACTTTCAACGCCCCAACTCTTGACTCTCAACTCTCAACTCCGAACGCTCAACGCATAACGCTCAACGCTCGACGCCCCCCGCCCCACCCCCCGCCATACAATCGAGTACGGAGGCCAAATGAGCGACGAAAAGCCGGTCTCGGTGAAGGTGACGATCGATGAGGCGACGGCCGAAGGGCAGTACGTGAACTTCGCCAACATCCTCCACAATCCGACGGAGTTCGTCATCGACTTCGGACGGATCGTGCCCGGCAGGCCCGACGTGAAGGTGATGAGCCGCGTCTTCACGACCCCGTTTCACGCCAAGCAGCTCGCCCGGGCGCTCCAGCAGAACGTCGAGATCTATGAGCGGAACTACGGCGAGATCCGATCCGAATTTCCGGTCCCGGCGTCCGACGGCGAGTCTCCGACAAATTAAAGGGAGTTGAGAGTCGAGAGTTGAGGGTCAAGAGTTAAGAGACAACGGTTAGACCCGGACTCAACTCCGTTTCCGGCTCGCATCGACTCTCGACTCTCAACTCTGGACTCTCAACTTCCCCTGAGCACTCCGCCCCCCAGTACCACGTCCCCGTCGTAGAAGACGCAGGACTGGCCGGGGGCGACCGCCCTCACCGGCTCGTCGAACAGGACGCGCCCCGAGCCGCCGTCTCCCGGCACCACCGTCGCGGGCGTCTCGACGCCGCGATGGCGGACTCGGGCTCGGGCGCGGAACGGCCCCTCGGGCAAGCCCGAAGGGAATCGCATCTCCTCGACGCGAGCCTCGCGGACCGGGAGCTCGCTCTCCCGACCGACCACGACGCGGTTCTCCCGCGGGTCGACGGAGAGGACGTAGAGACGCTCAGGAGCGGCGACGCCGAGGCCACGGCGCTGTCCGACGGTGAAGCGATAGTGGCCGGAATGGACGCCGAGCGGCTGTCCGTCCGAGCCCTCGACCCTTCCCGGCAGAGTCGGAAGCGGAAGCCCCATCGCATCCGCGTGGTCGCGCACGAAATCGCCGGCGCGGTCGCCTTTCGGGACGAAGCAGATCTCCTGGCTCTCTTCCTTGTCGGCTGTCGGAAGCTTCGCGGCGCGCGCGAGCTCGCGGACTTCTTTTTTCGTCAGGCCTCCGACGGGGAACCGCGCGGCGGAGAGCTGCTCCGCGGTGAGGTCCCAGAGAAAATACGACTGGTCCTTCTCGAGGTCCGCTCCCTTCCTGAGCACCGTCCGGCCGCTGTCCGGCTCGGTGGCCGTGCGGACATAATGCCCGGTGGCGACGGCGTCACATCCCATCCCTCTCGCGCGATCCCAGAGCGTCGCGAACTTCACTTTCGAGTTGCACGCGGAGCACGGGATCGGCGTCTCGCCCGCCAGGTAGGACGCGACGAAGGGGCGCACGACCGTTCGCGCGAATTCTTCCTGGAGGTCCAGAACGTAGTGCGGGATGTCGAGCGCCCAGGCCACCGTCCGCGCGTCCGACAGGTCGTCGATCGCGCAGCAGCGGCTCGTCCGGCCCGTCTCCGCGGACCGGTCCCAGAGCTGCATGGAGAGGCCGACGACGTCATGCCCCTCTCTCTTTAAGAGAAGCGCGGCGACGGAGGAGTCGACCCCCCCGGACATGGCGACGGCGATCCGCATGGGGGGAAAAGCTATCAGCTGTCAGCTCTCAGCCGTCAGCCAACCCTCAACTCGGAACTCTCGACTCTCGACTCTCGACTCTCAACCTCCAACTCTCAACTCCCCTTCTCCGTCACGATCAGCATCAGCGTCGACCCGCCAATCGAGAATTCCCCCTGGTTTTCCAGCACGACCTCGCGGATGCGCTCCTCTCCGACGAACGTGCCGTTGGTCGAGCCGAGGTCCACCAGCGTCGCCGTGTCTCCCGTCAGCTCGATCGCCGCATGATGCCGGGAGATTTCCGGGTCTTCGACGTTGACGTCGGCATCGTGTCTGCCGATGACGATTCTGGGTTTCTCGATCACGTAGATACGGCCGGCGTCCGGCCCCGCGATCACCGCGACGGAGACTCGAGACTCGGCCGGCATCCGCAGAGGGGCGCCTCCCGCCGGGCCGATCGCCGCGTTCTTCCGCGTCGAAGGCCCTGGATCCGTGTGTTCTCCCTCATCCGTCAGTCGCAGAACGGTGTCCTCCACCACCGATTCTCCGGGGGCGGGCAATGGGACCGCCGGCGCCTCGGCGTTGAAGATGTCGAAGATCGCGAGGCACTTGGTGCATCGCACTTTCTTGGACGCCTTTCCCTCGAACCTCGCAGGATCGTACTCGTACCGGGCGTAGCAGCGGTCGCATTCGATGATCATCGGGCAGTCCGACCCGCCGCCACGGCCGTCTCCGCGCCAGCCGTCTCCGCGTTCTCCCGGACGGCCGCCACCGCCGCCGGCAGAACCCTCAGCACGGCGTCGACCTCTTCGACGGTGTTATGGCGGGACAGGGAGAAGCGAAGGACCTGCCGCGCCTGACGCCGCGAAAATCCCAGGGCGAGTATCGCGGGCGAGGGCGCGAGCGTGCCGCTCGAGCACGCGCTGCCGGCGGACACGGCGATCCCTTCGAGGTCCAGCCGGACGAGAAGCGTCTCCGCGAGCGCCCCTTCGAACAGGATCGCGGAGGTGTTGGGAAGCCTCGGATGACCCGAGCCGATCGAACGAGCGCCGGGAATGCCCGCCAGGATGCCGCGCTCGAGGCGGTCTCGCAGCATCTCGATGGCGCGCGCGTCGCGTTCGAGGCGTTCGCGCGCGAGGCGGGCCGCCACTCCGAAACCCACCAGCGCGGGCGTGTTCTCGGTTCCCCCCCTCAGCTTCTTTTCCTGCCCGCCTCCCGGGGTTCGCACGGCGATGCGGACCCCTTTACGGATGAAAAGGGCGCCCGCTCCCCGCGGCCCGTGGAGCTTATGGGCGGAAATCGAGAGAAGGTCCACCTCGAGCGAACGGACATCGACCGGTATGCGGCCGGCCGCCTGGACGGCGTCGGAGTGGACCAGAGCTCCCCGGGACCGGGCGCCCCGGGCGATGTCGCGCACGGGAAAGATTCCTCCGTATTCGTTACTGGCGCTCATCACCGAGACGAGCGCCGTGTCGGGATCGGCCGCCTCCAGGACCCGGCCGGCGTCCAGGGCTCCGGAGGGGTCGGGGTCGACCACGCGCACGGGGATATCCGAGGCCGCCTCCCGGACGGAGGGATGCTCGGCGCCGGAACGCACCCAGGAACCGCCTTTCCCCGCCGTCGCTCCGTAAATCGCCATCGCGTTCGCCTCCGTTCCGCCGGAGGTGAAGAAGATCTCGGAAGGTTCGGCCCCGACCAGACGCGCCACCTCGTCGCGCGCTTCCTCGACCGCGCGCCGCGCCCGCCGCCCTTCCGCGTGCAGGGACGAAGGGTTGCCGAAGAGGTGGAAGGCAGCCTCCATGGCCGAGAGGGCCTCGGGATCCAATTTTGTGGAGGCGTTGTTGTCGAAATAGATCATCGGAGGGTGGGCGAGAGGTCCGAACCCCCGGGGCTCGACCTCGGCTCGACCTCGATTGGATTATCCCCGATTACGCGAACGTAAAGGGAGAGTGAAGGAATACCCGGCTGAATCCGGAGAGTTAAGATCCGAGACGATGATCCCGGTTTCCCGCATCGCGCTCTCGGTCCTTCTCTGCTGTGCCGCAGTCGGAACCTCTCTCGCGCAGAATCCGCCGCCTGTTCCCGCGCCGCCGGCGCCCGCCCAGGCGCCCCTCTCGAAGAAGGCGGCGCTCGCCGCGATGCCCGACGACGAGCGGAAATGGCTGACGGAGTTCGTCGCTCCCATCATCCTGCCCGACGAGGAGAAGCTGTTTCTCGAACTCACCGAGCCGCACCAGCGCGAGATTTTCAAGGAAGAGTTCTGGGCCCGCCGCGAGCGGCAGAGTCTGGCCTTTCCGATGGGACCCGGCTACCGGCAGCGCTACGAGGAGCTCCGGCAGCTCGCCGACACGACCTACGACGGGTGGCGCAACGACGCCGGCCGGATGGTCCTGCGCTATGGCGAGCCCGGCTCGCTCGACAAGGTCGCCGGCTGCGACCGCATGTTCCGGGATCTCGAGATCTGGACCTACACGAATCTCCCCGGCCGCGGCACGATGAGGCAGTTCTTCTACCGCCCCGCTCCGATGGCGCCCCGGAAGCTCTGGACCGTCGGAACGCGCGACAGCGACGTCTTCCAGCCCGGCTCGTGCCGGAAGACGTTCGAAGATCTCGCCAACGACTGCAACCCGGGCATGAACGCGAACGACACCTGCTCGCGGTTCGGCAGCACGTGCACCGCGGCGTGCGACGTCTATCGCGCTTACTCCGAGATCCGGGCGCGCCAGGGCAGCGCGATGGGAGGCATGAGCGAGGCCGCCCAGATCCTCTCCCCTCCTCCCGTCTCGACGGAAGGGATGGAGAAGGTCCGCGACCGCTTCGCGGGCCTCGCGACCCCGAAGGCGAAGTCGATCGGCGTCGAAGGTCCTTCGGGGACGACCGAGACGGCGCCGCCGGGCAACGCCCCGCCCGCAGCCGCCGAGGGTTCCACTCCTCCCGCCGCAGGCGCTCCTCCGGCCGGCCACGCCGCGGGCAAATTCACCGGGCCGGCGCCCGCCCGGCGGAAGCTCTCGAGCAAGGACGTCAAGGACCTGACGGCGAAGCTCGATTCGAAGTACAAGGATTTCCTGCAGCTCGTCGACCTGATCATCACGAAGGACGAGAAGGAAGTCTTCCTCCAGATCGCCGACAGCTACCAGAAGGACCGCTTCATCGAATCCTTCTGGCGGCGCCGCTCGATCGACTCCTCGGGGATTCGCACCGACTACCAGCGCGTCTACACCGACCGCGTTCAGCTTGCCAGGGAGCAGTTCCGGAACCTGAACAACGACCGCGCCAAGGTATTCATCATCAACGGGTCGCCCGACGGCATCGTCCCGATCGATTGCCAGGAGGTCTACGTCCCGCTCCAGATCTGGTACTACGACCGCCTCGAGAGCCTGAAGAGCAAGGTGTACCTGATCTTCTACCAACCGATGGGCATGGGCGATTACAAGCTGTGGACGCCCCTGGACGGCGAGTTCATCCTGCAGGTCGGCGGGTCCGCCGGAGGCTCCGGCGCGGGTGGACGGCGCGTCGACATCACGCGCTGCACCGAGTGGCGCACCGTGCAGCAGGCGATTTCCTACACGACCGCCGCGCTCGGCTCGGGGCCGATGTCGATGGCGGGCGCGGCGAAGCTCTTCCAGCCGCCGATCGTCGAGACGGAAGGCGTCGATCAGGTCCTCTCGATGACGACGGAGATGGCGGCGAACGCCGTTCCGCTCGGCGTCACGAAGCTCGTGCGCTTTCCGGAGGCGCGCTCGAACAAGATCGGCGTCGACTTATCACTCCTGATTCCCAAGAAGGACTTGAAATCGCGGGACCTCGGCGACGAGCATTTCTACAACGTCGACGTGATCGGCGAGGTGGTCAAGGGCGACCGGCTGATCGACAATTTCAAGTACCGGTTCGACGTACCGACCGGAGAGGTCAACGCGGACAAGATCCCGGTCACGGTCCGCCGTTACCTCTATCCTGGCGAGTACAAGCTGGTGCTGAAGGTCTCAGACGGCAACCAGAACGCGGAAGGCCGTATCTCCGAAAACCTCCTCGTGCCCGAGCAGCCGGACCCGCTCTCGCCCGCCGAGCTCGCGGCCCGCGCTCAGGGCCGCGCGGTGATCGAGAAAACGAAAGAGATCGGATTCGTTTCCTCGGCGGTGTCGCTGCTGCCGATCGCGAAGGAGATCGCTACGGGCCTCCAGCGCTTCGAGACCAAGGTGGCCGAGGGCATCAAGTCCGTCGACTTCTTTCTGAACGGGTCGAAGGTCCTGACCAAGACCCGCGCCCCCTTCCAGGCCGATTTGAACCTCGGACCGCTCCCCCGCAAGCAGACCGTGCGCGTGGTCGCCTACGGCGAGAACGGCCGCGCCGCCGGCGAAGACGAGTACACGGTCAACGAGGGGCGCGACATCTTCAAGGTCCGGATCCTCTCGCCTGAAAAAGGCGCGAAGGCCGGAGGCCCGACGCGCGTCGTCGCCGCGGTCGCGGTGCCCGAAGGGAAGGCGCTTCAGAAGGTCGAGTTCTACTCGAACGAGTCGCGGGTCGCGACGCTGTACCAGGCGCCCTTTGAGCAGACCGTGAACATCCGCGACTCCAAGAGCCTCGGCTACGTCCGCATCGTCGGGACCCTCGACGACGGCACGGTCGCCGAGGACCTCCGCTACGTCAACGCGCCGGCCTACATCTCGGAAGTCTCGGTGGACGCCGTCGAGCTCTACACCTCGGTCAACGACAAGGGCCGCCCCGTCGCGGGACTCCAGGCGTCCAATTTCAAAGTGTTCGAAGACGGCGCGATCCAGAAAGTCGAGTCGTTCGAGTACGTCAAGAACCTGCCGCTATCCGTCGGTGTGATGATCGACACGTCTGCCTCGATGCTGGAGTCGCTGCCGGACGCCGAGCAGGCCGCGATCTCGTTCCTCGACTACTCGATCGGCCCGAAAGACCGCGCCTTCACCGTCTCGTTCGACAACGAGCCGTACATCCTGTCGAAGCTGACGAATCGCAAGGACAAGCTCTACCGCTCGATGGCGGGGCTGCGCGCCGAGGGCTCGACCGCCCTCTACGACGCGATCGTTTTCGGGCTCTACCAGTTCACGGGTGTCAAGGGCAAGAAGGCGCTCATCCTCGTCACCGACGGCAAGGACACGTCCTCGAAGTTCGATTTCGACACGACCCTCGAGTACGTGAAAAAGGCAGGGATTTCCATCTACGGGATCGGCCTGAAGATCTCGGGCGCCGACCTCGAGGTGAAGTACAAGTTGAACAAGCTGGCAAACGGCACCGGCGGCCAGACCTTCTACGTCGATTCCGCCAAGAAACTGGACGCGATCTACAAGCAGATCAATGAAGAGCTGCGCAGCCAATACCTGCTGACGTACTACTCGACCAATCCCGGCGGCAAGGACCAGTGGCACAAGGTCGAAGTGAAGGTCGAGCCGACCTCCCTTCAGGCGCGGACGATCTCGGGATACTACCCGTAATCGTCGTCTCCGCTCATTCCGAAAACGCGCTCACGCGCCGGCGAGCGGCTTGCCTGAAGGCTCGACCGCTCGCCTCGTCCCTCCGTTCACTGCGGCCACGATCTCGACGGAAGCGCAGCCCTGCCCCTCCGCTCCCCCTCCCCGCGCGCCGGGGAGAGGGCGGGGGTGAGGGGCGGTACATATCTGGAAGGCGACGCCAGGAGCGGCGCTTGCTTGCGGCGTCCCCGCGCGCCGGAAAGATTCCCGAAGCCGTTGCTCTTAGAATCCCGCCTCAATGAGTTCGAGTCTCGTCCTCGCTTCCAGCTCGCCCCGGCGGGCGCAAATCCTGAACGAGATGAGGATTCCTTTCACCGTCGATGCCCCCTCGGTGGACGAGACGCTTCTTCCGAAGGAGCCCGCTGAGACCGCCGCGGTCCGACTGGCGACGGCCAAGGCGGTGGAGGTTTCCGGCCGGCGCGCGGGCGAGTGGGTGCTGGCGGCCGACACGCTCGTCGTGCTCGACGACGAGATCCTCGGCAAACCGGCGGGCGACCTTGAGGCCGCCGACATGCTGCGCCGCCTTTCGGGCCGGACGCACCGAGTCGTCACGGGCGTGTGCCTGCGCCGGCGGGAGGAAGAGGAGATCCACGAGGCCGCCTGGAGCTCCGTCACCTTCGCGGCGCTTTCCGATGACGAGATCGCCTGGTACGTCGCCACGGGCGAGCCGCGCGACAAGGCCGGTGCCTACGGCATCCAGGGTCTCGGCGCGCGGTTTGTGATCGGGATCGAGGGCTCCTACACCAACGTGATGGGGCTCCCCGCGGCGCTGGTCTACCGGCTCATGAAGGCAAGCCGCGATTCCGCTCTTGCAGCTCTCGCTCTTTCTTCCCCCTGAGCTTCATCTCGTACATGCGGGCGTCCGACTGGGCGAGGGTCGCCTGGAACTCCGCGTCCATCCGGTGCGTCGCCCAGCCGACCGAGAGGGACGGCTGCAGCTGTTCGACGCCGGGAATCGCCGGCAGCCGGCGCGCGAGCTCCTCGGCCTTCTGGGCGGCCGACCCCTCGTCGGTCCGGGGAAGCAGGACCAGGAACTCATCGCCCCCCCAGCGGAAGACGAAGTCGGACTCCCGAACGCACGACGTCAGGTAGTTCGCGACGAACTTCAGGACGTCGTCGCCGACCTGGTGCCCCTTGACGTCGTTGATCTCCTTGAACCGGTCGACGTCCGCGAGAAGGACGGAGAGCGATATTCCGTAGCGCCGGACGTTGGCGAGCTCCCGCTTGATGACGTCGTTGAAGTGGTGGCGGTTGTAGAGACCCGTCAGCGGGTCGCGGACGCCCATCTCCTTCAACTGCTGGTCGGAGTGCAGCAGCTGCTCCATCTCCGCGGCGAGGCGCGCCTGGCTGGCTTCGAAGAGCAGGATGATGATTCCGACCGCCACCATCATCTCGAGCAGCATCGCCGCGAAGTTGCCGTACTGAAGCAGCTCCGGCATCGCGGCGGGATCGCGGAACCGCAGGTAACCGAACCCGACGACCGCCTCCTCCACGCCCCAGAGAAGGAACGAGACGGACAGGAGCACCCGGCCGGCGCGCGATCCGGTGGTGATCGCGAAGGACACCGCCGAGGTGACGTATCCCGCGGCCAGGACGAGCGCGATGGC
>JBDUBP010000116.1:0-21802 GCA_040004075.1 Acidobacteriota bacterium | reverse complement strand
CAGGATCTCGTCCGGCCCGACCTTCAGGAGCGACTTCCACGGCGACTTCGCGTCGTCGCGGATCCGGATCTCCGTTCCGCCGTCCGGCGTCTGGACCTGCGCCGCGCGGACCTGGAACTTCGCGTCGGAGCCCCAATCGCCGACGTCGCCCGGGTTCTCGGTGTCGAGCACGACGGCGCCGGTCGAGAGATTCAGCCGGTGGACGTCCATCGCCTGCCGGTTTCGGAGGTTCATCGTGAGCAGGAGCTCTTCCGGAAAGTCCGGGTTGATGTCCGCGACGCTGGCACGGACTCCTTGGAACGGCGTGTAGTCGCGAACGTTGCCCGAGGCGAGGTCGACTCCGAAGACGTGGAAGTTCTCGTCGCCGTCGTTGTCCTGGAGGTACAGCAGAGTCTTGTTGTTCTGCGCCCAGAAGTACTGGCGAACGCCCCGCTTCTTGTCGGCCGTGACCATTTTGTCGTCGTCCTTGCCGACCGTCTTGACCCACACCTGGAGAACGTTCTTCTTGTCCGGCGCGATCCAGGCGAGACGCTGGCCGTCCGGGGACAGGCGCGGCTGGCTCCGCTGGGGGTTTCCGAAGAGCACCTCGCGCGGAATGACGGGCGGCAGCTCCGCGAAGAGCGCGGCGGGGGCCGCGACCGCCGCGGCGAGCGCCGCCAGACGAACGAACTTCCAGAGAGTCGCTTTGAACATGGACTTTGAGCCTCCTGTTACGGGAACAGTACGACGGAACCGCTTCCGGTGTTCCGAAGAGAAGGCGGTCCATTCCGCGGCAAAACCGCGGGTGCCGGGCGGGGATCCGCCCGACACCCGGGCCGGCGTCAGCCTAAGGCGTGCTGTTGATGAAGCTGAGGATGTCGGGCAGATCGACGCGCTGGGAGTACGTGACGCCGGCGCAATTGCCGTTGTTGACGAACGAGTTGACCGCCAGGATCGTGTTGGTGCCGCTCAGGATGTCCGGACCTCCCGAATCTCCGAAGCAGAGTCCGCCCTTGCCGTTGGAGGGATTGGCCGTCAGCTTGATGAACTCGTCGCTGATCCGGCCGTTGGCCTGGATGAGCTCACTCGGCGCGAAATAGCGGGTGAACAGGAAGATCGTTTGCGGCTGGCCGCCGCCGCGGAGGAATCCCTGGACGCCGTAGCCGACGATGTCGACGTCCGTTCCCATCGGAAGCGTGTCGACGAGACCCGCCGCCGGCAGGACGGCGAACGCACCCGGGTTGACCGGCTTGCCGAGAGAGACGACCGCGACGTCATGCGTGTCGAATCCCGGCACGCCGTTCCCGCACGAGAGGCACCAGTCCGGGTCCGGATAGAAAATCCCCTGCGTGAAATCCCTGGCCAGCGAATACGGGGGACTCGATTTGTAGGTGACGAAGACCGGCAGAGACGGGTCGGCGCAGTGAGCCGCGGTCAGGAACTTGGTCGGCGAGAGCGCCGCGCCCGAGCAGACCGAAATAAAATCTGTGTTCGGAATGAATTGAATCACGACCCCGACGTACGGATGGCCGGTCCCGTCAGGCTGGCCGTTCGTCACGGCCATCACGGGAGCGGCCGCCGCCAGAAACGCCGCGACGACGAAGGCACCGGGAATCTTGAAGCGCATGGTTCCTCCTAAAAATTGGGTATGTCCTGCCTTCGGCGGACGCAAGGAGAGTGCCGGACGACGACCACGGCGGGGCTTCGCACCAGGCGGGCGGGAAACCGTGACGTTCCGCCACAGGGATCTCTGGAAACGGCCCGGCCTGCGCGGCGAGGTCGCCCCGGCCTTCGATTCGCTGAGCCCCGGCGCGCGCGTCGATCCTTCAGGCCGTCTTCCGAGACCTCCACCACCTCCGCGCCTGCTCGACCGCCCAGGGCTCGACGTCGTCGCACGCGTCCAGCCGGTCCGTGAGCGCCCGCGCGCTTTCCGGCCGGCGGTTCGGGTCCTTCTGAAGGCAATCCAGGACGACCCTTTCGAGCTTGGCGGGCAGCGCCCGGCCGAGGCGGGCGGATGGGGATTGCGGAATCGCCTGGACGTGACTCTGGATGACCTGCATCGGCATTCCGTCGAACACGGGCTCCCCGGTCAAAAGGTAATAAGCCACGGCGCCGAGGGCGTAGAGGTCGCTTCGCGGATCGGGCGAGCCCGCCTGGATCGTCTCGGGCGCGAGATAGTGCAGCGTCCCCGCGAACACGTCGTCGCGCGTCAGGCGCGCGGCGTCCGACTCGTTGACCTCCTTGACGAGCCCGAAGTCCAGGACCTTCGCGACGTCCGAGATGCCTCCCGACTCGGACAGAAGGATGTTGGCCGGCTTGATGTCGCGGTGGATGAGGCCGATCCCGTGGGCCTCGGACAAGGCCTCGCAAACCTGCCTGAGGATGTGAACAACGCGCCCCGGCGGGAGAGGTCCGCCCTCGCGGACGAGGCGCTCGAGATCGACGCCGTCGAGGTACTCCATCACGTAGTAGAAGGCGCCCTCGGGCGTGCGCCCGTAGTCGTAGACCGACACCGTGTGGGGATTGGTCAGACGGGCCGTCAACTGCGCCTCGCGCTCGAAGCGCCTCAGGTTCATCTCCCCCGCGCTCTGGGGAAGAAGCAGCTTGATCGCGGTCGGCCGCCGCAGCATCTCGTGCTCGGCGCGATAGACGATACCCATCCCACCTTCGCCGATCTTCTCGAGCAGGCGGTACTGGCCGAGCCGCCGCGCGCGCGCGACGGAGCGGCGCAGATGAAAGGTCACGTTCGAGATCAAGGTCGCGAGCACGACGGTGAAGGACGCCCAGAGCACCGCCTGGGTGACGAGGGCTCCGGGGAGAAGCTCGCGCGAACCGTTGCCCCGAAAGAGGAGGAAGGTCACGAGCGGGATCGCGGCGACGGAGGCCGAGGAGATCCAGGCGGTGCGCCGCGGCTCGCTCGGGACCAGAGCGGCGCGGCCGAGAAGCACGGCATTCAAGATGAGCAGGACCAGCTGATCGGGCCGCCAGGAGAGCGGCATCGTCCGTTCCATGAGCGCGTAGCAGAGCGCGGCCGCGATCGTTCCCGCCGCATCGAGGCGTCGAAGCCCTCGCTCGGAAAAGGCGCGGCCTCCCGCCAGCATCCACGTCAGGAACAGGACGGCCGTCGCCGCGAGATGGAAGAAGGGAAATCCGTCGAGGGGGGAGGTCCGCGTGGGGTCCCGGTTCGCGAGCGCGTTGATGACGACGCGCATGACGAGAAACGCCCCGGAGGCCAGGCACGCGATCCGGGCGAAGAGCGCGAGCCGTTCCGCGAGGAAGTCCCTCTCGCCGGAGGGACCCGCCGGCGCTATGCCTTCGGGCGGCTCGGTCCCCCGGACGCGGATCGGCTCCAGCCGCGTCGTCGCGCGGTCTGAAGTTCCGCTGTCGTCGTCGGCCATCCCTCCCCACCTCCGCCCGCCGCTCGAGGCGATCGGGCACCGATCCTATCGGGATCAGGCGGCGCGGTCCTCCTCTTCGCGAAGCGCGGTCCGGTTGCGCGCGGAGGAATCGCTCAGGCCGGGATTTCCGTCTCCACGTAAAGGCTCGCCCGGGGTTTGAAGACACCCTGCAGGGCGCCGGGGATCTGGTCGCTCCGGACGATTCTCTTCGTGTGCGTCGCCAGGGCGGCCATCAGTTCCTTCTTTGGAATCGGCCAGGAGCCGCGCTGGATCGTCGAGACCATCGCCCACAGATCATTGGGAGGTCCAGGAAGGAAATCGTCCACGAACGGCCGGGGCGTCGCGTTGTGGCTGCCGTGATGACCGACCTTGAGAAACGTCGTCTTCTTCAGGAGAGCGGTCCACTCGGAGTCTCCCAGGATCATGTTCCAGGTCCCCCACTGAGCGTCTCCGGGAAAGAGCAGAAAATTCCGGCCCGTCTGCAGCATCATCACGAGGCTCGTGCCGTTCACCGCCCCGTCGAGCGCCGCGGCGACCACGCTCTCGTTCCCGTCGCCGACGCCGTCGACGATCGCCTTCTCCTCGGTGCTGAGACCCCCGGCGGGCGTACCGTCGTAGGTCCAGTCGCCCGGAAACGGCGGGCGAGGGTCCTTGCGGTCCGCGGCGCCGGCGGCGGCCAGCTGCAGATAGCTCTTTCCCTCCGGCGGATCCATGTTCGCGATCACGTTTTCGTCGAAGGAAGGGCCCATCGCATGGATCAGGACGCCCGGGAGGCACGCCGCGGTGAAGGTGCTCTTGCGCCTGTCGCGCGGCGGAAGAAACCGGCGGACCGCCTGGCCGCCGAAACCGCTGTGAAGCGTCTGCATCGCGGCGTCGTTCGTGAGCGCATTGGCCGCCAGGTCGATGACGTCCGCGGCGGCGCCGAGGCGGGTGAGCTCCTCGTGCAGCGTCAGGGCGAGCCGGCTTTGCGCCTCGCGGATGCGGCGGGCTTCCGGGTCCGCGGGATCCTCGGTCCACGGCATCCAGACTTCCTGGACCTCGACGTCCGACCAGGCCTCGTTCGCGAATCCCGAGACATGGTCGCGATGGCGGTGCGTCGCGACCACCACGTCGATCCGCGGCTTGCCATCCGCGTCCTTGACGTCCTCGATGATCGACTCGACCACCGCGTCGATCGGGCCGCCGTCCCCCTGTTTGATGGAGCCGCAGTCGAAAAGGATCTTGCTCTCGCCCTTCTTCCCGGGAATGCGCACGAGGAACGCGTCTCCGAATCCGACGTTGTACATCCCGATCCGGATTTTCTTCGCGGCGGGACTCATCGGACGATGCTCCGATGGATCGCGGCGAATCCCGTCGCGACCATCCGCTCGCCCCGCCGGTCTTCCGGCAGGTAAGTCATGGCGGGATCCGTGGAGTCGACCAGGTCGATCCACTCCCGCTGCTTCTCGAGACGCTCGCGGGACAGGGGCTTGGAAATCACGTAGCGGACCGTTCCGTCGGCGCCCGCGATCACGGTCGAGCCGCCGCGCAACGGAAGGCCGCCCATCGCCGCCTTTTCGGACTTTTCCAGTTGGACGAACTGCGTGACGATCTCGATCACGAGCCGCCCGTCCTGTCCGACTCGAAAGACCGAGTGGAATCCCTGCACGTCGATGGGGCGGCCCTTCTGAAGACCCAGCAGCTCCGCGTTGCTTTCCGCGTACGGACGAAGGACGTCGTCGGTCAGGTCGGAGAGGTCCGGGGTGGCCTGCGGAGTCGTTCGCTCCGCCGGCCGGCTTTCTCTCGGCGGCGAGGCCTGGCTGAATGCTCCGGGGGCGACACTCGACAGATCACCCAGCAGGGCGACGGGAAAGCGGGGGACTTCGGGCGGCGCGTTCTCCCAGAGAAGCGATTCCTCGGCGAGCGACCAGACCCCGTCCGGATAGACCCCGCGCGAGCGGAAGGCCTCGATCATGCAGGCCCGCTGCCCGACGTCGTCGCTCGGGTTCAGCTCGTAGTCCGCGGTGACGAGGGCGCGCAGGTAATCCCCGAACGTCACGTCGACCGGCGGCAGGTATTCGAAGGCGCGGATGCACATGGTCAGGATGGACTGCGCGGTTCGCGAGGCTTCCCCGGCGACGCGGGTGATCAGGTCGGGGTGAAGGTCCCCGGCGGGCAACATGCCCGTTCCGCCAGTCGCGATGCGGAGAAGGTCGGCGATCCGCCGCTGATAAACCGAAAAGAATCCGTCGAAGACGGCGGCGACCAGGATGCTCCCCCGCTCATGCGGTTCCATCACGCTCTGGTACAGGGGCTCGGCGGCCGGTTGATCTTCGTCTCCGCGCGCGCGAGCGCGCAGCGCGCCTCCCGTATCCAGGTCGACGGCGGACCGCAGCGCGCGGCCTCTTCCTGTCGCGTACCCGAACTGCTGCGCCAGCTGCACCAGAGGAGTGGGGGATCGCAGATCCGTCCGGGTGGCGCGGATGTAGTCATGAAGGATGTCGGGGAACGTGAAGTGCTGGAAGATCGCTACGATGTCCGCGAACCCCTCGTGGAACGCGGCGACATCCGGGTTCGAGAACTCGAGGAAGTTCGAGCGGAGCCGGTCGACAAGGGCGTGCGTCACCTCGTGCGCGATGATGTCGTGAGACAGGCAGGTGAAGACGTTCTGGCCGGGCAGGTTCCGGCCCGGATTCGCCTGGTCCGCGCGGAAGTATCCAAACAGGACCCCCAGGAGGCGCCGGTCGTAGAACGCGTTCGCGCCGCGGAACGCATGCGGGAGCAGCCGCAGGCGCCGGCCGCCCAGAAAATAAATGCTGCGCCCCAGGGCGCGCTCGAAGTTTTCGAGGACCTTCATCCCGACGGCATAAACCATCTGCTGGTGAAAGCGCGGATCGGATTCGGTCGGCTCGAGACCGCCCTGCATGAGGATCGCGGGATCGTCGAGGTCGACCGGCTGGTAATAGCGGCCGCCGGAGACGGAGCCGTCGTAGTCGACCACCTCGATCCGGGAACCGGCCGGACCCGGCGTCAGCTTTTCGTTTCCGACGGCGATCGTCGTCAGGTTCCCGGCGGCCCGACCCTGCATTGGGTCGGAGGCGAAGATCTTGAGCGGGCGCCGGGCCGGGGAAGCGAGGACGTAACGCGACTGAATCCGCTTCATGGGATTCGCCCGGCGGAAGGACGCGCCCAACCGCGGCGAGACGTCGAGGCCGCTCCGATCATGGTCTCCTCCTAATCGCGGGGCCGAGGGGAAAAGACTACTCTCGCGTCATTCTCCTCGCCCTCGCTCCCGCGAAGCGGCCGAAATCCCGCCTTTCGCGGCGGCGTCAGCGGTCGAGGTCGAGGAAAGCCCGCATGCGGTCGAGCTCCGCCGCGAGCTCGCGCCGGAACGTCCGGTCGCGCGGCGGCGATCCGACGTAGCCGATGTCCGATTGAAGCTGACCGTTCTTCAGCGAGAGGTTGCCCCAGCCGATCACGCGGTCGCGCCAGAGCAGCGGCAAAGCGTAATAGCCGAGCTTGCGTTTGGGCGCGGGCGTGTAGGCCTCGAGGCGATAGACCCAGCCCCACAACAGCTCGAACCGGGCGCGGTCGTGCACCACGGGATCGAAAGGGGTCAGAAGCCGGACCGACTCGTCCGCGGCCGAGCGCGCCGGGTTTTCGCCCGCCGCCCAGTACCAGTCGGCGCCGCCGGCGTGCGTATGCGAGAGGCGCTCCCGTGCGCGCTGTAAGGCGCTCGTCAACTCGCTCCGCCATTGCGGAACGGCGAAGCGCAGCCGCCTCGCGAGGTAAGACAGGCTTCGGGCGGGAAGCGGCGCGTAGAGACGGACGGCCACGTCGATCAGCGCGTCGACTCGCGCGCAGCGCTCCGCGGCGCCGGCCGGCGCGCTCCCGTGCTCGTGCGCGGAGTAGATGCGAACCCCCCTCTCGCGCCGCGCCACACGGAGCTGCCCCCGGTAATGCATGGCGTCCAGCAGATGGGTGGTCGCGTTCGAAGAGCCGCCCCAGTAGTTCCTGACCCTGCCGTGGGAGAAATGGTCGTCGACCTCCCGCGGGTGCACGGAACCGCGCTCGCGCACGAATTCCAGCAGGAGCGCCGCGCGCTTCCGGCGCGCCGCGGGCCAGGGCCGGGGGGCGTCGGCGGGGACGCCGGTCTCCGAGCGCGGATGCATCAGCGCCTGCAAAGAGCGCGTCACGAAGCCGTACGTGACGAAGAAGTCCTCTTCGATCCCGAGGGTCGCGAAGCGGCGTTCGAGATCTCCGGCGCGGTAATCTCGGACCCGATGCCGCAAGATCAGGTCCTGAGCGCGTGCCGGCGCCCGGATCGGGTCCGCCTGAACGAACTCCATCCGGTGAATGGCGCGTTTGAGCGCGGTCGGCGGGAAGAGGCTGCGGGCGACCGCGAATCGCCGCAGGTCGTTGAGGGAGATCGGCATCGGGCACGAATATAGAGGTGTGACCGGCGATTTTCCGGAAAAGGGTTCCTGGAGGGCCCGCCGGCGGCCCGAAGATTCATAACGGGAGGGGAACCAGGACTCGCCTCTTCCGGGGACGGGTCTCTACGGCGCGGCGACGGAGGCGGCAGGGAAATAGCCGGCCCTCATGAGCGTGTCCCGGGTCAGACAATTCAACGAGAGCTGCGGAAGCGCCGAGGCGTCCGCCCAGAGAAGCTCGGTGAATTCCTCGTTCAGGCGAACCGAGCGCGACGCGGGCGCGCACCGGTAAACGAGGAAGACCATGTGGATCGGACGGCGCGACCCGTTCGCAAACGTCTTTTCGAGCACGCCGTCTTTGAAGAAGAGGGGCGCGATCGAAAGCAGCTCGATTCCCAGCTCCTCCCGCACTTCCCTTCGAAGAGCGTCCTCGATGCGCTCGCCCGGCTCCACGCCGCCGCCCGGGAGGGCCCATTGCCCGGGAAAAACGCCGCGGTCGGGGGCCATCCGGCAGAGGAGGACGCGGCCTTCCCCGTCGTCGAGAATCGGCACGACGATGAGCCGGGTTTTGTCCGGGAGAGTCATCTGGCGGCGCGCTCAGCGGACTCGCTCCCTCTATCGGAAAGCTGGCGTCCGTGGTGCTCGGTGTGAATCGCTATGAAATCAACTCCTTTGAGCGGTTCAATTTCACCAAAAATGTGGTGCGTCAGCCGAAGACTCCGGTCGTCTCGACGTAAGAGGATCTCGCGCTCGAATTCGCTCGACAATTCGTCCAGTCGCCTGAGGGCCATTTCACGAAGGATTTCCGAATCGCCCGGAAAAATTTCCCTCGGCGCCTTCGCCCCGCGCGGCAGTCGTCGAGTCCGAAAAATTCTCGGCAGGAAGAGGACGCGGAGTATCTGGCGGAGTAGGAAGCCATATCGAACCCTGATGCCTGGCCCGCCGCGGACCTGCTCGACTGCAACCTGATACGTGCGGAACACGTGATCGGTGATCTGCGCGGGAGTCCATTTGTTCGGACCGATGGGAAGCCGCCAGACCGGCTCTTCGATGGAAGAAGCGACTCGAAGGTAATCCGTGATCGCCGCTCGATGCCTCCCGACCGCCTCGGTCCATTCCCGTTGAACGGTATCGCCCATCTCACTCCCCGCTTGCGCGCGTCAGCCGTCGTCTCGAACATTGATGCAGGTCCTCGCCTCGGAGTCCTGTTTGTCTAACTCAGCGTTGGTGCCCCGAGCGGAAACTTCCCTGCCCCCTCTCCCCGAGAGCCGGGGAAAGTGCTGGAGTGAGAGGCGAGTCTGACAGGACGGACGATTGGCTCGCTCCCGCGAACGCTGAATCTTACTTGCCTCGCGGCGACCTCATACCCACGTGGTACAGAGACGTGGCAGGACGGTTCGGTATCCATCCTGAACGCGTCGAATGCGGCGACCGGACGCCGCGCGGAGGGCCAATCATGAGCACGGGATCTGACAGAAACACGCCGATCGAAGGAGCCACGATCACCGCGCATGAAGCGCAGGAAGTCCAGCGCGCGAACGCGACGGGCAGGCAGCCGGTCGTGTTCGTCCACGGCCTCTGGCTCCTGCCGAGCAGCTGGGACCGATGGGCGGCGGCCTTCGAAGAGGCCGGCTTCGTCCCGCTGACCCCCGGCTGGCCGGACGACCCCGACACCGTCGAAGAGGCAAACGCGAAACCCGAAGTCTTCGCTCGCAAGACGGTCGGCCAGGTCGCCGACCATTTCGACGAGATCGTCCGCGGGCTGAAGAAGAAGCCGGCCATCGTGGGGCACTCCTTCGGCGGCCTTCTCGTCCAGATTCTCGCAGGACGCGGGCTCGCTCGGGCGACGGTGGCGATCGACCCGGCCCCGTTTCGCGGAGTGCTTCCCCTCCCGATTTCCGCCTTGAAGTCCGCGTGGCCCGTCCTCGGCAACCCGGCCAACCGCAACCGGGCGATTCCGCTCACGTTCGAGCAGTTCCGCTTCGGCTTCGCCAATGCGGTCTCGGAGGAAGAGGCGAAGAACCTCTACGCGACCTTCGCCGTGCCCGCGTCGGGCGCCCCGCTCTTCCAGGCCGCCACCGCGAATCTCAATCCGTGGACGGAGGCGAAGGTCGATACGGAGAATCCGGAGCGCGGACCTCTCCTGATCATCTCCGGCGAGAAGGACAACACGGTTCCGTGGGCGATCGCCAACGCCTCGTTCGAGCGTCAGAAGCGCAACTCCGGCCTGACGGAGATCGAGGAGCTCCCCAATCGCGGGCATGCCCTCACGATCGACAGCGGCTGGCGCGAGGTGGCCGACACCGCGCTGGCGTTCATCCGGCGATTCGTCTGATTCCCGGATCCGGCCCTCGCGATGCGCGGAGTTGTGAAAGCACCTCGAAGGGAGAAGTCATGAAATGTACTCGCGTCGGGTCTCCGTCCGTCCCGATCCTTGCTCTCTTTGTCGCCTCCGCTCTGGCCTCCCCGGCGGCGGCGCAGGCGCCCGCGGCGGGCACGACGGCAAGCTTCGAGTCGCGGTCCGCCGACGCCGGCGGCCTTCGGCTGAGCTATCTGACGGGCGGAAATGGTCCGCCGCTCATCCTGCTCCATGGATACGCCGAAACTTCCCGGATGTGGATTCCGATCATGCCGCAGCTCACCGCAAAGTTCCGCGTGATCGCGCCGGATCTTCCTGGAATTGGAGACTCCGCGATTCCGGCGAACGGGCTCGACATGAAAGGCGCGGCGACGAGCATCCACGCGCTCGCGCGTTCGCTGGGAATTACCACAGCGCGCGTCGTCGGCCACGACATCGGGCTCATGGTCGCCTATGCCTACGCGGCGATGTATCCCGCCGAGACCGAGAAGCTCGTCCTGATGGACGCCTTCCTTCCGGGCGTCGGCCGCTGGGAGACCTACTACAACGACCCGCGCAACTGGCACTTCCGCTTCAACGGTCCAACTCCAGAGAAACTCGTCCAGGGCCGTGAGCGCACCTATTTCGAGCACTACTGGAACGACTTCGCCGCCGACGGCGCCCGCTCGATTCCGGAGGCCGACCGTCAGGCTTATACCGCCGCCTACGCCCGGCCGGGACGCATGCGCGCGGGGTGGGCGTATTTCGTTTCGTTCCTTCAGGCGGCGAAAGATTCCGGGGAGCTCTCGCAAAACCGTTTGACGATGCCTGTCCTCGTCGTCGGGGGCGACAAGGCGTCGGGTGAGTTTCTCGCGGAGCAGATAAAGCTCGTCGCGGGGGACCTCCGCGCGGTCATCATCCGGAACGCCGGCCACTGGATCATGGAGGAGCAGCCCGCGCAGACGAGGGACGCGCTCCTGGGGTTTCTGTGAAGGCGGGAAGCGCGGGCGCCTAGCAGGAGCCGTTCTGATCTATCTTCCTCTTCGGATCGGCAACGGCCGCTCCTTCCTGCCGTGGAAGAGCGGATCGGTGCCGAAGGGCCATTTAAAGGGAGGGCAACGCGATGTTCGTGATCCGAGACGTATTTCGAGCGAAGGCAGGCAAGGGCAAGGAGCTCGTCGGGAAATTCAAAAAGGCCTCGGCGTTGATGCCGAAGGAGGGCGTGACCGCGCGACGCATCCTCACGGACACGGTCGCCGCCTACTGGACGATCGTGATGGAGACGGAGGTCGAAAAGCTCGACACGTACTTCCAGCTGCTGAGCACGCGCCCGTCGAACCCGGAGGCGGAAGAGGCGATGAAGGGATATACGGAAATCGTCGAGGGCGGATATCGGGAGATCCTCCACGTCGAATGACTGCGGAGCCTTCTCGGATCGCGGTGAAGACGAAGTGACTCCGACGAATCCCGGCGAGCCCGCGGAGCCCGCCGTCCTCGAAGCGTCCGCGGACGCCGCCCGAAACCGGCCGGCCGCGGCCCCCGGCCGATGATCTCTGCGCGCGAGGGCCTGGAACGGCTGCGCGAGGGAAATCGCCGCTTCGCATCCGACGATCCCCGCGGCAACACGGTGACGAGCCGGTCGCACCGCAGCGAGCTCGCCGCGGGTCAGGAGCCGTACGCCATCATCCTCGGCTGCTCCGACTCACGGGTGCCGGCGGAGTTGGTCTTCGATCAGGGCCTCGGCGACCTCTTCGTCATCCGAGTCGCGGGCAACATCGTGGCTCCCTCGCAGGTCGGCAGCGTCGAGTTCGCCGCCGCCCGGTACGGCACGCGGCTCGTCGTGGTCCTGGGACACTCGCAGTGCGGGGCGATCCTCACGACGCTGGAGGAGCTTCAGCAGACAGCGGATCACCAATCGCCGAATCTGCGGTCGATCGTCGACCGCGTGCGGGCTTCGGTCGAACCGCTGCTGGCGACACACGCCGGGCTCGACTTGGACGCTCTCGTTCCCGAGGCGGTCCGGGCCAACATCCGGATGGCCGCGGACCATCTTCGGCACGGCTCTGAGGCGCTCGAACAGCTCATCCGCTCCGACGGACTCCTCGTCGTCGGCGCCGAGTATTCGCTCGAGACCGGCCTCGTCGATTTCTTCGATGGCGCGCCGCCGTCAGGCTAAAAGATCGTCTCTGACGATCCTGAGGACACGGTGATCTAAACGCGTTTTCGACGAAGAGTGAGAGCGCGGCGCATCCTGACCGCGTACATCGTCGAAGGCGCGCACCGGGAGATTCTGCTGATCGATGAAGTCGAGGCGTTTCATTCAAGGTGACTCGATGCTTCTTGACAAGGCCGCGGCGACGCTCTAGCGTCCTTCCCTACGGAGGAATCAATGCCTGCAAAACTCAAGGGGATGGTGGTGGTCGCGATGTTCATTTCACCGGGCGTTAAGGCCGGCGCTTCCGGCTTCGTGATCGTCAACGGAAAGCTCAAAAGGGTTCCACCGCGTGGCCCCGCTTTCCAGCAGCTTCAGGAGGCGGTCCAGGCGGTTGCCAGGGGCGGGAAGGGCGGCAGTCGATAGAGATCCCGAGCGCCAACCACCGTATCTGAAGATCCCTCCGCGCGTCATCAAGGCCTCGGCGAATCGCGGATCGAATTCAGGCTTATGCGCGCCCGCTTCGGCACTCCGAAGAAAACCGGCGTCACGTTGCTGTCAGAAGTGACCGGAGTGTCAGTCCTCTCGGCGTGCCTGCTCCTGGCCATTCTGGGCGCGGCCGCGCGTCATCGTCGATCCGACGGGGGCGACACTCGCTTTCGGGAACCGAAGACCGCGTAGAGCCAGTAAGCGGCTTCGCGACGATGGAGATGTGAGACCAGGACCAGGCCAGGCGGCCATCGGGTGAGGTGCGGGTCTCGCTGAATTTTCTGTTCGATACGCCCGCCTTTCCTGCTCGTTCGGTTTTAGGGTGTTCTTCCTTCGGCGGGACCTTCCGCGAGGGCTGGCGTTCGCGCCCGCTCCCAAATCAGCGAATCAAGACTGCCCCCAGGCTGACGTTGACATGTGACTTAATGGTCACATATGATTTCCCGGTGGATGCCATCTTTCGGGCTCTCGCCGACCCGACGCGCCGCCGCCTGCTCGACAAGCTTTTCGAGAAGGATGGGCAGACGCTCGGCGCGCTCCAGCGCCGGTTACCGATGACGCGCTTCGGCGTCATGAAGCACCTGCGGGTCCTCGAGGAGGCGGGCCTGGTGGTCACCAGGAGGCGGGGCCGCGAAAAGCTCCACTTCTTGAACGCGGTTCCCATTCGTCTCGTCCACGACCGGTGGGTGAGCAAATTTGCCGAGCCGTGGGCCGCAGCGCTCGCCGGGCTCAAGAAAACAATGGAGGAGAAAGTCATGGAGAGGGTGTTCGAGATCTACATCAAGACGACCCCGGAGCGCCTCTGGGAGGCCATCACGAATCCGGCGCTGAGGCAGAAATACAGCTTCGGCATCGTCGTGCTCACGGACTGGAAGGCCGGCTCCCCGTACACGGGGACGGCGGGCTCGGGAACCGCCTCCCCCGCGATGCCGATCCTGGAGGGCGAGAACCTGGAGGTCGATCCGCCGCGCCGCCTCGTCCAGAGTTTCCGCGCGCTCTGGAGCGACGACGTGAAGAGCGAGGGGACTTCGCGGGTCACCTGGGAGATCGAGGCGATCGGAGATTCCTGCCGGCTGACCGTCACCCACGACCAGCTCCGCGAGGGCGCCAACAGCGAGCTTTACGGCGGCTGGCCGATGATCCTCTCCGGGCTGAAGACGCTCCTCGAGACCGGGCAGTTGCTCACGACCCCCGGATCGCTGCGTTATTCGAAGTCTGCAGACTGGGCGTCAGGCCCGACCCGATGAGTCCGCGCATAACGGCGCAATAGGAAAGGAAACGAAGGAATGCAGAAGATCACCCCGTTCCTGTGGTTCGACGACAAGGCGGAGGAGGCGGCGAATTTCTATGCCTCCCTCTTCGAGGATTCGAAAATCGTCGGCATCAGCCGCTACGGAGACGCCGGGCCGGGACCGAAAGGCTCCGCGATGACGGTGCAGTTCGAGCTTGCCGGACAGGAGTTCGTTGCGTTGAACGGCGGTCCTCAGTTCCCCTTCACCGAGGCCGTTTCTTTCGTCGTGAGCTGCAAGTCCCAGAGCGAGATCGACAAGTTCTGGGACGCGCTGTCCGAGGGCGGCAAACCGAGCCAGTGCGGCTGGCTCAAGGACAGGTACGGGCTGTCCTGGCAGATCGTCCCCACGAGGTTGGGGGAGCTGTTCAGGGACAAGAATCCGAAGAAGTCCGCCGCGGTGATGAAGGCGATGCTTCCGATGAAGAAGATCGACATCGCGACGCTCGAGGGCGCCTACGAACAGGCGTAGCGCGGCGAAGCTTCATTTCCCGAGCCGGGCGAGCCATCTCGGAAATGGACGCGTCCGGGTCCCCTCGCCTGGCCCCGATTTCGCCTATTCTCTGAACCCGGCGGCGGACGTTTCCGCCGCCTCGGAGGAGTCATGAAAGCCATTCTCGCGGGCGCCCTGAGTTTCGTCCTCGTCGGTTCCGTCGCGTCCGCGCAGCAGAACACGTCCCCGACGACGCTGAAGGGCATCCTCGTCGAGCAGCTGAAGACGTCGCACAATCTCCAGCAGTGGTTCGTGCCGGCCAGCAAGGCCGTGGAAGGCCTGACCTTCGAGCAGGCGACATGGAAGCAGGGCAAGGAGAACCACTCGATCGCGCAGCTCGTCAATCACCTGACCTTCTGGGACAAGCAGCAGCTCGAGAAGTTCAAGGGAGGAAAGCCGCCGGATTTCAGCGGAGACAACGAGGAGACGTTTACGCCGCCGAAAGACAAGGCGGGCTGGGACGCCGCGGTCAAACAGATGGACGACGTGATGACCGGCTGGGAAAAGGCCGTCGAAACCGCCGACGACGCGAAGCTGCAGTCCTGGTATTCCACGATCGCGCACATCGGCACGCACAACGCGTATCACACGGGCCAGATCCTCTACATCCGCAAGCAGCAGGGATCCTGGGATGCCGCGAAGGGCGTGAAGTGAAAATGATATCGCTCGCGATTTCCTGATCCCGGACGCGCCCGTCTCTGCGGAGCTCGCTCAGGGAGGGCAGGTCCCCACGGGGATGGTCCCCGGCCGACCGGCGTCGACGTCAGCGAGACGAAAGTCCGCGGAGCAGATCGGCGCACGCGGACACTGACCGGGCGCCTCTGTTTCGTAGGCGCGGGGATGAACGCGAAACATGTGCGCGGCGCCGGCGTTCTCACTCCTGGCCGGGAGCCAGACGGCCGCCCACCGGCGGTGATGAAGTTGATGGTTCTCGTCCACGCCTTCGCGGCCCTCGGAAAGCTCCACCAGAAGCTCGCCGCCAGACTCGACCCTGTCCACCGTCCAGACGCCGAGCTTCAGGGTGAGCAGCTCTACCGCATCGTCTTCATTGCAGTGCTCCCATTCGAATCGGGGAAGGCGCTCCTGCGCGCGACCCTCCGGCAGGAAAGGCGACTCCAGAGACGCGTCCTGAAACTGTCCGTTTCGCCCCCAGAAAGGCGGTCCGAGCGCCGCGTCGAGCACCGGTGGGCCACCGGCGTCGAACGTTCTCGCCGGCACGTCCGTTTCGGGGCGCACGCTCGAGGGCGAGAGCAAGGCGACGAGACAGTCGAGAGAGTGTTTCCCGTACAGGGTCGACGCCCCCTCATAGTCCTGTTCCCCATACTCCGCCTCGGTGACCAGGTAAGAGACGTACTCGTTCGCGAGTCCCACCAGGATCGGATTCGCGGCGCCGGTGGCCGCCAGTCCGGCTTTCAGTTGCATCCCCGCGGCCGTCGACATCTCGAAGGGCACGGCCGCGATGGTCCGGCTTCCGAGGCGCACGAGAGATGCGGGAACTTCCGACGGGTAGCCTCCGGGCGCCGCGACCAGCCCCGTGATCCCGATTCCAGGCAGATCCTTGAGGTCCAGACCGGGGACCTTCGGATCCTGCGCCTCCATTTCCCTGTAGGAGGTCCAATGGCGGATCCTGTTCCAGAATCGGGAGAGAAACGATTTCTTCTTCAGTGTCGCTCCGCGCTCCGGCGCGCGCCAGCCGAGATCGAACGCGAACGAGCGGCCATCTTCCGCACCGCCGAGCGTCGCGGCGCCCATCAGGGGCCGCGTGCCTCCGCAGAAGTCAGTCTGCTTCTTCGCGGCCCGGGAACCCGAGACGCGCGCGCTCGGACGATCGACCGTCACCGCGCTCGTGCTCAACGCGCTCATCGCGAGGGTGCGCGCCAGGCGAAGGGCGTCTTCGGAGTCCTGCCTCCCCCAGAGCGGCGAAACGTCCCCCTCCGCGCCGTTGAAGAAGCCGGCGACGAATCCGCGGTGGCCCGCCTTCGTCTCCGCGTCCTCCACGAGCGCCATAGCGAAGCCCGTGAGATCCGGGCTGTTCACGCTGACGTGATCGGAGAGCGCGGTCGGGTGCAGCGCGAAGAACACGAGAGCGCCGATGCTTTCGGCCGCTCGACCGATGGTGAGCCTGGTCAGCGTTGCGTCTATCGCTCGCATTCGCAGGCAGCCGTCGGAGAGGTCGGACGCGGGCGCCTCGCAACCGGGGTGCTTCGAGGGCCCGAGCTTCAGGATTTCCTTCATCACCGTCGGGCCGTTCCGTTTCAGGGGACTGACCGCCCGGTTGCGCGCGAGGCCTTCCACGTTCCGTTTTTCAGACCAGGTCAGCGTGACCGGGTCGCCCGAATGGGCGTCGGCATCGTCCGCGGCGAGCGCGACGGCGCACGCGATGCGGAGGCTCAAAAAATCGAACTGTTCGCGCGCGAACCCGGGGTACTGCGATGCGAAGCCGTTGTAGAAGGATGACGTGAGGTAATTCCCGGGCGACTGGTGCGCGTGCGTCGCGGCCACGACCAGATTGTGTCTTCCGATTTCGGAATGAGCTCGCACGACCGGGCAGGGGGCGAGAGCTCCGGCATGCCGAGACCGCTCACGCTCCTCGGGCGTGAACGCGGAACCGTCCGCCGGAAACCCCCGATTCGCCAGGCTCGCGACGTCTTCCTGAAGTCCGGCGGGCACGGCGAAGAGATCAGCGCTGACGAGGGCGACCGAGCTTCCGTACGCATCGCGGAAGTAGAAGGCCCGCGCGTAGAGTCTCCCCCAGTGGCCGCGCGAGAACCGGCCGCCGAGAGAATGGCCGCCCATCGGATAACCGGCCGGAGGGGTGATGTCGACCCGGGACACACCGGCGATCAGGTGGCCTCCCGGCGGCCTGTTCGCAACGGCGTATTTCGGGACGTGGATCCGGAGGCTGCAACCTATCGCGGCGAGGGCGCACGACGCCGAGACGAGCGACAACCGCAAAAGCAGACGCGCCGCCCGGCGAGCGTAGGGGGACTCGAGCCGCTGCGCAGGTGCAGACACAGACGTTCCCCCCGGTCTGTATTCTGCGCCGGGTTTGCTCCTGAGATCCCCTGCGTGGATCACCCTGCGACTCCAATTTCTGCGTCCGGGGTTTCGCGCGAAGATTATCGCGGGTCAACCGCCGAGCGTGCGACCTTTTCGGTGAAGCGAAGGCACGCAGTCGTCGAGAAGTCGGGGTCGCCGCAGGCGGCTTTTTGCCATTGCGCCGGGCGGGCGTTCCCGGGGAGACTGAGCCTTCCGTGAGAACTCCGTCGTTCGCGACCGAACCGCCGAGGGCCCTGTCCACCCGTCCGTTGGAATTCCCGCCCGCGTGAACGCTTTCAACGCCGCGCAAGCTGCGCCGGCCCGGAGCGCCGGGGGGGCAATCCTCATGGGCGGCCTGGTCTGCGGCGTGCTCGACATCACCTCGGCGATCATCATCTCGATCGTCAGCGGCAGCTCGCCGATGCGCATGCTGCAGGGAATCGCGGGTGCCCTGCTGGGACCGGTCACGTTCGAGCGCGGATTCGCCACGGCCGCTCTCGGACTGGCGATGCACTTTTGCGTCGCGTTCACCGCTACCGCGATTTTCTACTGGCTCAGCCGGCGGATCCCCGCGATGGTCGAGTGGGCCGTGCCGAGCGGCCTGCTCTTCGGCGTCGTGTGGCTCCTTGTCATGTACCGGGGCATCGTCCCGCTCACGCAGGTGCTGAGGACGCTCTACCTCGCCAACGTCAAGCGAACCCTGCCGGCTCTCTGGCCCGTCCCTCTGCTCGTTCACATGACCTGCGTGGGATTGCCGATCGCGCTGGCCGTCCGGCACTTCGGACCCTGGCCCGGTGGGATGAGGGCGCAGGAGAAGAACTCCTAGGTCTGGGGTCAGTCAGTCCTGGTTCGCTGACTTCGCCGGCGGCTTTGAGAGTCGCCGTCTCCGTTCAGGCTTTCACGCGGACGCGCTGCAGGGAGATCCGCTCCCGGGACGACTTGCCGCCACCTTCGAAGAGAAACGTCATGGTGAAATGGTCCTCGTCGCCGAACCGCAGCTCCAGGCCGGTCACGTGCGGCGCATCCGGCGAGGCGAGGTTGGTCGCGTCGACGAAGGTGAAATCGATTGCTCCTCCGGCGACGTCGACCTTCGAGGCCTTGAGACGAGGCTGGTTCCGCGTTCCGCAGTAGTGCGTCATGCGTAAGTCGGGGCCGTCGAGGTGGTAGACGGAGCTCATCGACGGGACGCCTTCCGAAATGAGGTCCTCGACGACGGCGGACCCGTATCCCGTCGTGTAGTAGCGCGCCTTCAGCGCATAACTCCCCGTCCGCGCTCCCGACCACTCGGCGGTGCCGGCCCAGTCTCCCGCGAGTGCCGCGATCCGGGAGAGAGTCGCGGCTGCGGGACTCTCGGGCTTTTGAGTCGACGGGATCGCCTTTTCGGGGAGGGCGGCCGCCCCGGCGGCGAAAAAGAAGGGGATGAGAATGGCGGAGGGAAACGCGGTTGATCGAGTCATGGAAACCTCCGGCCGGATTCTTTCGCAACGGAAGGCTCGAGATCTGAAGAACAGGACGGACGGCCCGGTTTCACCGGCGGGCTGCCAGATTCCGGGGACCGGCCGCGAAGCGCCGACCCGCCCGCGACCGGCTCACTCCCCACCGATCGATTGCCTCCGCGACCCGGCCGGAGGCGCCAGCGCGGGGTCAAAAAGATATAGAACTCCTGGGTGGCTCCCGCCTATTTCGGCTGGATCGCGCCGGCCCCCGGCCAGTCGCTGTCGCCGACGCGGACGAGGTTCATTTCGAAAAATCGCGCGGGCTCCTTGCCGGCCACGATGCGATCGCCCACCTCGCGCCACCTGCCGTCTTTGACCGTCGCGGTGTAACGGATCGTCGTCGGGCCGGCAGGAATCTCCCAGATGAACCCGTCCTCCGTGCGGCGGATCGCGAACTCCCCGGCGCGGCCCATGGCGTACGACCGCATGGAGTACGCGCGCGTCTCCGGATCGAACGAGATGATCCCGAGCGCGTTGAACGAGGCCTTGCCGTTGGAGCCGAAGCCGCGCCCTTCGATGACCTTGACCGATCCATCCAGGAAGGGACCGATCCGCTCGGTCTGTGTGACGGCGTGTTTGTCTCCCGACGGCAGCGTGGTTGCCGCGGGACCTCGCCAGACACCATCCATGAACGCGAACGTCGCCATCGCCTCGCGTTGAGCGGCGATGCGAGCCGCCGGATCGCCGCCGGCCTGCGCCAGCACGACGGGCGTCACTGCCAGAACCGCCATCAGAGTCAGGCCGCGGAGTGATCGTGAATGCGTCAAGACTCACCTCCAGGAATCTGCACGGATGATACGCGGCGGCGGCAGCGGTTTTCGTGGCCGCGAAATCACCGAATCAGGACGGATACCCTCCGTCCTATTTCTTTCGCACCACCTGGATAGACGTGATGTCCCTCGCCTTCATCCCGGCGTCGGCGACCGACGGACGCTGAACCTTGAGCCACAGTTTCGAATCCGCCAGTCCCTTCGCATTGTCGAGCACGAAAAAGCTCCACCGGACCTGAGTCCCGTCGGGCAGCGCCACTCCAGGGGACATCGTCACTTCGCGCGCGTTCTGCTTGTAGAACGAGTACACCTTCTCGTACGCGTCCGCGGTGACGTAGACCTCGCTCTCGGTGCCGGCGGGAAGGGCCGCCTTCCCCTTCCGCACGGCGTCCGCAGCCCAGGCGTCTGTTTTCGCTCCCGGATACACCTTGAATTCGGCCGCCGCGGCGATCGAGAACACGAACAGAAGTCCGCCCAGGGCGAACCCGCAGAACCTTTGCGTCATCGAGTTCTCCTTTGACCGGAAAGCCGTCGGGATTCGCCTGCGCCAACGCCGATACCCCGGAGACGCACGTTACAGGATCCTCTCTACGTGGTGCGGGACGCTCGACTCGGCCGGGAAGGGCCGGCTCCCGAGAACTCGGTCCCCCGCTCGGGGCTTACGCCCTAACGTCTCCCCCGTCCTCCCCCGTGCACCCCCGGCGCGCCGCGGTTGGACCCGCCGCCGCCCCGAGGATGAGAACCGCCCGCAGGAGCGGAATGTCGAAATCCGGTTACGGCACCGCCGCCCGGTGACCCGTGAAAACCGGGCGAGGAAGGGGCGCGTCCCCATCCCGAAGGCCCGGAGCCGCGCTGTCCGACCGTTCGTCCGCGGCCTCCGGAAGCTCCGGGAGGCAGGCCGTGCGCGAAGGATGGGCGTCCGAAACCGCGCGAGTCGCGGGCCAGGAAGTCTCCCCGGCGTCCGCGGGAGCCTCTGTCCCGCCAGGACTCGTGAAACCGGCCGCGCTCGGCCACGGCCCCGCGATGGCCGCCGTCGAACCGATGATCCCTGCGATCGCGCCGGTCCCGACGCGGGAATCGCCGAAAGAAGTCGCCGCGACCGATGAAGTACGGCGGGAAAAACGAATACGGGTAGGGGTATCCGAAGTACGGGTTGTAGGCGTAGTCGAGGTCGTACCCGTAGTCCGCATACGCGTCGCTCGCGCGATAAGAATCTCCGTAGCCGCCGGCATCCCTCTCGACGTCGCGGCGCAGAACGCTTCCCGAGTCACGTTCGTCGTCTATTTCTGAGGAGTAGGCGCTCCGCGGACGGGCCGGACGCTCATCTTCATCGGCGGCCTCCGTCACCCCCTCCGGAGGCCCGACGTCGGAACCCCTCACGTCGATCGCGGCCATGTAGTGGACGACCCTCTCGCTGACCCCGGAATTCCGGAGCCACCGGAGATTGGCGTCGCTCACCTCCGGCGCAAGCTCGAGGCGATGCGCTCGGGCATAAGCCAGGACCGACGCATCCGAGGACCCGGTTCTGGTCATCCGGACGAGGTCGTCGAGGAGCGCGGACGCCGGACGGCGCGGCGAAGGCGAATTCGGTGAATCTCCCAGGAGCACGGAGCAACCCGCGAACAGAACGGAAAGGACCACGGCGCATTTCATCAGGGCGCCTCCACGACACAGTCTAGACCTCGCCGGGTATACGGAGAAACCGTCGAAAGCCGCTGAGGCGTCGCCTGGCGACGGGAGCGGCCCGTTCCAAAGACGCGTCGCCGCCTTCATGACCAGAGAGGACCGCGGCTAGCGCCGACCGCAAGATCGGGCTAGCCGTGTCCGGACTTCACGCTCCGGGCTCTGAGCGTCGCATCGAGAAAACTTTCCACTCCCTCTAATGGGAAAAGAACACCCCATTCCTCATCCTGCCGAGCTCGGCGAAGGCGCTGGTCGTATTCGCCGG
>JBDUBP010000094.1:0-21846 GCA_040004075.1 Acidobacteriota bacterium | reverse complement strand
CGCCGGGGAATTAATTTCGAGCCCAGGACCCGTTCCTGGGCTTTTGTATTTTCGGGCACCGCCTGCCGGCGTCGCGAGAGTGATGTAAGGCGTTCCACCAATCGCCGAAATTGATTCGATTCATTCAAACGACAACATCGGCATCGACCTCGGGCTCTCCAACGGCTCGTTCGACGGCGTCACTCCGAACGATCCGGGCGATGCCGATCTGACCCAGAACTTCCCCGTTTTGACCGCCGCCCCGATCGCCGCGGGCACAGTGACGATCTCGGGTACCCTGAACAGCAAGCCCGCGAGCACGTTCCGAGTCGAGTTCTTTTCGAGCGCCGTTTGCGATGCGACGGGTTTCGGAGAAGGACAGACATTCCTCGGCTTCACGACCGTCACGACCGACGCCTTCGGCAACACGAGCTTCGGCCCTCTGCCGTTCGCGGTTCCGCCCGGTCAGCCGATCATCACGTCGACCGCGACGAGCGCAGCGGGGAACACCTCCGAGTTCTCGGCCGCGCAGCCCGGCGGTTGTTCGGGCCTGCCCGCTTTCACGCCGACCCCGACGCCGACCGGGACGATCCCCGCGACCGCGACTCCCACGCCGACCGCGATCGGGGGAGTCACCCCCACGGTGACGCCGCAGGGCCCGGGCGGAGTGGTGGTGCCGACGCTTTCGCCCCTCCTCCTCGCTCTGTTCGCCGCGGGGTTGGCGCTGTCCGCGATCCTGCTCGTCCGCCGGAACGGGTAGCATTTTTCGTTCGTCCGGGCGGCTCGCGTCAGCGCGAGCTCCCGGGCGCCTTTAATTCGATCCGGAAGCGCGCGGAGTGTTCTCCGTTCCCAACCGGGAACCGACCGACCGCTTCCAGGGATTCGGGAAGGGTTCTTGCTTGGGGCGTTGTGGCGTCGGGATCCGGCCTGCCCGATCATGAGATGTCAGAGAAGGAGAGCACGATGAAATGGGAAGGCGAGCGCGAAAGCAGCAACGTCGAGGATGACCGGGGCGGCGGCGGAGGTTTCTCGATCGGTGGGCGGGGCGCGTCTCTCGGGTGCGGCGGCCTGATCATCCTGCTCCTCGTGTCCTGGTTCACGGGGATCAACCCGATGAGCCTCCTGAACATGGTGCAGGGAAACGCGCCTGTTTCGACCGGACCTCCGCCGGCGGCGCCTTCGGGACAGACGGCGCCTTCCCGAGCGGGTGCCCCGGCGGGCGCGCCAGCGGACCAGCTCGGCCGTTTCGCGTCGGTGGTGCTCGCCTCGACCGAGGACGTCTGGAAGGACCTCTTTTCGAAAATGGGGAAGACCTACGCTCCGCCGAAGCTGCACCTCTTCACCCGGGCGACCCGCTCCGAGTGCGGCGTCGCGTCGATGGCGACGGGCCCCTTCTACTGCCAGCTCGACCGAAAGGTGTACCTCGACCTCAATTTTTTCCAGGAGCTCTCGCAACGCTATGGCGCGCCGGGCGAATTCGCCGACGCGTACGTGATCGCCCACGAGGTCGGACATCACGTGCAGAACCAGCTCGGGGTCTTCGACGAGATGGGCGGCGGACGCGGCCGCGGCGAAGGGTCCAACTCGGTCAAGATCGAGCTCCAGGCCGACTGCTTCGCGGGCGTCTGGGGCTATCACGCGAACCAGGACCGCCACCTGATCGATGCGGGCGATTTCGAGCAGGGCCTCCGGGCCGCGGGCGCCATCGGCGACGACCGGCTGCAGCGCCGCTCCGAGGGCACGGTCTCGCCGGAGAGCTTCACGCACGGCAGCTCCGAAGAGCGCACCAGCTGGCTGCGCCGGGGCCTCGAGGCCGGCGACCCCGGCCGGTGCAACACGTTCCAGAGGCAGCTGCAGTAGGCGGGCGGTGGGCGGGGTGGGCGTAAGCGATTCGCCGCCCGGACGTCGGCAACGCCCCGGCGACAGGCGAGACAAAGAAGACAAAGGCGTGAGAATGCGGAGCGTGACCGTCGTCCGCGGCGATTCCTCGCCGACCCGCAGACGGCTAGCATCCTCCGCGCTGGCGCCGGCGAGGCCTTCCTGATCGTGTGCCTCAGCGGGCTCCGCATGGGCCGCCGGTACGATCCGCGCGCGGTTCGATGGGCGCGGTCCCGGGTCCCGCCGCACTCGCTCGTCGCGGCTATGCAGTTTTCCTGGGCGATGAACGCGTACGGCCTCGGCACGCTCGTCCGCTGGGACTGGATGCAGGCGGAACGCTTTCCGCGCTTCCGCGGGCGGATGTAAAAAGGCGGCCGGCGCCTGTATGCGCTCCTGTTTCCCTTCGAGGTCGCCGAGGCGGCGCCCCGTCTTCCCCGGAGTGGACGTACCTCGGCGGACTGGGGCAAGCGAGCCTCTGGCGGCTGGAGCCCCCGCGCGACTAGACGGCCGGCCTTCCGCCGTTCTTCCGGCTTCCGACGAAGACCTGAAAGTCCGGCTCGATCGCGCCGCTTCCGCAGAGCCGTTCCTCCGCCTGGCAGAGCGCCTCGAGCAGCCCCACGTGGGAGGGGACGTCGTCCCGGAAGTTCGGGATGATTCCGAAGAGCAGGGGATTCAAGAGTCCGCCCCCGTACGGGTACTCGCGCTCGACGTGGAAGATCCCGCGCGCGGCGGGCAGCACGTCTTCGCTCCGGACCGCCTCGGTCGGGTCGTCGGCAATGACCCGTTCCGGCGCCAGCCGCTCGCGCCGCCAGAGCGTGTCGCCGCTCGGAAACGCGCGCCGCAGCTCGTCCGGGAGGAGGCGGAAATACCGATTGATGAGATGCATGCGCTCTTCTGAGTACTGGAAGCGGTTCGGACCCACGTACTCGTTGAAGACGAACTTGCCGCCGGGAGCGAGGGCGGCATGAATCCTGGCGTAGATCCCCTCGAGGTCTGTGATGTGGTGCAGGACGTCGTTGGCGATGATCGCCTCGTACGGTCCTCCGAGCGGCGCGTTCTCGAGGTTGAGGACGCGGTATTCGATGTTCGACAGGCCGGCTTTCTTGGCCTCGCGCCGCGCCCGCTCGACCGTCGCCGGCGCCAGGTCGCACGCGAGGATCTGCCCGAACCTGCCGCGCGCTGAAAGCGCCCGCTCGAGCCATCCCGACCCGCAGCCCAGCACGAGCGCCTTCTCTACTCGCTCGGGGAGATGCTCCGCCTCGACGAACGTGAGCCAGTCGCAGTGCGGATTTCCCGAGACGAGCCGGTGCAGATACCGACGGACGACGGGAGACGCCGTCCAGACGAGGCGCTCCATGTGGGCCGTAAAAGCCCCGTCGTTCCAGCGGGAGGAGATTTCCATCGGGAGGAGTCATTATCGTCTTCCGCCGCGCCGTTTGGGAAGCGGGAGCGGCCGGATACCGGCGCGGTTTACCATGGTCCCGTGCTGGCGCGGTTGAAGGTCCCCGGCGCGGCCGCCGCGGGTGCGTGCTCACGCGGGGCCTCCGCGTTCAGCCTCCGTTGCGGCGCGATTCTTCTGCTCGCCGCGAGCGCTCTGGCGGCGGAGAACATATCCTCTCCGGCGCGCGCGCCGGCGGTCCGCGTCGGAGCGGAGACGGAGGCCGCGGTTCTGGCTAGCGGACGCGCGCGCGTGATCATCGTCTTTCGCGCCGGGGTCCCCGGCCTCGAGCGCTCTCCCGACTCCGGCGCTCGCCGGCGCGCCCTGGCGCGTCTGTCGACCTCGGACTTCCAGCCTCTCTCGAACTGGAAGTCGCTTGCCGCAACGGCGGGTCTCCTGAGCGCGCGCGGGCTCGAGCGGCTGCGGGGAGACCCGGACGTCCTCCGCATCGACCTGGACGAGCCGGGACACGGGCACCTGGCGGAGAGCGTCCCTCTCATCGGCGCGAACGCGGTCCACGCGCTGGGCGTCACGGGGCGGGGCGTCACCGTGGCCATCCTGGACACCGGGGTCACCGCAAACCACGCGGACCTCGCGGACGACGTCGCGGGCCAGCAGTGCTTCTGCCGCAACGTCGACGGAACGGGGTGCTGTCCGAACGGGCAGATCGAGCAGTCGGAGCCCGGAAGCGCCGAGGATGACAACGGGCACGGAACGAACGTCGCTGGCGTCGTCACCTCCGGCGGACGGATCGCCCCGATCGGAGTCGCGCCCGACGCGAAGATCGTGGCGGTGAAAGTCCTGGACCGCAACAACGCATTCGCGGGAGCGTCGCAGGTGATCTCGGCCCTCGACTGGGTTCATCAGAACCGGCAGGACGTACGGATCGTCAACATGAGCCTGGGGACGTTCGCGCTGTACGACGCTCCCTGCGATCAGGCCTCGGCTTCCGCGATGGCGCTCGCCGATGCGGTCGCGGCGCTCCGGGCTCGGGGAGCCGTCGTCTTTGCGTCGTCGGGGAATGACCGGTCCCCTTCGCGGATGACCGCCCCCGCCTGCGCGTCGGCGGCCGTCGCAGTCGGCGCTACGTACGACGCGGACTTCGGGACGTCCTCCTTCTTCGGGTGCTCGGAGCCGAGCGCCGCCGACAGGATCGCCTGTTTTTCCAACTCCGGTCCCGGCCTGCGGCTGCTCGCGCCGGGAGGGGCGATCACCTCGACGGGAATCGGCGGAGGGCGTTCGACCTACATCGGGACCTCTCAGGCTTCGCCCCATGCCGCCGGTGTCGCGGCGTTGCTGCTCGAGGCGCGCCCCTCGTGGGAGCCGGAAGCGATCGAGGCGATCCTCGCCGCGACGGGCCGCCCGGCGGCCGACACGCGGAACGGAAGGACCTTCCCGCGCGTGGACGCCGCCGCCGCTCTCCGGGAGGCGGGCGTCGGCTCTCCCGGCGTCTGCACCGCCGACGCGGCGGCGCTGTGCCTGAACGGCGGGCGGTTTCGCGTTCAGGCGGCGTGGCGCGCCCCCGGTCTTGCCACCGGCGGCGTCGGGCGGGCGGTGGCCCTGACCGGCGACGCCGGGTATTTCTGGTTTTTCTCCGCCAACAACGTCGAGCTGGTCGTGAAGCTGGTGGATGGACGCGGGTTCAACGGGCGCTACTGGTTTTTTTCCGGCGCGCTCTCCGACGTCGAGTACACCATGACCGTCACCGATACGGCGACGGGCGCTGTAAAGATCTACTTCAACTCGAGCGAGACGCTGGCCAGTATTGCCGACGTCTCCGCCTTCGCTCCGTGAGCGCCGCGGCGCCGAAGCAAAGGGCGGACACCGCCGACACGATCGATCCCGCGAGGAAGCCGGGCGGACGGTAGCGCAGCCGGATGCCGTGGTCTCCGGCGGGAAGCTCGAGCCGGATCAGGAGATTCTCCGCCCGGGAGACTGGAAGGTCGCGGCCGGCGTCATCGCGGGCCGACCAGCCTCCATCGTCGACGACACTGACGATCGCCGCGGCCCTCGCCGGCGCACTCGAGCGGAAGAAAATCTCGTTCGTCCGTTCCCGGTAGCTCGAAACGGTGAATCCATCCGCGGCGCCGCGGGAGGAAGGCGGGATGCGAACCGCCGCGAAGACCCGCGGGAGCGCCTGGGCATTCTCGAAGACGACGCCGTCGGTCCCCGAGTACGCGAGGCGCCATTTCGGGCCCGGCGGCGCCTCTCCGGGCTCCCCGGCGAGATACCGCAGGTTCAGAAGGTCGAGCGCGGGAGCGTTCCAGTCTCCGAGCCGCTTGAAGTAGTCGGCCGGGGGATACCCGCCGGCGCGGTCGAGAAAGTCGACGTAGTCGCGGCGCTCGACGGGATCGTGCGTGCGGATGTCCTCCACACCCGCGAACACGTTGGAGTTGGGAAAGAGCACGGCGCCGCCGCCGCCGGTACGGAACGGCCCGGGGCGCGACTCGAGAAATCGGGTCAGCGGCGTCCCGGGAAAGAGGTCCGCGGGGTTGCCGAATCGATAGAGGCGCGAGCCCTGGATGCCGAGCTCCACCGCGGCGACGCTGGCGAGCAGGACGGGGAGCCCGCGCGCGGCGGTCCGGTTCAACGTCGCCGCCAGGGCGGCCGCGGCCGTCGCGCCGAGCGCCGCAAGCGAGAGGAGAAGGGCGTGCTTCTGGCTCACGAGCCCTCCGCCCGCGGCATGGAGCGGGGCGAGCCGCCTCGAGACGAGAACGGCGGCGATCGCAAGCACGCCGGCCGCCGCGAGCAGGCCGATTCCGGCGCCGCGCCGCCCCGCGAGGTCGCGCCGCAGCCGGTCTGCCTCGAACGCCGCGAGGGCCGCTCCCCCGAAAGCCACCCACGAGAGATACCGGGTCGGCAGCATGAACCGCACGCCGGGAATGTGGAGGAAGATCTCGAAGACCGGCCACAACGCCCCGGCCGCCGCCAGTCCGGCCGCGGCGGGTATGAGAAACAGAACGGACTCCGGGAGCCGTTTGCTTCCGGGTCGGAGGATCAGCAGTGCCACCGCGGCGCCGGCGAGACCGAAGTGTCCGAGCGCCATCTCAGAAAAGCTGCCGGCCGCGCCCGGGATCCCGGGCGAGGCAATTTCGTCGCCGAAGGAACGCGGAAAGAGCGACGTCACGATCGTGCCGGGAAAACGGGGGCCGTGCGGACTCCAGGAGAGGGGCAGCCTGCGCCAGAACTCGTCGGCGACCCGGATGCGGTTGGATGCCCCGATCGCGAGCGCCTGAGGCAGGAGGAGGAAGGCCGCGAGTCCCAGCGCGGCGAGCGCGCAGACTCCGATGTCGCGGGCGAGCCGGAGCCATTCCGGCAGAGCCCCGGAAAGGGCCCTGGCGGCGAGCCAGAGCGCCAGAAACATCGCGCCCAGCACGACGCTTTCCGGATGCCCGCACAGCGGCCACACGAAGAAGACCGACGTCAGGAGGACGCGCGCCCGCGGGCGGTTCGCCGGGTCCCTTAGGAGCTCGATCGCCAGCGCGGCCCAGGGCCAGAGGCAGATGACCGCCGTGTGAGGAAACAGAAGCCACGGCGTCATCGTCATCGACAGCGCGAAGAGAACACCGCCGAAGGCGGCCGAGGAGCGCGAAACCGAGAGCTCGCGCAGCCAGAGCATCATTCCCGAGAGCGCCAGGAGAATCTTCGCTGCGGCCGCCAGCGTGAAGCCCGCCGCGAGCGGGATGGGCAGCATCAGGATCGAGAAGGGAGAGAAGGGGGCCGACTGCCCGTTGGACGCGAGCGGCATCCCCGATCCATTCCACCGGTTGCGCAGAGGCATCGAGCCTTCTTTCCAGGCCATTCGTACGGCCTTGGCCCAGGGAGCCATCTGAGTGGCGGCGTCGTTCAGGTTGGCGTTGTAACGGGTGACAGGCCGGACGTGGCTCCACGGCGGAAGGAGCATCGCGTGATCGACCGGCAGAATCGTTTTGCTGGAAAAAAATCCGGGAAAGAAGAGCGCAATCGGGAGGAGGAGGAGGAAGGCCGCTTCCGCCGCGTTCAACGGGCGTCTTACCCATTTCGCCGCGAGAAAGACCGCGCCGGCAACGACCCCGAGGAGTAGGAGAAGCGAAACGGGGTGTGCCAGGGGAACGCCCGTCAGCTGATCGCGATGGCTTCTCGGAAGGGACCGAGGAATTTTGCCGGGAGGGGCCGCGGTTCGGCGCGTCCGGAAGCCTCGGCGATGATGACGTGCGGAAGCTCGGGCGTGTCTTCCCAGGTTTCATGGCGCTCGAGACCACGCAGCTCCGCCAGGTCGCTTTCCCCGTACCTCTGGAATTTCACCGCGGCAAAGCCTGTCGCCCGCAGGACCGCCCCGAGGGACGGCGCGTTGTAGAGAAAGCGGTGGCCCCAGCCATGGAAGGCGCGATTCAATTGGAAGCAGTCGCGAAGGCCTTCCTCGTCCTCCGACCATTTCCCGATCTGGTAGTGGGTCAGGTACACCCAGTCCAGATTGGGAGTCGAGAGACGCAGGACGCCGTCGTCGCTCAAAGACCGCCGGCACTCCGCGAGAAAGGCCAGACCGTCGTCGAGCGCGAGGTGCTCCAGGAAATGTTCCGCGTAGATCGCCGCGACGTTATCGAAGGGGAGGCCCGAGGTGACGTCGAGCACGCGGTCCACCCCGGGGAGCGGGCGGCTGTCGATGTTGACCCAGCCGGCGATCGCTTCGCTGCCGCACCCGACATGCAGGCGCAACGCCGGATCGATCGATCGGGAGGTCGCCGAGGCGGCGCGGGCGCCTCTTCCGAAGAATCTCATCGGGAGAGTCTTTACCACACGCGCCCGAACGGAGGACGCCTACGTCAGAGCCGGACGGAAGAACGCGGCCAGCGCGGCGGCCACCGCCCTGGGCCTCTCGATCGGCGACGCGTGCCCGGCTCCGGCGATCGGCACGTACTGCGCCCCGGGGATCGACTCGGCCATGCGCCGTGCATCGTCCGGCGGCGTGATCTCGTCGTGCTCGCCCGCGAGAACGAGCGTCGGAATCGCGATCTCGCGGAGGAACGCGGTCCGGTCCAGCCGGTCTCGCATGGCCTCGAGGTCCGACTTCAGCGTGGCGGCGCTCTGGCGGAGGATTGTGCGTCGAACACGCTCGACGACGTCTGCCCGGCTGCGCGCTTCGGCGGAGAGCAGTTTCGGGATCATCGCGTCCGCGACCGCGGCAGCGCCGCCCCTCTCGAGCGAGGCGATGGCTTCCTGCCGCTTTTCGCGGCCGGCCTCGTCGTCGGCGGCCGCGCGTGTATCGACCAGGGCGACGGCGCCGACGCCCGCGGGATGGTCCCGCAGCAGGCCGAGCACCGCGTAGCCGCCCATCGAGAATCCCGCGATCCCCACCGGCGGCGGAGCGGCAGACACGAGCGCGGCGAGGTAGTCCGAATAGCTCGCCATCGTTCCCGCGGCCGGCAGCGGATTCTCGGGCCGCCCCGGCAGGTCGGGCTTCAAGACGCGGAACTCGCTCGACAGCACGCGGGCCACCCCGGACCACATTCCTCCGTCGAGAGGGTAGCCGTGCACCAGGATGAGAGTCGGGCCGGCGCCCAGCTCTCGCACTTCGAAGCTCTGCCCGTCCCGATCGATGTGCATGGGCGCATCATAAACGGGAGGCGGCGTTCCGCCCTCCGCCCCCTCGCCCGCGGGCGAGGGGAGAGGGCCGGGGTGAGGGGCAACGTGAGATGGGCGCCCGGCGTTGTCGCCAATATCGGGCGAAGGGGCGTCTAAGAATTAAGGATGAAGGGTTAAGAGTTCGGGCACCGATGAATTCGGCAGGAGCGCATTCCTACTCTCTGAACACTCAACTACGCCCGCGGCGTCGTCACGCGCGCCGGCTTGCGGGTTCGCTTCTTTGAGGGCGCCCGGTTCCTGGCCGCCGGGGCGCGGCGGGGAGAGACTTCCGCCCTCAACCCGCGCGCCTCGCGGTCGCGCCGCGCGAGAGCGCCGAGGGCGCGCGAATCTTCGGTGCTGTAGTAGGGCCTCGGGGTGCGGGTCGGGCGGGGGGCGCCGATCGACTCGATCTCGGACTGGTCCATCGAATAGAGCTGACCGTCCATGGTCGTAAAAACGACGCGCGACCCCGAGACTCGCGGAGGCTCCCGCAGGAGATAGACCGTCCCGTTGCGCAGCGTCAGGCGGGAAGTCGGAGCCGGCGAAGGAGCCTCGGGCACTGCGGCGTTCGCGGCGGGAGCGAGCGCGAGCCATGCGCCGAAAAGAAGCCAGCCGCCCGTGATTCTGGTCAGGATCGGATCATTGTGCCACCGGAAGGAACCCGGCCGCGCGTCCGATCTTCCGCGTGAGGGTCGAGACGGCCGCCTGCTCGAGCTCGGACGGCGTCCACCAGCGTCCCCCGCGGCGCGAAGCCGGGTCCGTCGGGAGCGGCACCGCTCGGAATACCGCGATCTGGAGCCGCCTCCGCATGATCGTGTGGGCCGCCGGCGCGGGCGGCGTGGCCTCGTCGAGCGCCAGGCCGAGCGTGCGCAGGAGCACGGCAAGCTCCTCTTTCGCGGCCGAGAGGGTCTCCCCCTGCGCGGAAGGGAACTCCCACATTCCTCCCAGGGAGACCCCTTCGGGCCTCCGGAGCAGGAGCGCGCGCCCGTCACGCCGCACTACTCCGGCCGCGACCCGCGCGCGCAGCATCGGGGCCTTCCGGGTTCGCCCGGGGTACTGCTCCGGATCTCTGGAAGCGTAGCCGGCGCATTCGGTGCGCAGAGGACAGCGAGGGCACTGCGGCCGTCGGGGAAGGCAGATCGCCTGTCCGAGGTCCATCAGGGCGGCGGTCGCGTCGCCGGGCCGGGCGAGCGGCAGGATCTCCGACGCGGCGGCGAGAACCCGCTGCCGGTGAGCCGGAGTTCCGACCGTCCCCGGGATCGCGTGAACGCGGGACAGGACACGCGTCACGTTCGCATCGGCCGCGGGCGCCCGCACGTTCCAGGCGAGGGACGCGACCGCGGCGGCCGTGTACTCTCCGAATCCGGGAAGCGCGCGGAGCGCGGCGATGTCGCGGGGCAGCTCCCCGCCGTGGTCGCGGACGACCTGGCGGGCCGCCCGCGAGAGGTGCCGGGCGCGGGCGTAATAGCCGAGGCCCGACCACTCGGCGAGCACGGACTCCTCTTTCGCGCGCGCGAGCGCGTCGATGTCGGGGAACCGATCGAGAAAGGAGGCGTATCGCGGAAGAACCGCCGCCACGGTCGTCTGCTGCAGCATGACTTCCGAGACCCAGATGCGATAGGGGTCGCGGGTCCCGCGCCAGGGGAGCTGCCGGTTCTCTCTCCGGTACCAGGAGAGGAGCCTGCGTCGAAGAACGGAGGCGGTCAGCGCCTCAGTTCTCGGTGATCGCGGTGACTTCTTCGCGGGGCGCGATCCAGCCCGGAACCCGCATCAGGTCGCGGACGAACTGTCTCTCTTCCTCGTTCGGCAGGACCTCGGCGGCATGCTTCGCGTAGGCCTCCGGCGACAGGCGTTCTCCGGTGACCGAGTACGGCTCGCCCGCGAACTCGCCGATCGAGCGATGGAACTTCATGTCGGGAGCGACGATGGGATCCGCTCCCGGCGGAAGGAGGCGGCTGATCGATTGCAGAAGCTTCTCGACCTCCTGGCGGTACATTTCGCGCGACAGCTCGTTCAGGTGCGATTTGTCCGGAGCCTCGGAGTGCCGGGATTCGTCGTAACGGCCCTTCAGTCCCCAGACGTAGAACCACTCGGCCGAAGACGACGAGTCCTTGCCGAAGAGGTCGTAGGCCGTCGACAGCCACTTGTTGATGTACTTCTGAAGGAGCGCGGGCGGCACGCGCCCCGCCTTGACGATCCGCTGAAGGCCCATGTGGCCCGTGCCGAGATGGAAGCCCTCTTCGCGGAGCATGGGGCCCATGGAGCGCGCGAGCGGCTCGAACGCGGACGTGGACAGCATGTTCAGCTGAAACTTGCCGTCGCGGTCGACAAACTCGGTGTAGGTGAAGAAGTCCACCCAGTTGTCGACGTCCACGTTGAACGACCCGAGCAGGCGGCTGTTGTCCCACGCCCGGCGCTCGAGGAGCTTGCGCGCTTCGACCTTGCCCGTCTCTCCGAAATGGTTGACGAGAAGGTGGCACATCTGCCAGCCGTGCCGCATCTCCTCGACCATGATGCGGCAGACGCTGTCGGTGTCGTAATCGGAGGGAGAGGTGTCGAGAAGGTTGCGCTGCTGTTCGACGGAAGCGAATTCGGTGTCGCCCTGATAGACGATGAGATTCAAGAGCGCGTCCCGGATCTGCTGCTGGGGAATCTGCGTGACCCGCTCCCACTTCCGGTTGCCGGCGAAGTCGCCGAACTCGATCTCCGTAGTCTTCAGGTCCCCGTATTTCGCCTCGAACTGGTAGTCCGAGAAGCGGGGCAGGCGAAGGTCGATGTCCTTCTGCCAGGAGCGGAACGAGTCGATCCAGTCGTCGAACGTCGAGATTTTTTTCACAACCATATGAACCGCGTATCATACCGGCATATGCCCTCGAATCGCCGGTGTCCAGCACGCATTTCCCCCGTCTGATGCCGCTGCGCATCGACTGGGAGGGATTGATCGTCGGCTTCGAGAGTCGGTCGCACCAGATCACCCATTTTTTCGATCGGGAGACCGGGGACGTCGAGCAGGCCCTGGTCTCGGATTCCCGGCGTCATGCGGAGTTTACGGAAAATCCCCGGTTCGTCGCCCTCCCGCGAGACCAGGGGGAGCGCACGCTCGGCGACCTCGAGGCGTTCCTCCCTCATTGCGAGGACGAGGCCTGCCGGCGGACACTGGCCGCCTCGCTCCAGGGACCGGATCCCGCCGCCACGTTCCGCAAGTCCCTCCTGCGGTTCCCCAAGGAGGAGGCGCGTTTCTTCCACTTCAAGGAACGGCAGGCCCTGGAAAGAGCCCAGACCTGGCTGACCGGCCAGGGAATCCCGTTCTCCCGCGCCGACCGCGGTCTGCCGACGTTTTCTTGATCCGTGGCCTGATGCTCAACGCTTAACGCTCGACGCTCACTTCCTTGTCATCCTTCGACGCGCGCGAGGTCCGCATCTCGGCCCTCCTCGCGGAGGATTACGAGATGGTCGGGCATCTCGGCCGCGGCGGGTTCGCGACGGTGTACCGCGTCCGGAATCGCCGGCTCGACCGGATCGAGGCGCTGAAAGTCCTCTCGGCGGACATCGAGGACCCGGATTTCGCGGAGCGATTCCGGCAGGAGGCGCGGCTAGCTGCCTCCCTCGACCACCCGAACATCATCAAGATCTTCGCGTACGGACAGCACGAAGACCTCTGCTGGTTCACGATGCAGTTCGTCGACGGCCCCACGTTGATTCGCGAGCTCAAGCAGAAGGGCCCGTGGTCCGAAGTCGAAACGGCCACGCTCGCCGCCGCCGTGTGCGACGCGCTCGACTACAGCCACCGGCGCGGCATCGTGCACCGGGACATCAAGCCGGAGAACATCCTCATCGACCTGCGGCGCCACCCGTACCTCATGGACTTCGGAATCGCCAAGTCGGAACAGAGCGTCGTCCACACCCGCACGGGCACGATCCTGGGCTCACCCGCCTACATCGCGCCGGAGCAACTGACGGGCGGAGCGATCGACGGCAGGGTCGACATCTACTCGCTCGGAGCGACGCTGTACCGGATGGTCTCGAACAGCTTCCCCTTCCAGGACACCGATCCCGTCCGAATGGCCATGAAGCGCTTCACGATGGCGGCGGAACCGCTCGGCCCGAAGCGTCCGGGTATTCACCCGATCTTCGAGGCGATGGTGATGAAATCCCTGGAGCGGGAGCCCGCCGCCCGGTTTCAGACCGCCGGCGAGATGGGCCGGGCGCTCCAGGATTTCCTGGCCGGAAACCCCGTCCCGCTCCCCCCGCCGGAGAAGTTCGGGCGCCCGCCCGAGCCCGGCGGTACGCCGTCCGGGCGACCCCTTCCGTCCGGCGGCACGCCATCCGGGCGTTCCCTCGAGCCCGTGCAGCCCTCCGTCGATTTTCCCCCGGGCGCGGTTCTCTCCGCGTCGGTGCCGAGCATCCGCACCGCCGCGCCGGCCGCCTCGGTTGCCTCGCCCCGGCCGGACCGCTTGCGCTCACGACTCTGGTGGATCGCCGCGGCGGTCGGATTGCCGGCCCTGGGAGCGTTTCTCGCGACGCGGACCTCCCGCATCGAACCGTCCGCGCCCGTCGCCCCCGCCGCCACCGCCGCGGGTCCGACGGTTTCCACCCCTGTTCCGACCGCTCCTCCCGCGACCCCGCTGCCCCGGCCGACGGCTGCCCCGGAACCGACTCCGGCCGGGAGAGTCAGGGCCGCGCCCGCTCCCTCCCCTGAAAAGCGTTCCCGTCTCAACCCGCCCGCGCCGCGCCCGCGAGCCGAAGCGCCGGCACCCGCGCCCGCGGCGTCGTCCCGCCGGCCGGCGACTCCCGCCCAGAGCGAGAGCGCGCCGGCGATCGACCTCCCGCCCGGGCTTCTTCGCGAGTACGCCAACCGAAGCGTCGGGCTGCGGGTCACGATCGCCGAGGACGGGACGGTGAAGGACGCGCGCGTGATCTCTTCCGTCTGTCCGGAATGCGACCGTGCCGCTCGCGCCGCGATCCTGCGATATCGCTTCAAGCCCGCGCGGGATTCGGAGGGGCGGCCCGTCGAATCGACGGTCGGTGTGCCGGTTATAATTCCCGGACCCGAGAACCCGTGAAAACCTGGAGGAGCGCATGACGCGACGCCGATATCCTCTTTGCGCCTTCGTCGTCGCCGCTCTCGCCCTGGCGACCGGCTGCGCGAAAAGGCTCGAGCTGAAGATGACGATCGACGTCCTCTCCGAGCCCGGCAAGGCCGAGGTGAAGTACCGCAACAAGACCGTCGGACCGGTCCCGCAGCGCTTCGAAATCGAGACGTTCGACGACCTCGAATCGATTCAGGCAACCGCGTCGGACGGCCAGGTCGTCGAGAAGCGGATCCGGATCCTGTCCCCGGAAACCGCGCAGGTGATCTTTCGCTTCGCGAAGGAGCCTTCGCCCCTCGCGAAGAAGCTCGGAGCGGGTCGACTTCTCGTCTTCGAATACTCGGAGAAGGTCTCCTTCGACAGCGGTAAGTCGGACCTGAAGCCGGAGGCTCTCCCGATCCTGAACAAGCAGAAGGAGATCCTGAACACCTACTTCCCGAACGCCAAGGCCTACGTCTGCGGGTACACGGACGCGACCGGGAAAGATGATTTCAACCTCAAGCTCTCTCTCGACCGGGCCAACGCGGTCTTCAACTACCTCTCGGCGGCCGGAGGTGTCGCGAAGGCGAGGCTCGAGCCCCGGGGTTTCGGGAAGGATTTCCCGGTCGAGACCAACGCCACGCCCGCCGGACGCGCCCTCAACCGGCGCACGGAAGTGGTGCTGCCGGAATAGCGAGGAGACCGAAATCGAGAATCGAGGAGTCCCGCCGATTTTCCTCCGTCAATCCGGACCGCTCGACCTCTCCAGCACCAGGGTCCCGAACCGCTTCGCGTCGTGGAAGTCGACGGGGTCGCGGTGAAGAGGTGACCAGGAGGAGAGCTCGTCGGGGCTCTGTCCGGCGCCGCGGTCGACGCGGAAGAAGTTGGCGCGCCAGATGGGCGGAATTGCGCCCCCGCACAGCGGCGCTAAGGGAATCGACAACAGCGCCGACCAGCTCTTCTCCCGCCGCTCGACGCGGGCCGTGTATCCCGCGCAATCCCAGCCGACGTCGAGGCAGATCGTCGGGCGGACGAGACGGGGAGACAGAATCGCCGCGTCGAACAGCGTGCCGAGCGGGTTGACCTCGAACTCGAAATACGCGTGCGGAGGGTCGAGGGGAGTCAGGAAGACCTCGAAGACGTCCTCCTCCCAGAGGGAATCGTCGCGGCGCACCTTCGTCGCCACGCACCCCTCGTCCCGCGCGTCGAAGCGGACGAGCAGGCATCCGGCCCGCCAGCCCAGGCGCACCGCGGTCTTTAGACGCGCACGCTCTCCATCCCCCGCGCGGACGAGGGGAATCGACGGGAGCGAGACCAGGCGGTCGGTCGGCGAGAGAAAGGGGACGCGCGTCCGGGGAGGGGAACTCAGAGCTTCCACTGCCGCACGAGATTGAATCCGAGGTAGTAGCCGTGCGAGGGGAGACCGGAGAAATCCGTGGCGATGTACTGGTCCACGGTCGTTCCACGCTGGTTTCCGACGGTGAACGCGAAGCGATGCCGCACGACGGTCTTCTCGATCGCGGCGATCCAGGCGACTCCTCGCGAGTCCGCTTTCCCGAGTCGGGGCTCGACCTCTCCCTGGACGTTGATGGATCGGGTCACCGCGATCGAGACCGCGGCCGGGACGTTGAAGAGGTTCTCGTAGAAGGGCTTCGGCGACACGAACCGCTGTCCCGAGGTCTTCGAAACGTAGGTCGGAACCGCGGTCAGCCGCACTCGCGAGCCGAGCGACAGTCCCAGGATCGCCTGGGCGAAGATGCCGTTGCGGTTCTGGAGGTTCGCTTCGGTCCGCCAGTCGCCCCCCAGCCGGACGGCCGCGGAAAGCGGACCGGCCGTCAGGACGTGGTACTTCACGTCGAGCTCGTAGACGTCGAGCCCCGACGACCGGTACAGCGAGACGTCCAGGTTGTCGATCGGGGCATAGGCGAGGCCGATTCCGATGTCCGCTCCGGAGTCGAAGGAATAGAGCGAATGGATGTCGCTCTGCTCGACCGGCTGCGAGAAGCGGTGAGTGAAGAGGACGGTCAGGGTGCCCCGGCGCGGGGCGTCGGCCGAAGGGAGATTGATGATGCGGGAGCCCTCCGGCGGGCGCGGCGCGGCGGGGGCGCCGGCCAGCGGCTCCTTCGCCGTGGCGGCCGCCTCCGGTGTCGGCGCCGGCGCGTCCGTCTGCGCGAGGAGGCCGGCGGCGGGAAAAAGAATCGCGGCGAACAGGGCGGAGAGGGCGCGGAATTTCATTGCGCGCGGAGTATAGCGACCGGGGGACCCCGGCGCCGGGAGCTTTAACCGGCTCTTAGTTACGCGCGGAGCAGACCGGCCCCCCAGTGCAGCCCCGCGCCGAGAGCGGTGAAACAGACGAGGTCGCCTTCGCGCACCCGGCCGGCCTGTTTCGCCTCGTGGAAGACGAGCGGAAGGGTCGCGGCCGTGGTGTTGCCGTATTTCTGGATGTTGTTGAAGACCTTCTCGTCGGAGAGTCCGAGCGTCTTCTGGACGGACTCGTTGATGCGCAGGTTGGCCTGGTGCATGAGAAGCAGCGACAGGCTTTCGAGGGACTCGCCATGTTTCTCGAGGGTCTCGCGGACGATCGCCGGCATCGCCGTGGTCGCGAGGCGGAACACCTGGCGGCCTTCGACCACCGGAACTGTCCGGTTGTCTTCGAACTGCGCCGGGGAAAAGTAGGGGAAGGACGCGGACCCGCCACCCGGCACGTAGAGCTTGTCCCAGTGTGAGCCGTCGGTGCGCATCTCGAATCCCAGAAAGCCCCGGCCGTCGTCCGCGTCGTGGGCCTCGAGCACGAAGGCGCCCGCGCCGTCCCCGAAGATCACGGCGCGGTCGCGCTGCGCCGTTCCCCAGGCGTATGCGGCGGGCGAGACCGGCCCTTCGGATTCGCCGAACATCACCGCCCACTCCGCCTCCGACCACGGGTAGAGAGAGGCGTGGCACTCGCCACCGACCAGCAGAACCCGCCGGTAGGTGCCGGAGCGGATGAAGGCATCGCCGACCTGAAGCCCCGAAAGAAATCCCGCGCACTGCATCCGGACGTCGAGGGCCGGAGTCTCGTGCAGGCCGAGTGCCGCCGCCAGGAGGCCGCCGTTTCCGGGAAAGTAGTGCGCCGGCGTCATGGTCGCGAAGACGATGAGGTCGATTTCGGCCGCTTCGAGCCCCGCGTCCTCGAGGGCCCGCTTCGCGGCCTCGATTCCCAGATCGCAGGAAGAGGTCCCGGCGCGGGCGTACCGCCGCTCGCCGATCCCCGTCCGCTGCCGGATCCACTCGTCGCTGGTGTCCATCAGCCGGGACATGCGCTCGTTGGTGACGACACCCTCGGGAACGAACATCCCGGAACCGCGAACGACCGTACGGGGCGAGCCCACGGGCGAAGTCTACCGGAGAGTTCTGAGTATTCAGTTTTCAGTGATCAGTTTTGGGACGCCCGACGACACTGAAAACTGACGACTGGCGACTACCTCAATCTCGCGCTCTCCGTGTCGCCTGTTGCCCGGTCGATCTGCTCGGTGACGGCGTAGATCCGCCCGCCCGCGGAGGTCTCGACGCGAAGGCGCGCCGCGGCGAGTCCGGCGCCGCCCAGGGTCGCCAGCACCGCCGGAAGCCGGACGCTGCCCAGGGAGTCGATCGAGACGGTGCGCCGGCCGATCTCCTTTCCCGAATCGTCGTAGCCGATCACCGTCACGGCGCTCGCCGCTCCCGAGTTGAACAGCAGCAGGTCCGTCGTGCGAGTGTCTGTCGTCGGAGCGCCGAGCGACTCCGCCGCCCCGGCCGGCGCGATCGCCTCCGAGGGAGAAAGCGCCGCAACGATCGTCGCGTAGTCGCCCTCGTCCCGGCGCGAGGCGACGCGGGCCGCGACCGCCACCGGTCCTTCCGCGGTGTACGTCACGGCGCCCCCGACGAGAACCCCGAAGAAATTGGTCAGGGCGTCCTCGATCACGCGGCTGCCCCCCGGGGGAAGGGCGATGGTCGCCAGCCTGGGCGCGGCGCCCCCGTTCTCCTGAATGAAGGAGAAGGTGACATTGACCGGCCGGGTCGCATCGGGATTCGAGACGTACAGGTCTGACAGACGTCCTCCCGCGCCCGCGAAGTTGGAGAGGTTGGGGAAAACCCCTTCCGTCGACGCCGCCGTCGGGGGCGCCGTGGCGATGTCCGTGTTGCGGGTGTCGAAGACGTTCACGTAGGACTGCACGGATCCCGAGGCCACCGCGAGCCGGATCACGTCGCCCGGCTCCGGGGAAACGCCAAACGCCGAGGCGGCCGGGTTGAATTCCTCCGCCACGTTCCGCGTCAGCACGAATCGCCGGGTCCCGCGCACCGTGCCGTCCGGCGCGACGAGGGTCGCGGTCGCATCGCCCGCGACGGCGCTGAAGAGTCCGAACACCGCGATCTCGGACGTGCGCGCGCCGAGAAAGAGAGTATTGGAGGACCCCTGCCCGAGAGAGTCGTCCGTCGAGGTCGCGCGCATCGAGAACCCGAAAGATGAGCCGTCGTCGCGCAATCGGGCGGAGCGGATGGAAACGGAAAGATCGGCGGCGTTGCCCGAGGCGACGCGCACCCGCACGGGGCCGAACTCCGCCCCCGCTCCCGAGCTCGCGTCCTTGAACGTGTCGGGAAGAACCAGCGTCTGACCCGGCGCCACGGAAAACGGGGTGCTCGGCGCGAACGACGCGTCGGAGAAGAGGAAGAGCAGGTCGCCCGAGATGGGCGCCGAGCCGCGGTTCACCATGGTCGTCTCGATCGCGATCCGGGGGCCCGGGGCGACTCCGAACTGGGCCGCGACCGGGACCGTCAGGTCGGTGACGCCGCCGACGGTCTGGAGGACCAGGCGCACGAGCTTGCCTTCACTGCCGGTCCAGACACCGGAGCCGGTGGCCTCGATCCCGTAGGCGTTGACGGACGGAAATTCGGTCCTCAGCAGGCCCGGCGCCGCGACCGTCGTCTTGACGTCGGCCTCGGCGGCAGTGGCCTTCGTGCTCGTGAAGGTCGTCAGGATCGCGGTCGTGTCGCGGAGGACGGCCGGACGCTTGTTCACCGAGGCGAGGATGTCGAGCGTCTCCGGCGTCAGAACCGCCAAGCTGGCCGCCGCGATCGCCGGGTCCAGGACGACGACCCGCCCGTTGGCCGTCGGCGCCTCCGCGACGTAGATCCGGCCGTTGAAGATGTCGAAGTGGAGGGGGCTGAGAAAACCCGAGTACGCCGTGACGAACCCGGTCGCCGGGTCGAACCGGTCCATGCGGTTGGCGGAGAATTCGCAGATCCACAGGCCTCCGCGGTCATCGAACTGCAGCTGGGTCGAGTTCAACCTGCCGAACGAAGGGTTCGAGATCGTCCAGGACGTCTCAGACGCCGCCCCGGGGACGTATCGAACGAGGCGGTTGTTCCCGAAGTCGAGCATCCACATCGCTCCGTCCGGCGAGACGACGACGTCGGAATAGGCGAAGGTCTTCCCCGAACGGTAGTCCTTCACGACGAGAGAGTCCGGATCGAGCGACTGGAGGCGGCCGTTGGTCTGAGGAAACCAGACCTTCCCGTCGGGGGCGCGATAGAACCCCGCCGGCCGCGATCCGGGCACGGCCCACTCCCGGAGCTGGTTGGTCTCGGTGTCGAGCCGCCCGAGCGCGGAAAACCCGGCGTCGATCTGGCTCTGCCCGTTCTCGATGAACCACACGTATTTGCCGTCGACCGTGAAGTCGACCGGGTTGGCCCCGAGGCTCTTGTCATCCCGTATCTGCCACTGCTTGAAGGTGATTCCGTCCGGCTGGAGCTGCACGATCCGGTCGTTCGACGGAACCAGGAACCAGACGCTTCCGTCCGGCTGGGCCTGGAGATTGACGCCGGTGACGAAGCGGTTGTTTTCAACGGTCCAGGTCGTGACCGCGACGACAGTGGTGGCGGTCTGGGCCGCCGCGAAGCCGGAGAGGAGAAGAAGAAGGGCAAGGGACGGGAGAAATCGCGCGCGGAAGGACATTCGGCGGATGATAACGCAGGGGTTTCGGTGGGCATTTCCGCCGTCGGCGGCCGGTTTTGAATCGAGGTCAGGGATTTCCATGGCAACTTCGTCTCCTCTCGCTCCGATCCTCGCGGCCCGGACGTCCGACAGCGCTCCCGAGCTCGTCGAGCGCCTGCCCGACGGCCGGTTGCGCTGCTACGCGTGCGGGCACCGATGCCCGATCCCCGAGGGCCGGGCGGGAGTCTGCAAAGTCCGATACAACGATGGGGGGACCCTCCGCGTCCCGTGGGGCTACGTCGGCGCTCTGCAATGCGACCCGATCGAGAAGAAGCCGTTCTTCCACGCGCTCCCGGGGACGGACGCGTTTTCGTTCGGAATGCTCGGGTGCGACCTGCACTGCGGCTACTGCCAGAACTGGTTCACGTCGCAGTCGATCCGCGATCCCCGCGCGATTGCGCCGCCGCGAGACGTCACGCCGGAGCTTCTCGTGGACCTGGCGGAGGAGCAGGGGGCGCCGACCGTCGTCTCGACCTACAACGAGCCCCTGATCACGTCGGAGTGGGCCGTCGAGATCTTCCGCGAGGCGAAGCGCCGGAACTTGAGGACCGCCTACGTTTCCAACGGCAACGGCACGCCTCAGGTGCTCGACTACATCCGTCCGTGGATCGACTTCTACAAAGTGGATTTGAAGTCGATGGACGATCGCCACTACCGCGAGCTCGGCGGCGTCCTGCAGAACGTTCTCGACTCGATTCGCGCCATCCACGAGCGGGGGATCTGGCTCGAGGTGCTGACGCTCGTGATTCCGGGGTTCAACGACTCGGAAACGGAGCTGCGCGAGGCGGCGCGTTTCATCGCTTCGATTTCCCTGGACGTCCCCTGGCACGTCACCGCGTTTCACCCCGATTACAAAATGAACGACCGCGGCAGCACTCCCGTCAAGACGGTGATCCGCGCCGCCGAGATCGGCGCCGAGGAGGGCCTGCGCTACGTCTACGCCGGCAACATCCCGGGGCGCGTCGGAGAATGGGAGAGCACCCGTTGCCCAAACTGCCGCCGGACGCTGATAGAGCGCCACGGCTTCGTCGTATTGTCCAACCGCATCGAGGCGGGCCGCTGTCCGGACTGCGCAGCGGAAATCCCGGGCCGCTGGGACTCGACACTGGAAGGAAAGACGCGCACCCACGGGATCCCGCTGCCGGTGCTTTAGGACGTTGAGAGTCGAGAGTCAGGCTTCCGGGTCTGAACTCTTAACACTCAACTCTGAACTCCCGGTAAACCCTCTCGAGCCCCCCTCGTCCAACCTTCAACGCCCGAAGGGGGGCCCATGACATCGATCTCATGGAATCGCGAGGCGGCGGCGCATCTTCTGCGGCGAGCGGGCTTCGGCGGGACTCCCGCGGAGACGGACGCGCTGACTGCCCGGGGTCTCGACGGGGCCGTCTCCTCCCTCGTCGACTACGACGCGGTCGACATGACCACCTACGAGGCGGCTCTGGCGGCCCGGACCTACAACCTGGCGACGACCCGGGGACTCCAGCAGTGGTTCCTCGACCGGATGGCGAACTCGCCCCGGCCGCTGGAGGAGAAGATGACCTACTTCTGGAATCTCCACTGGACGTCCGGGATCTCCAAGGTCCGGGGCGTGACCCTGATGCTCAACCAGAACAAGACAGCGCGCCAGGCGGCGGTCGGCCGCTTCGACGACCTCGTGGTCCGGATGTCGTCGGATCCGGCGATGCTCGTCTGGCTGGACAACTGGCTAAACCGCGCGGCGCAGCCCAACGAGAACTACGCCCGTGAGCTCATGGAGCTCTACACGCTCGGAATCGGCAACTACACCCAGAGCGACGTGACGGCGCTCGCCCGGTCCCTGACGGGATGGACGGTCCAGAACTACCGCCAGGCGGACAACTACAACGGCGCCA